>JBDSRZ010000286.1:0-6620 GCA_039929025.1 Usitatibacter sp. | reverse complement strand
GCCGGTGAGCAGCTCGGCAATGGCGAGGACGAAGCCCGCGATCAACCACAAAAGCCACAGTTCCATGATTCCCTCCCTGAGAAACCGGGGACAGACCCTCATCTCGCCAGCCGAAATGAGGGTCCGTCCCCGGTCAGCCGCCAGCAGCGCTCGCGCGTTTGGCGGAGATGACCTTGGTGTTCACGCCCACCCACCCCAGGCCGCCGAAGAAGCGGCCGTGCTCGATCTTCACGCAGCGGTTCTCGACCACCTCCAGCCCCGCGGCCTCGGCCCGGGCGCGCGCCGCCTCGCTCTTCACGCCGATCTGCATCCAGAGGACCTTGGCGCCGATCGCGATGGCGTCCTCGGCAAGCGCCGGGATCTCCGCGCTCTTGCGAAAGCAATCCACCACATCCACCGGCTCAGGGATGTCGCGCAACGACTTGAAGCACTTTTCGCCCAGGATCTCGTCGTACATCGGATTCACCGGAATGATCCGGTAGCCATGCTCCTGCATGTACTTGGCGGCGAAATAGCTCGGCCGGTGCCACTGGGCGGAAAGCCCCACGATCGCGAGGGTCTTGGACCGCAGGAGGATGCGCCGGATCTTTTCGCTGTCGTCCAAGGAAGGCGCCTCAAAGCGGGGATAATTCGTTGGTGGATTCTACCCTTTCACATCTTTGCTCCCGGGCAGGCCGGATAACGCTTGCCGCGGCGGCGGCTTTCCTCGCATTGCCCGCGGGCGCCGTGAACCACGAGCTGGTCGTGCCCCCCCTCGCCGCGGGGCCGTTCAAGGTGGCCTGCTCGAACATCCAGCAGGATCCGGCCCGCATCGCCGCCTCGGGCGCGCCGGCGCAGGATTCCTGGGATGGCAAGGGCGGCCACTACATCACCGACATCCTCCCGCAGCCCTCGTCGGCGTTGCGCATCGACGCGCTCGTCCCGGACATCCGCACGCTCTATCCCGGCAACGCCGGCGATCGCGTGCCCTTCGTGGTGCTCGTCTGCCATCCGACCCCGGCCTCCAACAGCGACCCGGATTACGTCCTGCCCCAGACCGGTGACGTGGTGCCGCGCATGCTTCCGCAGGCGGCCGCGCCCAGGCTCCTCTCGATCGGCGAGTGGGGAGATATCGTCGGCATCCAGTTCTCGCCGACGCCGCCAGGCCCGGTGAAGCTGCCGCTCATCGTGTACTCCCACGGCCTTTCAGGCAGCCCGATCGGCAAGGGCTACATCGACGTGATGGTGAAGCTGGCCGCCCAGGGGTACGTGGTCGCGGCGATCTTCCATGGCGACGCCCGCTTCTCGCGCGTGCGCCTCGAGGACTTCAACGATTACTTCTACGCGCTCACCCAGTTCGACCGGGTGGCGGAGATGATGCTGATGCGCCCGGTGTCGCTCAAGGCGATGACCGACATGCTGCTCGCGGACGCCGGATACGCCGCCGGGATCGACGCGGACCGTATCGGCGGCTTCGGCGCCAGCATGGGCGGCCAGGCGATGGCGAACCTGCTCGGCGCGCGCATGACCACCACCATCGGCTTGCATTGCGAGCCCACGGTCCGCGATCCGCGCATCAAGGCCGCGTTCGGCTACGTGCCCTATTCGGGCCAATCGTTCCTGCCGGCCTTCTGCGACAACCAGCGCGGCGCGGAGGAAGTCACGCGCCCCTACTTCGCGATGACCGGCAGCGCCGACACCACCGCGCCCGAGAGGCTCACCGAGCAGGCGGTGAACCTGTTCAAGGGGTCGCGCTACATGGTGTCGATGGCGGGCGGCCAGCACGAGCTGCGGCCGCAGGACGCGGACGACCTCATCACCTGGATGATCACGTTCTTCAACGCGTACCTGGGCGTTAGTTCCGACTCGGGGGCGATGGCGCGCTTCATCAAGATGGCGCAAGTGGCGGGCGGCCGCGAGGACTCCGTGGTGGTCGATGTGCATGTGCCGACCTCGTTCGCGACCGCGATTTTCGAGCGCCCCTTGGTCGAGTTCTACAACACCACCCTGGACCACTACTTCATCGCCGGCGCGCAGATCGAAGTCGACATCATCCTGGCCGGCGGCGCGGGCCCGGGATGGGTGCTCACCAACGAGTCATCCAAGATCTACCTCGACAGGCCGCCGGGCGGCCCGGCGGTGAACGAGGTGTGCCGCTTCTACGGCGTGCCGGCGGGCGGGCCGAATTCGCACTTCTTCGCGGCGGATGCAACCGCCTGCGAGGCGGTAAAGCGCGCCGGCGGCTGGGCCTACGAGGGCCTCGCCTTCCGCGTCGTGCCCCAGCTCGCGACCGGCAAGTGCCCCGCGGGCATGCTCGAGGTGAGGCGCGCCTACAACGACCGCTACCGCTTCAACGACTCCAACCACCGCTACAGCACCAGCGACTCGACGATGCGCGAGATGTCGCGGCGCAACTGGTTTGTCGAGGGCACCGCCTGGTGCGCCTTCCCGTAAATCCCCTCCCGACGCAACTTTGCCCGCCTGCCGTAGTCCGATCGGACTACCAACAGCTCTTTTCGGCCTTCTAGGGCATTCGCGCCAAGTCCCGAAAATGATCGGGATTCCAACTTGAATAATCGAACCCCGATGGCGCCTCCCGATTCCGGTTCCGATCCCGTGTCGCTTTTCCGTCCCGGCGAGAACTGCTGCGCCGCGGGCACGGCGAAGCGGGTGGGCCTGCTGGTCGACGGGGAGCAATACTTTGCCGCCTTCATGCGCGCCGCCGAGCGCGCCGAGCGCTCGATCCTCATCCTCGCGTGGGATTTCGACAGCCGCACGGTGATGGGCTACGACGAGCAGAACCGCCCCCTCTTGACGATGGGCGAGTTCCTCAACGGCCTGTGCCAGCGCAAGCCCCAATTGCGCGTGCGCATCCTTGACTGGGACTTCCCGATGGTCTACGGGACCGAACGCGAGTACTCGCCGATCTTCGGCCTGCCCTGGAAGCCCCACCGCCACATCCAGTTCCGCTTCGACGACACCCATCCGCTCGCGGGCTCCCACCACCAGAAGGTGGTGGTGATCGACGACAAGATGGCTTTCGCCGGCGGGCTCGACATCACCAACAAGCGCTGGGATTCGCCGCAGCACGCGCCGGACGATCCGCGCCGCGTATTCCAGGACGCGCCGTATCCGCCGTTCCACGACGCGATGATCGCCTTCGACGGCGAGGTGGCGCGCGAGATGGCGGCGCTGGCTCGCAAGCGCTGGCACTCCGGCACCGGGCGCAAGGTGAAGCCGGTCGAGACCGGTGGCGACCCCTGGCCCGACGAGATCCGGGTGGAGCTGCAGGACGTGCCGCTCAGCATCGCCTGCACCCACGCGCCAAAAGGGGCGGACCCCGGTGTTCGCCACGTCGAGACGCTCTATCTCGACATGATCCGGCGCGCGAAGCGCTACATCTACATCGAGAACCAGTACTTCACCTCGGAGAAGATCGGCAACGCGCTCGAGGCGCGCCTGCGCGAACCCGATCCGCCCGAGATCGTCGTGGTGACGCGGCTCCTCAGCCACGGCTGGCTCGAGGAGCACACCATGACGATGCTGCGCACGCGCCTCGTTCGCCAGCTGCGCGCGGCCGACACCAAGGGCTGCCTGCACGTCTACTACCCGCACATCGACGGGCTGTGCGAGAACACCTGCATCGACCTGCACTCGAAGGTGATGATTGTGGACGACGAGTGGCTGCGCATCGGCTCGTCGAACTTGAGCAACCGCTCGATGGGCGTGGACTCGGAATGCGACGTGACGGCGGAAGCGCAGGGCGACCCGCACCGCCGCACGGTGATCCGCGGCTTCCGCGATCGCCTGGTGGCCGAGCACGCCGGTGTCGACGTCGAAAAGCTCGCGGCCGCCATCGACGAGCTGGGCTCCATGGCGCCCGCGATCGCGAAACTGAGCCACGGCCCGCGCCGGCTGGAGCGGCTCGCTGACGAGGAAGTGAACGAGGCGCTGCTCGCCGCGGCCAGGATCGGCGACATGGAAGCGCCGATCTCCATCGAGGGGCTGGTGGACGGGCTCGCGCACGACGAGCTGCCGGTGGAGCCCGCGCGCAAGCGCCCGCTGCTGGTGGCCGTGGGCATCGCGGCGTTCGCGGGCGCGCTGGCGCTCCTCTGGCGCTACACCCCGCTCGCCTCGGTGGTGACCGCCGACAACGTGATCTCGGTCGCGCAGCGCTTCGACGACCACTGGTGGGCGCCGCTCTTGATCGTGCTCGCGTACACGCCGGCGAGCCTGGTGATGTTCCCGCGGCCGCTGCTCACGATGGCGGCCGTGGTGGTCTTCGGCCCGTATGAAGGATTCGTCTATGCGATGACGGGGGTGCTGCTCGCCGGGGTCGTGGGTTACGCGGTCGGGCGCCTGGTGCACCGCGACACCGTGCGCCGCGTCGCGGGGCCGAGGCTGAATCGCCTGACCGGGGTACTCCAGCGGCGGGGCCTGATCGCCGTGACGCTGGTCCGCCTGGTGCCGATCGCGCCCTACCTCGTCGTCAACATCGTGATGGGCGCGATGCGCATCCGCCTGCATCACTTCATCATCGGCACCTTCCTGGGAATGCTGCCCGGCGGCCTCGCCGCCACCGTGTTGAGCGACCAGCTCGCCGTCGCGCTCACCAATCCCGCGCGCATGAACCCGTGGCTGATCGCCGCGGCGGTGTGCATGTTCGGCGCGCTCGCCTATTCAGGTCATCGCCTGCTCGCCTACCTCGACCGCCGCGAGCAGCGCCGCAGCCGTCCGAGCGCCGTCAAGGCGACGTGACGGCATGCCGACGGTCAGGATCGCTTCCTATAACGTCCACCGCGCGATAGGCCGCGACCGGCGCTGCGTCCCGCAGCGTATCCTCGACGTCCTGCACGAGATCGACGCCGACGTGGTCGCGCTGCAGGAGGTCGAGGCGGGCGATGGCAGGGCGGACATGCTGGCGTGGCTGGGCGAGAAGACGGGCTACCGATCAATCGCCGGCACCACGCACATCCGCCACGATGGCCACTTCGGCAACGGGCTCCTCACGCGGCTGCCGGTGCACTCGACGATGCTCTGCGACCTGAGCTGGCGCGGGCGCGAGCCGCGGGGGGCGATCGCCGCGGACCTCGAGGTCGGCGCGAGCCCGCTGCGCGTGGTGGCCACCCACCTGGGGCTACGCCCTGCCGAGCGGCGCGACCAGGTGCAAAGGCTCATCAAGCTCTTCACCGACGCCCCGCGCGAGCGCGCGGTGCTGCTGGGCGACCTGAACGAATGGTTCCTATGGGGACAGCCGCTACGGCGGCTTCATCGCTACTTTCAACACACACCGCACGTGGCGACCTTCCCGTCGCGGGCGCCGTTCCTCGCGCTCGATAGGATTTGGACCCATCCACGATCGCTGCTGAAGCGCATCAGCGTGCATGCGACGCCGCTTGCGCGGGTGGCGTCGGATCACTTGCCGCTGGTGGCTACGTTGGAGGTCTAAATGTTCGTAGGCGCTCGACCTGAGCGCATACCATACGCTCGACCATCTGTTCGAAAGTGATCGTGGTCTCCCAGCCGAGCTCGCGGCGGGCCTTTGATGGGTCAGCTAGCAGCTGTGCGGACTCAAGCGGGCGTACTAGGCGTGGGTCGCTCACCACAAAATCACGCCATTCGCGACCCACCGACCGATACGCCGTCTCGCAGAGGTCGCGTAGCGAGTGCAGCTTGCCGCTGCCGACCACGTAATCGCTCGGCTCCTCCTGCTGCAAGATGAGCCACATCGCGCGCACGGAATCGCCCGCATATCCCCAGTCACGCGAGATGTCAAGATTGCCCAGCGCGAGTTTGCCGCGCTCCACGATGGGTATGCCGAGCTCGTTGCGTTCGGGCGAATCGGAGATCCCTAGGGCGGCGCATGCAGCGCCATAGGCGACCTTCTGGGTAAGGAAATGCAGCGGGCGCCGTTCGCTTTCGTGATTGAAGAGCAGGCCATTCGAGATATGCAGCTTGTAGCTCTCGCGGTATATCCGCACCATCTGGTGCGCATATACCTTAGCAGCCGCGTACGGATTCACCGGATTGAACGGCGTATCCTCATTCTGCGGAGTGATCAGCGCTTTCCCAAACATTTCGGAAGAAGAGGCGTGGTATACGCGGCACCGCGGGTGATGGTGGCGCAAGGCCTCCAGCAACCGAATAGCGCCGAGTGCGTTCACGACCAGTGTCTCGGGTGCCCTTGCCCACGATTCCGCGGGACGCGATTGCGACGCGAGGTTGTAGACCTCGTCGGGCTCCGCGTCTTGCACCGCCCTTGCTATGTCCACGCCCTCGGCCATGTTTCCGAATAGGATCTCGACTCGCGAGGCGAGATGGCTCGCGCAGTTTTGTCGGAACCAGCTTTCACGCCGGGCGAAACCGAACACGCGGTAGCCCTTGCCGAGCAGGAGCTCAGCAAGAAAAGAGCCGTCCTGCCCGGTAATTCCGGTAATCAGAGCGCGCTTCATTTTCTACGCCTGTCCGCGCCCCGAGGCGATCCTGGATCCTTTTCCATCGGAATCAAGGCCTGGAATACAGACAGTGTGGTGCGGAGCCTGGGCTCAAACCAGCACGCGGCAAACGATGATGGGAATCCAGAACCATAACGAGGGCAGAAGGATACAATATTTCACTAATTTATCGTTGAAGCTTCGAGC
>JBDSRZ010000285.1:0-8591 GCA_039929025.1 Usitatibacter sp. | reverse complement strand
TCGCTGCCGCGGAGCTCGAGGGGAACTCGTTCCAGCAATTGGTGCACCCGGCCGACGTCGCGCGCGACGAGCAGTACCTCGCGCGGGTGCGCTCCGGCGACGAAACCGACCGCACCGTGGAGAAGCGTTTCGTGAAGCGCGACGGAACCGACCTCTGGGTTCGCTGTAGCACCGCGACCGCCCTGGATTCTTCCGGCCGGGTGCGCTGCCTGATCGCCGCATTCATCGACATCACCGAGCAGCGCCAGAAGGACCGCACGCTGTCGCAGATGAACGCGTTCCTCACGGCGATCGTCGAGAACTCCCCGGTGGCGATCTACACCACGGAAGTCGACGGCCGGATCAATTTCTGGAATCCCGCGGCCGAGCGCATCTTCGGCTACACGCGCGACCAGGCGCTTGGCAACCGCGCGCCCTTCGTCCCGGCGGCGAAGAAGGCGGAGGCGGCACGGCTGCGCGAACGCGTGATCGCCGGGGAGGTGCTCACCGGCCTGGAGCTCGAGCGCGTCCGCTCCGACGGCACGCCGATCGTGATCAACGGGTCCGCCGCGCCGCTGTGCGACGAATCCGGCCGCGTGATCGGCCTCATGGCGCTCTGCATCGACGCCACCCAGGCCAAGCACACCGCGCGCGAGCTGGAGCAGCACCTGCACTTCACCCGCGCCCTGATCGACGCCATACCGAGTCCGCTCTATTTCAAGGACCGCGAGGGGCGCTATCGCGTCTACAACCGCGCCTGGGACGAGCTCTTCGGCAACGGCCGCGACTGGAAGGGCAAGACGGTCCAGGACCTCTTCGAACCCTCGATCGCGGCCGAGCACCACGAGCGCGACCGGGGGCTGCTCGAGCGCCCGGCCTCGACCACCTACGAGTCGCACGTGCCCACTGCCGAAGGCGACGTGCGCCATATGCTCTACAACAAGGTGAGCTTCGTCGACCAGCGCGGCGAGGTGGCGGGCCTGATCGGCGTGATCACCGACGTGACTCGCTACAAGGAGACCGAGCGCGCGCTGGAGGCGAGCGAGGCCCGCTTCCGGGTGCTCACGGAAAGCTCCCTCGACCTGATCTCGGTGGTCGATGCCGACGGCAAGATCCTCTACCAGAGCCCGGCGCTGCGCCAGCTGCTGGGATACGATGCGTCGGAAACGCTGGGGCGCAATGTCATGGAGATGGTGCATCGCGACGACCTCGAGGGCGCGAATGCAGCGCTGCGGCGCGTGATCGAGACGCGTCACTCGAGCGAGCCGGTCGAATTCCGCCTGCGCCACAAGAACGGCATGTGGCGCACCTTCGAATCGCTCGGCACCAACTGCCTTGCCAACGCGCACATCCACGGCGTGGTGTTCAACTCGCGCGACGTGACCGACCGCAAGGTGATCCAGCAGCGAATCCAGCACCTCGCCTACCACGACAATCTCACCGGGCTGCCGAACCGCGGGCTCCTGCAGGAGCGCCTCGCGCACTCGATCGCGCGCGCGGAGCGGATCAACCGCAAGGTCGCGGTGCTGTTCATCGACCTCGACAATTTCAAGAACATCAACGACACGCTCGGCCACGACGTGGGCGACGAGCTCCTGCGGCAGGTCGCTCGGCGCCTGTCGGAATGCGTGCGCCTCGAGGACACCATCGCGCGCCACGGTGGCGACGAGTTCATCGTGCTGCTGGACAGCCTCGAGGACGGTCGCGGCGCTTCGGTGGTGGCGCAGAAGGTGCTTAACGCGCTGCGCCAGCCGCTGATGCTGGGCGGCACCGAACAGCACGTGAGCGGGTCCGTGGGCATTTCGATGTATCCGGAGGACGGCCGCGACCCCCAGACGCTGATGAAGAACGCCGATACCGCGATGTTCCATGGCAAGGGCGTGGGCAAGAACACCTACCAGTACTTCACCGCGCAGATGAACGTTGCGGTGAAGCGCCGCATGAAGCTCGAGTCGGCGCTGCGCCGCGCGGTGATGCAGAAGAACTTCGTGCTGCACTACCAGCCGCAGGTGGACCTCGAAAGCGGCGAGATCCTCGGGGTCGAGGCGCTGGTGCGCTGGCAGACCGAGGATAGCGGGATCGTGATGCCCGGCGACTTCATCGCGCTCGCCGAGGAGACCGGCCTCATCAACGAGCTGGGCGAATGGGTGCTTCGCGAGGGCTGCCGCCAGGCGCGCGAGTGGCACGATCGGGGCCTCGGCGGGAAGCGCATGGCGATCAACCTGTCGGCGCGCCAGTTCTCCGACCGCGGCTTCCTCGACATGGTGACGCGCGTGCTCGCCGAGACCGGCCTCGACCCCGCTCTCCTCGAGCTGGAGATCACCGAGAGCCAGGTGATGCGGGAGACCGAGGGCATGATCTCGCTCCTCACGCGCCTGTCCGAGATGGGCATGCAGCTCGCGATCGACGACTTCGGCACCGGCTACTCGAGCCTTTCGTACCTGAAGCGCCTGCCGATCCAGAAGCTGAAGATCGACCAGTCCTTCGTGCGCGACATCACCGTGGATCCGAACGACGCCGCCATCGTGGTCGCGATCATCAGCATGGCGCGCAGCCTCGACCTCGACACCATCGCCGAGGGGATCGAGACCGCCGGGCAGCTCGCGCTGCTGCGCTCGAAGGGCTGCCACGTGGCGCAGGGATACCTCTTCTCCCCGCCGCTGGACGCGCAGCGGATCTACCCGCTGCTGAAGCGGCGCGCACCCTTTCGGCAGCCCGCCTAGGCCTGCAGCAGGAAGATCGCCGGCACCTTGCCGAGGGTTGGGGGCCGCGCGCGCCACCCTTCGATGCGCTCCATGCGGATGAACTCGGCGGGCCCGGTGAGATCGGCCGCCACCGCGAGTCGCGTGACACCGCGGCATGCCTGCAGCAGGTCGGCCAGCAGGGCCTCGTTGCGGTAGGGCGTCTCGATGAAGACCTGCGTCTCGGCGTCGCGCGCGGACCGCCGCTCGAGCTCGACCAGGGCGGCGCGCCGCGCCGTGCTTTCCGCGGGCAGGTACCCCACAAAACGAAATCGTTGGCCCTCGAGCCCGCTCGCCGCCAGCGCGAGCACGATCGAGGCGGGGCCGACGAGCGGGATCACGCTGATGCCGCGCTCGTGGGCCGCGGCGACCAGTGCCGCCCCGGGGTCCGCGATCGCGGGCATGCCGGCCTCCGACATGAGCCCCAGGTCGTGACCGGCGAGCGCGGGCTCCAGGAGGGCTGGAATTGCCGCCGAGGCGGTGTGCTCGTTCAACTCGCCCATCGCGATCTCGCGCATCGGCTTCGGATGTCCGCACGCGGCGAGGAACCGCCGCGCGGTCTTGGCGTTCTCGACGACGAAGGCGTCCAACCCCCGGATTCGCTGCAGGACCGGCGCCGGAAGCACCGAGTCGGGCGGCGCGTCCTCGGAAAGCCATGCCGGCACCAGCACCAGGCTTCCCAGGGTCATGGGACGTCGTAGCCTTCGGCGCGCAGGATGGCCGCGAGCGCGATCAGCGGCAGCCCCACGAGCGCGGTGGGATCGTCGCCGCCCAGGCGCGACAGCAGGCTGATGCCGAGACCCTCGCTCTTGGCGCTGCCGGCGCAATCGAGGGCGTGCTCGCGCTCGAGGTAGCGGTCGATCTCGGCGTCCGTGAGCCGGCGGAAGGCGACCTCGGTGGTCACCAGGCGCTCGTGTCGGCGCTCGAGGCGCGCATGGGACACGCACAGCGCCGTGTGGAAAAGGACCGAATGGCCGCTCACCGCGCGCAATTGGCGGCGCGCATTGTCGAAGGTGCCCGGCTTGCCGATATGCTGTCCATCGAGGTCGGCCACCTGGTCCGAGCCCACGATCCAGGCTTGGGGAAAGCGCCTTCCGCCCGCATCGGCCTTGGCGCGCGCAAGGCGAAGGGCCGTCTCGCGTGGGGGCTCCGCGGGTTGGGGAGTCTCGTCGACCTCGGGCGACCAGGTCTCGAACGGCAGCCCGAGTCGCTGCAGCAGCTCCCTTCGATAGCGAGAGCTGGATGCAAGAATTATGGAATTAATAGTCAAATCAGCTTGTTATTGAAATGTCTTCAACCAAAGTCTATAATATCAGAACGATGGCCGATGAATTCCTGATCCATCCCGATCGCCTGTCCACCAGACCCCAACTGCTCGAAGGCATCTTCCGCCCGGCCGACCTCGAGCGGCTGGAGGAAGAGCTTGCCGGCCCGGAAGGGGAGCTGCGCTACCGTATATCCGCCACCCTGGACCCGCAGCGTCGAAAGGTCGTGTCGTGTACAATCGAGGGCTTCGTTTTTCTCACGTGCCAAACCAGCCTCGACCCGTTCCGGCACGAGATTTCCATCCAGGACCGGCTGGTGCTGGTCGAGCGCGAATCCGAGCTTCCGGGGATTGAGGAGGAAAGCGATGACGAAGATTACCTCGTCGCGAATGAGCCCCTGGATATCCGCGACCTGGTCGAGGATGCCGTCCTCCTCGCCCTGCCGATGGTGCCCAGAAAGCCCGGGCTTGGCGAAGCGAAGGGGGAAGGCGATGTGGCCGCGAAGGTTTCGCCCTTCGCTGCCCTCGCCAGCCTTAAACGAGAGAAGAAATAGGACCTTAGGAGAGCCCCATGGCCGTACAACAGAACAAGAAGTCGCCGTCCAAGCGCGGCATGCACCGTGCGCACGACCACCTCGGCAAGCCGAGCACCGCCGTCGAGGCCACCACCGGCGAGACGCACCTGCGCCACCACATCTCGCCGTCGGGCTACTACCGCGGCAGGAAGGTCCTCCCGACCAAGGACTGAGACGAGACCGGGGACAGACGCTTTTTCTCGTTACGGGAATGTCCCCGTCACACCTGAAAAAGTGCCTGTCCCCATGAATACCGTCATCGCCGTCGATGCGATGGGCGGGGACCATGGTCCGTCGGTCACCGTTCCGGCGAGCCTCGATTTTCTTGCTTCCCACCCCGACGCCGAGCTGCTGCTCGTGGGCTTGAAGGAGCCGCTCGAGCGCGAGCTCGCCCGCGCCAGGGGCAGCGGTGAATCCCGCCTCACCGTCGTCCCCGCCACCCAGGTGGTCGCCATGGACGAGGACGTGCGCAGCGCCATCCGCACCAAGAAGCATTCCTCGATGCGGGTGGCGATCGACCTGGTGAAGGACGGCCGCGCCCACGCCTGCGTGAGCGCTGGCAACACCGGGGCGCTGATGGGCACCGCGAAATTCGTCCTGAAGACGCTCCCCGGCATCGACCGGCCGGCCATCTGCGCGGTGCTGCCGACACGCAAGGGACAGGTCTATGCGCTCGACCTGGGCGCGAATGCCGACTGCACCCCCGAGCACCTGCTGCAGTTCGCGATCATGGGCGCCACGCTGGTGAGCGCGCTCGAGGGCAAGGAGCGCCCTACCGTGGGGCTGCTCAACATCGGCTCCGAGGAGATGAAGGGCAACGACGTGGTGAAGAAGGCCGGCGAGCTGCTGCGCCAGAGCCCGCTCAACTTCCACGGCAACGTCGAAGGCGACGATATCTACAAGGGCACCACCGACGTCGTGGTCTGCGACGGTTTCGCGGGCAACGTCGCGCTCAAGACCTCCGAGGGCCTGGCCAAGATGCTGGGCGATTTCCTCAAGGAGGAATACATGCGCTCGCCACTCACCAGGCTCGCGGCCCTCGTCTCGATGCCGGTGATCAAGCGCTTCCGCCAGCGGGTCGACCACCGCCGCTACAACGGTGCCGCGCTGCTGGGCCTGCGGGGCATCGTAGTGAAGAGCCACGGCTCGGCCGACCGCCTCTCGTTCGCCACCGCGCTCGGCCGCGCGCATTCGGAGGCGAGCCATGGGCTGAACGAGCGCATTGGTGCCGAGATCATGCGGCTGAATGCGGCTGCGCCCGCGGCGGCGGCATGATCCATTCGCGCATCACCGGCACCGGCGGCTACCTCCCGCAAAGGGTCCTCACCAACAAGGACCTCGAGGCGCTGGTGGAGACCAACGACGAGTGGATCCTCGCGCGCACCGGCATCCGCGAGCGGCACATCGCCGCGGACGGCGAGTTCGCGAGCGACCTCGCGCTGCATGCGTGCCGCAAGGCGCTGGAGGCCGCCGGCCGCGCTCCCGAGGATGTGGACCTCATCATCGTCGGCACCTCGACGCCGGACATGGTGTTCCCATCGACTGCCTGCATCCTGCAGGCGAAGCTCGGCGTGTCGAGGGGCGCCGCCTTCGACGTCCAGGCGGTCTGCACCGGCTTCGTCTACGCGCTCGCCACCGCGGACCTTTATGTGCGCTCCGGGGGCCATCGCTGCGCGCTGGTGGTCGGGGCGGAAGTGTTCTCGCGCATCCTCGACTGGAAGGATCGCGGCACCTGCGTGCTGTTCGGCGACGGGGCCGGCGCCGTCCTGCTGGAGGCGTCGGAGGAACCGGGGATCCTCTCGAGCCATCTGCACGCCGACGGGCGCCATGCCGGCATCCTCAATACTCCGGGCCATGTGTGTGGCGGCGCGATCCAGGGCGACCCTACGCTCAAGATGGATGGCGGCGCGGTGTTCAAGCTCGCGGTGCGCGTGCTGGAGGAGAACGCGCGGGAAGCGGTTGCGGCGAACAACATGCAGCTTTCCGACATCGACGCCTACATTCCCCACCAGGCGAACGTGCGCATCATCTCCCACGTCGGCAAGAAGCTCGGGCTCGCCGAAGACAAATGCATCGTGACCGTCGATCGCCACGCCAATACGTCCGCGGCCTCGGTCCCGCTCGCCCTCGATGTCGCGGTGCGCGACGGCCGCATCAGGAAGGGCGACACCGTGCTGCTGCAAGGCGTTGGCGGCGGCTTCACGTGGGGCTCCGTGTTACTTCGCTACTGATATGACTACCGCGATCGTCTTCCCCGGACAAGGCTCCCAGTCCGTGGGCATGATGAAGGGCTTCGCCGACGCGCCGGTGGTGAAGCAGGCCTTCGATGAGGCGCGCGAGATCGTCGGCATCGATTTCTGGCAGATGGCCGAGGAAGGGCCGCCGGAGCTCTTGAACCAGACCGTCAACACACAGCCCTTGATGCTCGTGGCCGGTGTGGCCTGCTGGCGCGAGTGGCGCGAGAAGGGCGGGGCGATGCCGGCGTGGTTCGCGGGGCACAGCCTGGGCGAGTACTCGGCGCTGGTCGCGGCGCAGGCGCTGCGTTTCGAGGATGCGCTGCCGCTGGTGCGATTCCGCGCGCAATCCATGCAGGAAGCGGTGCCCGAGGGCACCGGTGGCATCGCCGCGATCCTGGGGCTCGAGGATGCGAAGCTGCCCCAAGTGCTGGCCGATGCCGCCCAGGGAGAGATCGTCGAGCCCGCGAACCTGAATTCCCCCGGCCAGGTCGTGATCGCCGGCCATCGCGCGGCAGTGGAGCGCGCCATGGCGCTTGCGAGGGAGGCGGGCGCGAAACGTGCGGTGATGCTGCCGATGAGCGCGCCCTCCCACTGCAGCCTGATGCGGCCCGCCGCGGAGCGCCTGAAGGAGAAGCTCGCGCAGGTCCAGATCTCGAAACCGATCGTGCCCGTGCTGCACAACCGTTTCGTCGAAGCATTCGACGATCCCGACCGCATCCGTCGCGCGCTGGTGGAGCAACTCGACCATCCGGTGCGCTGGATGGAGATCGTCGAATTCCTGGGCGCGAATGGAGTCATGCGCATCGTCGAGTGCGGGCCGGGCAGGGTGCTCACGGGGCTTTCCAGGCGCATCGCGAGCGCGGTCGAGTCCGTCGCATTGCAGGATTCGGCCGCGCTTCAGGCGGCGCTCAAATGAACGGGAACCTGAACGGACAAGTGGCAATCGTTACCGGCGCCTCGCGAGGCATCGGCGAGGGCATCGCGCTGGCGCTCGGCCGAGCCGGCGCGACCGTCATCGGCACCTCGACCAGCGAAGGGGGCGCGGTGGGCATCACCGCGGCGCTGGCGGGCGTAGCAGCCCAGGGCGCGGGCCGGGTGCTCGACGTGCGCGACTCGGCCGCTTGCGCAGCCCTGGTGCAGGCG
Source organism: Usitatibacter sp. (assembly GCA_039929025.1). Lineage (GTDB taxonomy): Bacteria > Pseudomonadota > Gammaproteobacteria > Burkholderiales > Usitatibacteraceae > Usitatibacter. The sequence continues at coordinate 652 of JBDSRZ010000285.1, read as the reverse complement.
GTGCAGGACGAGTACGGCCGGGTTTCGATCCTGGTGAACAACGCCGGTGTCACGCGCGACAACCTGCTCGCCCGCATGAAGGACGAGGAGTGGGACGAGATTCTCGCGACCAACTTGAAGGCGGTCTTCGTGCTGTCGCGCGCGGTGCTGCGCGGCATGATGAAGGCGCGCGCCGGGCGGATCGTGAACATCGCCTCGGTGGTGGGCTTCACCGGCAACCCGGGCCAGTCGAACTATGCCGCCGCCAAGGCGGGAATGGTGGGCTTCTCCAAGTCGCTCGCGCGCGAGGTGGGCAGCCGCAGCATCACCGTGAACTGCGTGGCGCCGGGATTCATCGAAACCGACATGACGCGCGCGCTGTCCGAGGACCAGACGAAGAAGCTGCTCGAGAACGTCCCCCTCGGACGCCTCGGCAAGGTGGACGATGTCGCCCAGGCAGTGCTGTTCCTGTGCTCGCCCGCGGCCGCGTACGTGAGCGGTGCGACGCTGCATGTGAACGGCGGGATGTACATGGATTAGATGGTAGAATTACGCCCTTTTCAGCAGCATACAAACCACTCAAGAAAAGTTGGAGGAGTCGATGGACAACATTGAAGCCCGCGTCAAGAAAATCGTTGCCGAGCAGCTCGGTGTTGCCGAGGCCGACATCAAG
>JBDSRZ010000284.1:0-15035 GCA_039929025.1 Usitatibacter sp. | reverse complement strand
ACCACGAACTCGTAGGTGCGCCCGTCGCCCATAACGCCCACGGAGCGCACCGGCAGGAACACCGCGAACGCCTGCGCGGTGAGGTCGTACCAGGTGACGCCCTCGGCGTTGGTCGCGCGGCGCAGCTCCTCGATGAAGATCGCGTCGGCGCGGCGCAGCAACTCGGCGTATTCGCGCCTCACCTCGCCGAGGATGCGTACGCCCAGGCCGGGACCCGGGAACGGATGGCGGTAGACCATCTCGCGCGGCAGGCCCAGCTCCACGCCCAGCAAGCGCACCTCGTCCTTGAAGAGCTCGCGCAGCGGCTCGAGGAGCTTCAGATGCAGCGACTCCGGCAGCCCGCCCACGTTGTGGTGGGACTTGATGGTGACCGCCTTCCTGGTCTTGGCGCCGGCGCTCTCGATCACGTCGGGGTAGATGGTGCCCTGGGCGAGCCACTTCGCCTTCGGCAGCTTCTTCGCCTCGCGCTGGAACACCTCGACGAAGAGCCGCCCGATGATCTTCCTCTTCTGCTCCGGGTCGGAGACGCCCGCGAGCTCGCGGAAGAACTCGTCGGCGGCGTTCACGCGGTCGACCTTCACCCCCAGGTGGCGCGCGAAGGTTTCCATCACCTGGTCGCCCTCGTTCAGCCGCAGCAATCCGGTGTCGACGAAGATGCAGGTGAGCTGGTCACCGATCGCCTTGTGGATCAGCGCCGCCGCGACCGCCGAATCGACTCCCCCCGAAAGGCCGAGGACCACCTCGTCGCCACCCACCTGGTCGCGGATGCGGGCGAGCGCCTGGGGCGCGAACTGCGGCATGGTCCAGCCGGGCCCGCAGCCGCAGATGTCATGCACGAAGCGCGCATAGATTTCGCGGCCCTTGCGCGTGTGGGTGACTTCGGGATGGAACTGCACCGCGTAGAAGCGACGCGACTCGTCGGCCATGCCGGCGATCGGGCAGGCGTCGTTGGACGCGATCAGCTTGAACCCCGGCGGCATCGCGGTCACCTTGTCGCCGTGGCTCATCCAGACATCGAGGAACGCCTCGCCCTTGTCGTTTACGCGGTCCTGGATCCCCTCGAGGAGCTTCGAGTGGCCGCGCGCGCGCACCTGCGCATAGCCGAACTCGCGCACCTTGCCCGGCTCGACGCCGCCGCCCAGCTGCGCGGCCATGGTCTGCATGCCGTAGCAGATGCCCAACACCGGCACGCCCTGCTCGAATACCGCCTGGGGGGCGCGTGCGGTCTCCTCCTCGGTGGTGGAGGCGTGGCTGCCGGACAGAATGATGCCCCTGGGGCCGAACGCTCGGATGAACGCGGCATCGACATCGTGCGGATGCAACTCGCAATAAACGCCCGCCTCGCGAATGCGGCGCGCGATGAGCTGCGTCACCTGCGAGCCGAAATCGAGGATGAGGATCCTGTCGAGGGCCGAAAGACCGAGCGGCGCCGCAGCGCCGCTCGCCTTGCCTGCGGCCGCGGGGGTGTCAATCGATGTGGTAATTGGGTGGCTCCTTGGTGATCTGCACGTCGTGCACGTGGGACTCGCGCATGCCCGCGGAGGTTATCTCCACGAAGTCGGCCCGGGCGCGCATCTCCTCGATCGTGCGGCAGCCGGTGTAGCCCATGCTCGCGCGCACGCCGCCCATCAGCTGCTGGATGATCGCGGTAGCCGGGCCCTTGTACGGGATGCGCCCCTCGACGCCCTCGGGGACCAGCTTGTCGGCATTCATCTCGGCGTCCTGGAAGTAGCGGTCGCTCGAGCCCTTCTGCATCGCGGCGAGCGATCCCATGCCGCGATAGGACTTGTACGAGCGCCCCTGGAAGAGCTCGATCTCGCCGGGCGCTTCCTCGCTGCCGGCGAAGAGGCTGCCGAGCATCACGCTGCTCGCGCCCGCGGCGATCGCCTTGGCGATGTCGCCCGAGTAGCGGATGCCACCGTCGGCGATGCAGGGCACGTCGAGGTCCTTGAGCGCTTCGGCGACGTGCTGGATGGCGGTGATCTGCGGCACACCCACGCCAGCCACGATGCGCGTGGTGCAGATGGAGCCCGGGCCGATTCCGACCTTCACGCCATCGGCGCCGTGATCGACCATCGCACGGGCCGCGTCGCGGGTGGCGATGTTGCCGCCCACGACCTGCACCTGCGGAAACGATTTCTTCACCCATTTCACGCGGTCGAGGACGCCCTGGGCATGGCCATGAGCGGTATCGACCACCAGGACGTCGGCGCCCGCCTCCACCAGGGCCTCGACGCGCTCTTCGGTTCCCTCGCCCACGCCCACCGCGGCGCCGACGCGCAGCCGGCCGAACTGGTCCTTGCAGGCGTTGGGATGCTCGGAGGACTTGAGGATGTCCTTCACCGTCATCAGGCCGCGCAGCTCCCAGTCGCCGTTGATCACCAGCACGCGCTCCAGGCGGTGGCGGTGCATGAGGGCGCGCGCCTCCTCGAGGCTGGCGCCCTCCTTCACCGTCACCAGTCGCTCGCGCGGCGTCATGATGTTCTTCACCGGCTGGTCGAGGTTGTCCTCGAAGCGCAGGTCGCGGTTGGTCACGATGCCGACAACTCGCTTGCCGTCCATTACCGGCAGCCCGGAGATGCGATGGCGACGCGTGATCTCGGCAACCTCGCGCACCGTCATCTCCGGGGTGACGGTGATGGGCTCCTTCACCACGCCGCTCTCGAAGCGCTTCACCTTCGCTACCTCGGCGCCCTGGGCCTTGGGCGACATGTTCTTGTGGACGATGCCGATCCCGCCTTCCTGGGCGAGCGCGATGGCCAGGCGCGACTCCGTCACGGTGTCCATGGCGGCCGAAAGCAGGGGGATGTGGAGCTGGATGGTGCGGGTGAGGCGTGTTGCGAGGCTTACTTCGCGGGGCAGGACGCTCGAGTGGGCCGGAACCAGGAGAACGTCGTCGAACGTGAGCGCCTTTTGGATGACGCGCATCGGAAACCCTTCGTCGCAAAACGAAATTATACAGATCGGCCGATACCCGGACAACCGCACGCCCCGCTCGCGCGTTTAGCGAGGGTTCCCGAATTGACGTTCCAGTCGATTCTCGCTAAGGTATGCTAAATGCTTGAAACTTCACGTGTTTGGCTGGTCGTCGCGGCGCTGTCCGCAAGCGCGTGCGCGTTGCGCGAGCCGGAGGTGGTGACGCCCCCGCCGCAACCCGCCCCGCCGGCGATGGTCGTGGCGCCGCCGCCACCGGACGACACGGCGCTCGCGGAAGAAGCCAAGGCGATGCTCGCCCAGGCGGAAACAGACGTGCAGCGCGCGCGCGCCAAGCGGGCGTTGTGGCAGAAGGCATGGGAGGATCTGGTGGCATCGCGCCAGGCGTTGGCGGCAAAGGATCACGCGCGGGCCATACGGCACGCGAAACGCGCGAGCGAGTTCGCGCTATTGGGCCTGGAACAGCTCGCCTATCCGGCGGTGAAGTGACCCTACGAGGAGGAAAGCAGATGAAGCGCGTGATGATCCTGGCGATCGCCCTGGCAATCGCCCCGGCAGCGATGGCGCAGCTCTACAAGAGTGTCGACAAGAACGGGCGGGTGATCTACACCGACCAGCCGCCCGCGAACACCGACGCCAAGGTGCTCAACATTCCCAGGAGCGTGACCGACGCACCCGCGCCTTCCAAGTCCTACGTCGCACAAGACAAGGAAAACGAGAAGAAGAAGAAGGACGCGAGCGAGAAGGCCGCGAAGGCCGGCGACCCCGCCAAGAAGGCGCAGGAGGACCAGGCGCGCTGCGCGCAGGCCAAATCCGCGTATCAGATGTATGCCGACGGCGGACGCATCTACAAGAACAACGAGAAGGGTGAGCGCGTATTCCTCTCCGATGCCGAGATCGAGGCGGAGCGCGCGCGCTCGCGACGAGAGATGGACGAGGCGTGCAAGGGCCAATGACCCGGACTCACGGGGTCGGTTTGCGCCGCGCGCGCACGCGGCGCATCTCCTTCGGATCGGCCGTGAGCTCCCGGTAGACCTCGACCCGATCGCCCTCGCGCAGCACGGTCTCGCGCGCGCAGGGCCGCGACCAGATTCCCACGCGCGCGGCCGCGAAGTCGATTTCCGGAAAGCGCGCTGCCAATCCCGAGCGCGCCAGCGCCCCGGCGACGCTCGTGCCTTCCTCGACTTGCAGCTCGACCACTTCCTCTCGGTCGGGCATCGCAACGACGACCGAGACCGGGATCATCCTGCGGGCGGGAGCGCCGCGGCACGCTGCACGAAGCTGTCGACCAGGGTGTCGGCGATGTCGCCGAAGAGGCCGCCCAGGAGCCTTTCGAGAGTGCTGCTGGAGAAGGCATAGTCGAGCGCAAGCTCGACCCTGCAGCCTTCGCCTCCGAGTGGCGCGAAGCGCCACTCGCCGCCGAACCGCTCGAACGGGCCATCAATGAATTCCAGCGTCATGCGCTCGGGCCGCTCTTTGCGGTTGAGGGTCGCGATGTGCGTGCGCAGCCCGTGATAGGCCACGTCCAGCCGCGCGCGGGTGATCTCGGCGGTACGCTCGAACACCTCGGTGCCCCCGCACCAGGGCAGGAACTGGGGATAGCTCTCGACGTCCTCCACGAGCGCGAACATCGCCTCGCACGAGCTCGGCACTATGGCGGACTTGCGGACGTTGGGCATGGTGCGGGACTGTAAAATGCTTTATGAGCATTGTCGACAACAAGAAGGCGTTCCACGACTATTTCATCGAGGAGCGCTACGAGGCCGGGATGGTGCTGGAGGGCTGGGAGGTCAAGGCCATCCGCGCCGGCCGCGCGAACATCAAGGAAGCCTACGTGATCATGAAGGGGGCGGAGCCTTTCGTGATCGGCATGCACATCAGCGCGCTTCCCACCGCGTCCACCCACGTGAAGGCGGACCCGGTCCGCACGAGGAAGTTATTGCTGAACGCGGAGGAAATCCGCAAGCTGATCGGCAAGATCGAACAGCGCGGCTACACGATGGTGCCCCTGGATCTCCACTACACCAAGGGCCGCGTGAAGCTGCAGATCGGGCTCGCCAAGGGCAAGAAGCAGTACGACAAGCGCGAGGCTGACAAGGACCGCGACTGGCAGCGCGAGCAGCAGCGGCTGCTGCGCCGCCGGGCGTAGGCCGTTGCAGAGCTGAAGAGAAAAACTAAGAAGCCCGCAAGCGCGGGCTTCCTCGTTTCGAAGCTGGGGTGGCTGATGGGATTCGAACCCACGACGACTGGAATCACAATCCAGGACTCTACCGCTGAGCTACAGCCACCATCGAAAATCTGGCACGCCCGACAGGATTCGAACCTGTTACCCCCGGCTTAGAAGGCCGGTGCTCTATCCGGATGAGCTACGGGCGCATTCCGAATCTGTCCAAGGCGGGTCGGGGTGGAGGGATTTGAACCCCCGACATCTTGCTCCCAAAGCAAGCGCGCTACCAGGCTGCGCTACACCCCGTCGCGTCGAACTGCGACGCCGTCATTGAGCGGCGGTACTCGTCCGCTCGTGCGGCGCCGTCATTTGAGCGGCGGTGTTCGGCCGCTCAAATGACGGGTAATTATACCGTCCTGCTACTGCTGCGCCGACTCGGCCGGGGCGGGAGGAGGCGTCTCCTCGCGCTTCGGCGGGTCCAGCAGCGCCTTTCTCGAAAGGCGCACGCGGCCCTTGTCGTCGGCCTCCATCACCTTCACCTTCACGATCTGGCCTTCCTTGAGGTAGTCCGAGACCTGGTTCACGCGCTCGTGGGCGATCTGCGAGATGTGCAGCAGGCCGTCCTTGCCGGGCAGCAGCTGCACGATGGCGCCGAAGTCCAGGAGGCGCAGCACCGGGCCCTCGTAAACCTTGCCCACTTCCACTTCCGCGGTGATCGCGCGGATGCGATTCATCGCGTCCTCGCCGGCCTCGGCCGAGAGGCAGGCGATCGAGATGGTGCCGTCGTCCTCGATGTCGATGGTGGTGCCCGTTTCACGGGTGAGCGCCTGGATGACGCTGCCGCCCTTGCCGATCACCTCGCGGATCTTGTCCGGGTTGATCTTCATTTTCATGATGCGCGGCGCGTAGCTGGACATCTCGACGCGCGGACCCGGCACCGCCTGCTTCATGATCCCGAGGATGTGCATGCGGCCTTCCTTGGCCTGGTCGAGCGCGACTTTCATGATCTCCTGCGTGATGCCGGTGATCTTGATGTCCATCTGCAGGGCGGTGATGCCGCGGTCCGTGCCCGCGACCTTGAAGTCCATGTCGCCGAGGTGATCCTCGTCGCCGAGGATGTCGGTGAGGACCGCGAACCGCCCGCCGTCCTTGATGAGGCCCATCGCGATGCCCGCGACGTGTCCCTTCAACGGAACGCCCGCGTCCATGAGCGAGAGGCACCCGCCGCAGACGGTGGCCATCGAGGACGAGCCGTTGGACTCGGTGATCTCGGAGACGACGCGCAGCGTGTAGCCGAACTCCTCCTTGCTCGGTAGCACCGCGAGCAGCGCGCGCTTGGCGAGGCGTCCGTGGCCGATCTCGCGGCGCTTGGGGGAGCCCACGCGCCCGGTCTCGCCGGTGGAGAACGGCGGAAAGTTGTAATGCATCATGAAGCGCTCGGTGTACTCGCCCTGGAGCGCGTCGATGCGCTGCTCGTCCTGGCCGGTGCCGAGCGTCGTGGTGACGATCGCCTGGGTCTCGCCGCGGGTGAAGAGTACGGAGCCATGCACGCGCGGCAGAAGGGTCGGGCGGATGGAGATCGGGCGCACGGTGCGCGTGTTGCGCCCGTCGATGCGCGGCTCGCCGTTGAGGATCTGGCCGCGGACGATCTTGGATTCCATGTCCTTGAGGATCGAACGCGCGACGTTGGCGTCGGCGGGGTTGTCCTCGACCAGCACGCAGGTATCCCAGACCTTCTTCTTGATCTCGTCCAGGCGCGTGGAGCGCAACGACTTGGACTTCATGCGGTAGGCGTCATTCAAGTCAGACTCGACGAGCGCACGCATTTTCTCGACCAGCGTCGCGTCGGTCTCGGCGGCTTCCCAGTCCCAGTCGTCCTTGCCGCCCTCGTCGGCGAGCTCGTTGATGGCATCGATGGCGGCGCGCATCTGCTCGTGGCCATAGACCACGGCGCCGAGCATCACTTCCTCGGACAGCTCGCTTGCTTCCGATTCCACCATCAGCACGGCCGACTCGGTGCCGGCGACAACCAGGTTCAGCTGCGAGGTCTCGAGCTCGGTCTTGGTCGGGTTGAGGACGTATTCGCCATCGAGGTAACCCACGCGCGCGGCGCCGATCGGGCCCTCGAACGGGATGCCCGAAAGCGTGACCGCGGCCGAGGCACCGATCATCGCGGGAATGTCGGAGTCGATCTCGGGGTTGATCGAGAGCACCGTCGCGATCACCTGCACCTCGTTGTAGAAGCCGTGCGGGAAGAGCGGGCGCAAGGGGCGGTCGATGAGGCGGCAGGTGAGGATCTCCTTCTCCGAAGGGCGGCCCTCACGCTTGAAGAAGCCGCCCGGGATCTTGCCCGCGGCGTAGGTCTTCTCCTGGTAATCCACGGTGAGCGGGAAGAAGTCCTGTCCCGCTTTCACTTCACGGCGACCGACGCAGGTCACCAGCACCACGGTGTCGTCCATGGTCACAAGCACGGCGCCATCGGCCTGGCGGGCGATCTCGCCCGTCTCGAGCGTCACCTGGTGGCGCCCGAACGCGAATGTCTTCTTGATCGATTTCACGATGTCTTCCTATGTTGGGAGGCGCGGCGGCCTTTCGGGCCGGATTCGGCAACCCGCGCGGGGGGGTGAAAGGGCCGGCCGGAAAACGAAAACCCCGCGCGCGCTTCCGGTGGGAAGGCTTCGCGGGGCTTCGGGTTCCGGCAGTTTCCTTACTTGCGCAGGCCGAGCCGCTCGATGAGCGAGCGATAGGACTCGACGTTGCTACGCTTGAGGTAATCCAGGAGGCTGCGGCGCTGGCTGACCATGCGCAGCAAGCCGCGGCGCGAATGGAAATCCTTGACGTGCGCCTTGAAGTGCCCGGCGAGCATGTTGATGCGCTCGGTGAGAAGGGCTACCTGCACTTCGGGCGAACCGGTGTCGCCCTTGGCGCGCTGGTGTTCGGCGACGATGCGCGCCTTGTCTGCGGTGGTGACGGCCATGGTCTATTCCAACTCTCTCGGTTTTTCAGCTCGGGGAAACATCGATTTTAGCAAGAAACGGCTTACAAACTCAAGCAAAATCAGGGCGCTTGCAGGGCGTTGGCGGCCATCAGCCGGAGCGGCGCGAGGCGCCCGGGAAGCTCCGCCTTTCCCACGCCGAGGAAAACCCCACCGGCATCCCAGACGCCCCATTCAGAGCCCCCGGCCGCCTCGGTCCAATCGATCACCTGGCCCTGCCGGAAGCGCAGCGCAAGCTCCGGCGGCACGTCGCAGCGCCGCAGGCTTCCAACGAGAACGTCGACCGGCAGCAGGCGCGCCCGTGCAAGCTCGGGCCCCTCCTGCTGGAGGTGCTCGAGCGGCACGGCCGCCGAGACGCAAAACGGGCCGACCGCCGTACGGCGAAGGGCTGTCAGATACGCACCGCACCCCAAGGCGCGGCCGATGTCGGCGGCAAGCGTTCGGATGTAGGTACCCTTCGAGCAAGTGACTGAAACGAAGAGGCAATCACCCTCCAGTTGGTCCCGAGCGAGGGCGATCACTTCCACCTGGCGAGGCTCGCGGTGCACTTCAATGCCTTCCCTGGCGAGCTGGTAGAGGCGCTTCCCGCCCACGTGGAGGGCCGAATGCATCGGCGGAACCTGCTGTTGAACTCCGCGGAAACGTGCAAGAACTTCGTCGATCGTCGCCAAATCGACGTTAACGTGAACGGGCGCCGATAGTTCCCCTTCTGTGTCCCCGGTACTGCTTTCGACCCCAAGTTTCAACGTTGCCCGATAGCTCTTGGTCGATTCGATCAGGAAGCGGGAGAACTTGGTGGCCTCGCCGAACGCGAGCGGCAGCAGCCCGGTGGCGAAGGGATCCAGGGTGCCGGTATGTCCCGCCTTGGGCGCCGCCAGCGCGCGCTTGGAGCGCGCCAAGGCCTGGGTGGACGAATAGCCTTCGGGCTTGTCGAGCAGCAGCACACCATCGGCCGCGAGCCGCACGCGCCTCAGCCGACCTTCTTGCGGGTTCTTGGCTTGCGCACGGGGGCGGCCGGGACAACCGGCCTCACCGCGGCGTCGATGAGCGCCGACAAGCGCACGCCTCGCTCCACCGACTCGTCGAAAGCGAAGTGCAGTTCAGGGACCTTGCGGGTGGTGAGACGGCGAGCAAGCTCGGAGCGCAGGAACCCGGAGGCGCGCTGCAATCCTTCCAGCGAGTCCCCGCCATCCGGCTCGGGGCCAAGCACCGTGAAAAACACCTTGGCGTGGGATTGGTCGCCCGAGAGCTCGACGCCCGTGAGCGTGACCAGGCCCACGCGTGGGTCGCGCATCTCCAGCCGGATCACCTCGGCAAGCTCACGCTGGATCTGGTCGGCGATGCGCGCGCTGCGGGCGGAGTTCACGGTGGAGGGTGGCTCGCCCGACGCTAGGCCAGGGTGCGGGCCACCTCGACCACCTCGAAGACCTCGAGCTGGTCACCGACCTGGATCTCGTTGTAGTTCTTGAGCGACAGGCCGCATTCGAATCCCGCCTTCACCTCACGCACGTCATCCTTGAAGCGCTTGAGGGAATCGAGCTCGCCGGTGTGGATGACCACGCCCCCGCGCAACAGGCGCACCGAGGCGGCGCGGCGCACCACGCCGTCGGCCACCATGCAGCCGGCGACCGTGCCGACCTTGGAGATCTTGAAGACGTTGCGGATCTCCACCATGCCGAGGATGGATTCCTTGCGCTCCGGGGCGAGCATGCCGTTGATCGCGGCCTTCACGTCATCGACCGCTTCGTAAATGATGTTGTAGTAGCGGATGTCGACGCCGGAGTGCTCGGCCAACTTGCGCGCCGCCGCGTCGGCGCGGGAGTTGAACCCGATGACCACCGCCTTGGACGCGAGTGCCAGGTTGATATCGGACTCGGTGATTCCGCCCACCGCGTTGTGGACGATGTTCACCTTCACCTCTTCGGTGGAAAGCTTGGCGAGCGCGTGGGCGAGGCCCTCGTAGGAGCCCTGCACGTCGGCCTTGATGATGAGTGCGAGCGGCTTTGCACCCTCGGTCAGTTGGTCGAATACGTTCTCCAGCTTCGCGGCCTGCTGCTTGGCGAGCTTCACGTCGCGGAACTTGCCCTGGCGGAAGAGCGCGATCTCGCGCGCCTTCCGCTCGTCGTTCAGCACGATGAGGTCGTCGCCCGCACGGGCCACGTCCTGCAGTCCCTGGATCTCGACCGGGATCGCGGGACCGGCCTTGTCCACGGCCTTGCCGTTCTCGTCGCTCATCGCGCGCACGCGGCCGAACACCGCGCCGGCAAGGACGATGTCGCCCTTCTTGAGGGTGCCGGACTTGATCAGCACCGTCGCGACCGGGCCACGTCCCTTGTCGAGGCGCGATTCGATCACCACGCCCTTGGCCGGCGCGTTCACCGGGGCCTTCAGCTCCAGCACCTCGGCCTGCAGCTGGATCGATTCGAGCAGCTTGTCGATGCCCTGGCCGGTCTTGGCCGAAACCTCGACGAACTGCGTCTCGCCGCCCAGCTCCTCAGACACGATCTCGTGGGAAAGCAGCTCGTTCTTGATCCGCTGCACATTGGCCTCGGGCTTGTCGACCTTGTTGACCGCCACCACGACCGGCACCTTCGCCGCCTTGGCGTGGGCGATCGCTTCCACCGTCTGCGGCATGACGCCGTCGTCGGCCGCGACCACCAGGATCACGAGATCGGTGATCTGGCTGCCGCGCGCGCGCATCGCCGTGAAGGCCTCGTGGCCCGGCGTGTCGAGAAACGTGATGACGCCCCGGGGGGTTTCCACGTGATAGGCGCCGATGTGCTGGGTGATACCGCCGGCTTCCCCCACCGCGACACGCGCCTTGCGGATCGCGTCCAGGAGCGAGGTCTTGCCGTGGTCGACGTGGCCCATGACGGTGACGACCGGGGGGCGCGTCTCGAGGTTGGCCTCGTCGACCGCGGCCTCGGCGAGAAGCGACTCGGGATCGTCCAGCTTCGCGGCTTTGGCCACGTGGCCCATCTCCTGAACCACGATCATCGCGGTTTCCTGGTCGATCACCTGGTTGATGGTGACCATGTTGCCCATCTTCATCATGATCTTGATCACCTCGGCCGCCTTCACCGACATCTTGTGAGCGAGGTCGGCGACCGAGATGGTCTCGGGAATCGGCACTTCGAGGATTTTCGGCTCGGAAGGCGCCGCGAAGGCGGTGCCCGACTCGTCGTCGCGATGGCGTCCATGGCCGCGCGCACGCCAGCCGTCGCGGCCGCCGCTCGCGTCGCCACGAGTCTTGATGCCCCGGCGGCGGTTCTGATCGTCGACCCACGACGAGGCCGGTTTCGCGGCGCGCTTCGGACCCTTCTTGTCGGTCTTGGCTTCCTTCTCGCCGGGCTTGAGCACCGGGCGGTGCAGCGTGCCCTCGCTCGCCGGCGCGGCCCCGGCGGCAGGAGTGGCAGCGGCCTCGGGCTTGGCCTCAACCTTGACCTCGACCAGCACCGGGGCTTCGGCCTCGGTCGCCGGCTCCTCGCCCTTCTTGCGGATGACGCGCTTCTTCTTCGGGGCCTCGCCCTCCACCGGGGCGGGTGTGGCCTCCGCGGGAGCGGCAGCCTCGTCGGCCTTCTTCTTGACCGTGGCGCGCTTCGCCTTGGTCTCGGCCTCGGCGGCCTGGCGCGAGGCGAGCTCGGCCTGGCGCCTGGCCTCGGCTTCGCGCTTCTTCGCCTCGCTCTCGTCGATGATCGGCGCGGGCGGCGCGACCGGCTTGGGAGGCTCTGGCGCCACCTCGGGCTTGTCCACCTTCACGAAAGTGCGCTTCTTGCGGACCTCGACCTGGATGGTGCGCGCCTTGCCGGTGGAGTCGGCCTTCTTGATCTCGGTGGTCTGCTTGCGCGTGAGGGTGATCTTCTTCTTTTCTTCCTTGTTGCCGTGCATCTCGCGCAGGTAGTCGAGCAGGCGCGTCTTGTCCTGCTCGGTGATGGCGTCGTCGCCCGCTTTCTTCTTCACCCCCGCGGCCTGGAGTTGCTCGAGCAGCAGCGTGACCGGGAGCTTGAGCTCCTCGGCGAATTGGGTGACGTTCGACTTGGCCATTCGTATCCGTTCCTAGCTCAGGCCTGGGCGACCGGAGTCTCCTTGAACCACGGTTCGCGCGCCTTCATGATGAGCTGGTTCGCGCGCTCCGCGTCCATGCCCGTCATTTCGGTCAGCTCGTCGGTCGCCAGATCGGCGAGGGCATCCATGGTGGTGATTCCCTTGGAAGCGAGCACGCGCGCCGTCTGGTTGTCCATTCCCTCCATGCCCTGGAGGTCCTCGGCGGCGTGCTCGACAGTTTCCTCGCTCTTGATCGCCTCGGTGAGGAGCGCGTTGCGCGCGCGGCGGCGCAGCTCGTTGACGGTCTCCTCGTCGAAGGCCTCGATCTCGAGCATCTCGTTGATCGGAACGTAGGCCACCTCGTCCAGCGAGGTGAAGCCCTCCGAAACGAGGATCTCGGCGACCTCCTCGTCGACGTCGAGCTTCTCCATGAAGAGCGAGCGCACGACGGAAGTCTCCTGCTCGCTCTTCTGCTCGCGCTCCTCGGTGGTCATGATGTTCAGCTGCCAGCCGGTGAGCTCGGAGGCGAGGCGCACGTTCTGCCCGCCCTTGCCGATGGCGAGGGCAAGCTGGTCTTCCTCGACCACCACGTCCATCGAGTGCCGCTCCTCGTCGACGACGATCGAGCTCACCTCGGCGGGGGCGAGGGCGTTGATCACGAACTGCGCGGGTTCGGGCGACCACAGGATGATGTCGACGCGCTCGCCCGCGAGTTCCTGGGTGACCGCCTGCACGCGCGAGCCGCGCATGCCGACACAGGTGCCAACCGGGTCGATGCGCTGGTCGTTGGACTTGACGGCGATTTTGGCGCGCAGCCCCGGGTCGCGTGCGGCCGCCTTGATCTCCAGGAGGCCCTCCTCGATCTCGGGGACCTCGAGCTCGAACAGCTTCATCAGGAATTCCGGCGCCACGCGCGACAGGATGAGCTGCGGGCCGCGCGCGGCCCGATCGATCTTGGCGATGTAGGCGCGCACCCGGTCGCCGACGCGCAGGTTCTCTTTCGCGATCAGCTGGTCGCGGGGCAGCAAAGCCTCGACGCGGCCCGATTCCACGATCAGATTGCCGCGCTCGGCGCGTTTCACGGTGCCGGTCACGAGCGATTCGCCGCGCTCGAGGAAGTCGTTCAGGATCTGCTCGCGCTCGGCGTCGCGGATCTTCTGCAGGATCACCTGCTTGGCGGCCTGCGCGCCGATGCGCCCGAAGGTCTCGGCCTCGAGCGGCTCCTCGATCACGTCGCCGAGGACCGCTTCGGGGTTCTCGTCGACGGCGTCGGTGATCGCGATCTGGTGCGCCGGCTCCTCGTGATCCTCGTCGGGCACCACGGTCCAGCGGCGGAATGCAGCGTACTCGCCCGACTCGCGGTCGATCTCGACGCGGACGTCCACCTCGTCCTTGAAACGCTTCTTGGTGGCCGAGGCGAGCGCCATCTCCAACGCCAGGAACACCGTGTCCTTGGCGACGTTCTTCTCGCGCGCGAGCGCGTCGACCAGAAGCAGTAGATCCCTACTCATGCGAAAGCCTCCAAAACCTCAGACGTCCGGAACGAGCCGCGTGCGCTCGATATCCGCGAACGCGAACCCGCGCCGTTCCCCATCGACTTCGAGAAGGACGACTCCCTCCTCGACGCCGGCCAGCAACCCTTCGTAACGCCGCCTGCCGTCCAGCGGCAGCTTGAGCCGCACGCTCACCTGGCGGCCCGCGAAGCGGGTGAAATCCTCGATGCGCTTCAGCGGCCGGTCCAGGCCAGGCGAAGACACTTCCAGGCGCTCGTAATCGATGCCCTCGACAGCGAATGCCCGGGTCAGGTGATGGCTCACCCGGGCGCAATCCTCCACCGTGATTCCCGGGGGCGAGTCGATGAAGATTCTCAGGAGCCCCCCTCGAGAGGACTCCAGATCAACCAGCTCGTATCCCAGGCCCGCGAGGCTCTCGCGCAGCCAGGTTTCGCGCTCCAGCACCCGGTTTGCACTCACAAAAGCGTTCCCACAAACAAAAAAAAAGGGCTCGAAGCCCATCCATCATCACAACCGCGAAATTTTAGCACGAACAACCTCGCAAGACGAGCCGCAGGTCGAGTTTCCTTCCTGAATCCGGCACCCAAAACGCCACCGAGGCTATGTCCAGCACCTGCGGCCGGGTGTTGCAAAAACGTCACAAACCAAAATAGTCCTGTTGTTTTTCGCTCTCCGCCGCTATCCTTTCGGCGATCAAAATCCGTAACACACACCAATACATCTCGGTTTCACCTTCCCACCCTATCCAGTCACAGATTCGGGAGCATTCATGAAGAAAATCAAAAGGACGGCTATTTCCTTGGCCGTAGGACTCTGCCTTTCGGGCGTAGTGCATGCTCAAAGCTCGGAGGGCAACATTGTCGGGCACGCCAAGGCGGGCGCGACCATCACCCTGACCACTCCCGCAGGCGTAACGCGCGAGATCAAGGCCGCGCCGAACGGGTCGTTCACCTTTTCCAGGCTGCCGCCAGGAAACTACCGGGTGGTCGCGGACGGCGTGACCCGGGATGTGACCGTGGCCGCGGGCGCCGATGCGCGTGTAACTCTCGATTCGGGCGCGGTGCAAGGCGAGAAGGTCACAGTCACCGGTTCGCGCATCGCCCGCGATACCTTCAACACCG
Source organism: Usitatibacter sp. (assembly GCA_039929025.1). Taxonomy (GTDB): domain Bacteria; phylum Pseudomonadota; class Gammaproteobacteria; order Burkholderiales; family Usitatibacteraceae; genus Usitatibacter. Next base: position 260 of record JBDSRZ010000284.1, on the reverse strand, counting down.
TGTCGCCGGTCCAGATCGTCACGCGCGAGGAAAGCACCCTCGCCGGCTTCAACTCGACCACAGACGTCCTGCAGTCCACGGGAGTCACCGCGGGCGGCCAGCAGATCAACAACGCCTTCGGCGGCTTCGTCACCGATGGCGGTCCCGGCGCGAACACCCTCGGGCTGCGGGGCCTGGGAGCCACCCGCACCCTGGTGCTGCTCAACGGCCGTCGCATCGCCCCCGCGGGCACGCGCGGCGCCGTCGGCTCGGCCGACCTG
>JBDSRZ010000283.1:0-13414 GCA_039929025.1 Usitatibacter sp. | reverse complement strand
GGGTATGGATACTCGGCCTACTGCGCCACCAAGGGCGCCCTGGTGATGCTGGTCAGGCAGCACGCGGTAGAGCTCGCGCGGCTCGGCATCAACGTGAACGGCATCGCGCCCACGGTCGTGATGACCGAAGCGGCGGGGAAGTGGCGCTCCGATCCGAAGCGCTGGGAGGCATTGCTCGCCCGCATCCCGCTCGGCCGCGTCGCGGAGCCGGCGGACATCGTCGGGGCGGCGCTCTTCTTCTGCGCTCCGGCATCGAGCTTCGTGACCGGCCAGGTCCTCTACCTCGACGGCGGGATCACCGCCACCCAGTAGCGCACCGGCAGGCCGCCTCGTTCTCCGACTGGGAAGGCTACGACGCCGCCTGCGCGCGCGCCCCCCCGACGTCATCGAACAGCGCCGCCACCTCCTGCGCGACCGGCGAATACTTCGCGTGCGTGCGCATCATGAAGGCCGCGAAGCCGTCGCTGTTGTGGTGCTTCTTGCGCTCGTTGGGCAGGTCGATGCGCTGGTTGCGAGCGGGGTCGCGCACGGTGCCGATGGGGTCCTCGCCCTGCGCGATCTTCTTCAGCTCCCGCCGCAGCACGCGCCGGTAGATGGCCACGCCCTTGTCGGAAGCGCCGAGGTTCTCGCGGGTACGGTCGGCGATGGCGCCCTGCGTGACCCAAGCCATCATGTCCTGCCCGTCCACGTTGTCGACGATGAATTCGCCATTCTCGTCGTGGAACGGGACATCGTAGAGGTGCACCCGTTCGGTGAGATGCGCCGGCACGGGCATGCCCGGGGGCGGCACGTAGGCGTTGTACCAGAAGTGCAGCGTGTGCTCGTCGTCAACGGGCACGCGGATCTGGAACGCGTAGTAGCGCGACTTCTCGTCGCCGTTGCCCACCGCGAGCATGTTGGGGAACACGATCGGGTGGCCGATGCGCCAGTCGTCGGAGTCCTCGGAGTGGCCGGCGAGCAGGCGATGCTTGGTGAGCCCGAACTCGAACTCGCGGAAGTCGATCTTTTCGTGGTGGGCGCTGATGGCGACCTTCACGCCCTCCTGCTCCTTCTGGAACTCATGGTGGTGGCCGTGCAGCCACTCGGTGTGGATGGGATCCATGGAGTTCTCCATGATCTGCAGCCAGTTCACCGGCAGCAGTGCGCGGCCGAGCATGCGCACGGTGCCCTCGGCCACGAAGCCGTCGAAGCGCGGCAGGAGCGGGCGCGGCTCCGGGCCCAGGTAGGCCCAGGCGAGGCCCCCCATGACCTCGACGGGATAGGCGGTCGTCCCGACCCTCTCCCGGAAGACGCAGTTGTCGCGCTCGTTGGGCTGCGAGAGGCACTTGCCGCGCGCGTCGAATTCCCACCCGTGGTACGGGCAGCGGATGCCTTCCTGCGTGGGTATGCCGTGCAGGAACGAGGCGCCGCGATGGGGGCACTGTTCCTCGATCAAGCCCAGGCGCCCCTGGCGGTCGCGGAAGAAGATCAGGTCCTCTCCCAGCAGCCGCACCTTCCTGGTCCAGCGGCGTTCCAGCTCCACGACGGCGGCGATCGGCTGCCAGTAACGGCGTAGCAGCGCGCCCATCGGCGTGCCGGGACCGATGCGCGTGAGGAGCTCGTTCTGCTCGGTGGTTTCCATTCGAGGTCCTCGAATTGCTTAGATGGCCGTGCAAGCGGGGGACAGCGGCGTTTCGCCCTTGGAACGAGGCGAGCGAGGTCTGTCTGTTGACTATACAAACTTAGCTACCTAATATCAATCCACCATGGCCGCCCCCGCCCGCAAACCCGCAACTCGTCCGGATTCGCCGTTGCGCTGGCGCGATGCCCTTTCGGACGAGCGCATCGCGCACCTCGTGAAGAGCGCCTTCCGCGAGACCTCGGGTGCGCTCCAGGAACGGCTCGCGCGCCACGGCGTGCAATATGGCCACTGGACGCTGTTGCGGGTGCTTTGGCAGACCGACGGCCTCACGCAGCGGCAGCTCGCGAAGCAGGCGGCGGTCTCGGAGCCGTCGGCACTGGCGGCCCTGCGGCAGATGGCGACGATGGGATTCGTCACCCGCCAGAAGGTGGCGGGCAACCAGCGGCAGGTGCGCGTTTTCCTGACCCCGAAGGGCTTGGCGCTGCGCGGTGCGACCGTGGGCGCCGCGGAGGAGGTGAATCGCCTGGCGCTCCAGGGCCTCGCGCGCGCGGACGTCGAGGCCGCGCGCCGTGTGCTCATCGCCATCGTCGGGAACCTGCAGGGCGACACGGCATGATCCGCGTGGGCATCGCGGGGGTCGGCGCCGCCGGCCGGGCCTTCGTCCCCGCCATCCTTGCCCATCCCGCATTCGCGCTCGCCGCGATCGCCGATCCGTCCGCCGCGATCCGCCAGGAGATGCAGCGCGCATACCAGGTCCCCGCCCACCCCGATTTCGCGGCGCTTCTCGCAAACGGGGCGATCGACGCGGTGTGCATCGCCACGCCCACCGAGATGCACGCCGAGCAGGCGATCGCGGCGCTGGCGGCCGGCAAGCACGTGCTGCTGGAAAAACCCATGGCCACCACGATGGCCGATGCCGATGCCATCCTCGCCGCCGCGCGCAGCGCCGGCAAGCTGTTGCTCGTCGGTCACTCGCACAGCTACGACGCGCCGATCGCGCGCATGCGCCAATTGGTCGAGTCGGGTGTGGTGGGCGCGCCCTGCATGGCGAACACCTGGTGCTACACCGATTGGGTCTATCGCCCGCGCCGGCCGGAGGAGCTCGATGTCGCCAAGGGCGGCGGCGTCACTTTCCGCCAGGGTGCGCACCAGTTCGACATCCTGCGTTTCCTCTGCGGCGGGCTTGCGCAGAGCGTGCGCGCGAAGACCTTCGATCTCGATCCCGCGCGCTCCACCATCGGCGCGCATGTCGCATTTGTGGATTTTGCCGATGGCGCGGCGGGCACCGCGGTCTACAGCGGCTACGACCATCTGCCGGGCGCTCTCCTCACCTTCGGCATCGGCGAATGGGGCTTTCCGCAGCCGGCGAAGGCCGCGCCCGCCGCGCGCGCCGTTTCCCCCGACGAAGAGCTGCGTGAGAAGGCCGAGCGCGCGCGCCACGCGATTCCCGCGCAAGCCCCGCATCCACCCTTCTTCGGACTCACGGTGCTCTCATGCGCGCGCGGCGACATCCGCCAGGTTCCCGAGGGGCTCGCCGTGCACACCCGCAACGGCGTGACGACCATCCCCGTGTCGAGCGCGCGCTCGCCGCGGGACGTTCTGCTGGACGAGCTCCACGAGGCGATCGCGGGGATCCGACCGCCGGTGCACGACGGAAGGTGGGCGCTCGCGAGCCTGGAGCTCTGCCTGGGGGCGTCGGAGTCGGCGCGCAGCGGTCGCGAAGTGGTGCTCACGCGCCAGGTTCCGCTCGCGCGTCCGGTAGGGCCCATCGCGGCATGACGACCTGTCTCGCAACGCCGGATCCCTAAGTGCGTTGCAGGCCTTCTACTGGGGTCGAAGGGGCGGGAGCAATCGCCTCCCATGTGAACTTGGCCGCCCCTTCATAGTGACGCACCCAAAGCAGCCCGCACACTCGACAACGTTGGGCGAGGATGTTCACTCCATCATAGCGAGGCACCTGCGTGGCGGCCGCAAGCTGCTCGTGACCGTAATCGCCTGTCGGGCGACTCAGACATGACTGGCATCGTTGTGGCATTTGTCTGCCCTCCCTGGCAGAGCAAGTAAGCTATAGGGGCTACGATCACAGCGCAAGTGTGCTATTTGCTTGTTCGATAGCGTACGTTGCCGCCATCCCCTCGCGCGCCCGGATCGTGGGCCTTGAGCCAATCGAAGAGCTCGCTGTACCAAAGCCGCGAGTTGCGAGGCTTGAGCACCCAGTGGTTCTCGTCGGGGAACCACACCAGCCGCGTGGGCACGCCGCGCGCCAGGAGGGTGTTGTAGTAGGCGAGCCCGTTGGTGTCGGGCACGCGGTAGTCGTTGTTTCCGTGGATCACCAGCGTGGGTGTGTCCATCCGGTGCGCGAAGGTATGGGGACTCTGCGCCCTCACCTTGGCGGCGTTCTCCCAATAGAACCCCCCCAGGTCCTTCGGCCGCCACTCGTAGGAGTCGGCGCTGAAGGTAGCCACGCGGTCGAAGACGCCGGCGTGGCACACGTACGCACGGTAACGGCCGGCAGGAATATGGCCATTCATCCACGCGACGAGAAACCCGCCGTAGCTGCCGCCGGCAGCGAACACGCGCTTCGCATCCGCCCAGGGCTTCGCGAGCAGCCAGTCGGTGCCCGCCTCGATGTCCCCGGTCTCGAGTCGACCCATCCGGCCCATGATGCTGTCGCGGAACTTGAACCCGAAGCCGCTGGACCCGTGATAGTTCACCGCCGCCACGACGTGTCCGCGCGAGGCGAGCAGGTGCGTGTTCCACCGATAGCCGAAGGTGTCGCCGGCGGCGGCATGAGGACCGCCGTGGATCACCTGGAGCACGGGATATTTGCGGCGCGGATCGAAGCGCGGCGGAAAGGTGACGAACATCCGCACTTCGTCGCCGCGCGCACCCTCGATCGTCACCTCGCGCGTTTCTCCCAGGGCGAGACGCGCCATGCGTTCGTCGTTGAAGCGCTCGAGCCGCTGCGCGACCCCCGATCGAATCGCGTGCACCTGCACGGGATGGGCCGCGCAGTCCATGGCCACGACCAGGGTCTCATCGCCGGGCTTGCCACCGATGTCGAAGCCCTGGACCCAGCCGCCCTGGACGGCGACGGCGAGAGCTTCGCCACGCAGGTCGAAACGCCACAGGTGGCAGCGCCCCTTTTCCTGCGCCGCGAAGAGCACCGCCGATCCGTCCGGTGTCCATCGTAGCGGCCCCTCGACGTCGATTCGCCAATCGCCGGCGACGACGCGCGGTGACTGGCCGCGGCGCACGAAGGCGAGCCGGCCCGGCATCGTGTGGCGCTTGCCCACGTGGGTGGCGATGCAGGCGACCTGCGAGCCGTGAAGATTGGGCCCCCGCCCAAGCGGGAGCGACGCTTCCGGGCAGTAGCGTGGCGCATCGAAATTCCAGGCCGCGTCGTGAGTGAGCGCAACGACGCGGCGACTAGCGACGTCGATCTCCGCGAGCGCCACAGGGTTCACCGCGCGCTTGCGCGGTGCCGGGTCGTAGGCAAATACGATGCGCCGGCCGTCAGGCGCGATGTCGAAGTGCGACGCACGCGGGTCGGCGCGAGGGAGCTCGTACCCGGTGCTTTCGAAAAGATCCGTGATGCGCCCGCTCGCAAGGTCGAGCATCAGCAGGTGGGGCACGCGTCCCATGGGCAGGCCGCGGTCGAAGTGCCGGTAGTGCGCCTCCGAAGTGACGTAGGCGCTCTCCTTGCGCTCGGTGAACGCCTTGTGCCGCCGGTCCTGCGCGCGGCTTCCCTTCACGCCCGTCCAGACCCACGAGACGAACACGATGCGCTTTCCATCCGGCATCCACTTGAAATCGTCGATGCCGGGAAGGAAGTTGCTCTTGCGCTCGGCCTCGCCGCCCGAGGCGGCGATTACATACAGCTGGCGCTCGGCATCCATGTGCCCTTCCTGCTCACGCTTGGCGAGGAACGCGATGCGATCACCGCTCGGTGACCATGCGGGATTCCCGTCCTTCTCGCCGGCGCGGGTGAGGCGCCGCGGGGCGCATGCGCCGGCCGGCAGCAGCCACAGGCTGGTGCCGCCCTTGTTCTGCTCCATCGAGTACGTCGTGACGGCACAAACCGCCGCGGATCCGTCGGGAGCGATGCCGACGCTCGCGACGCGCTCGAGCTGCCACAGGGTTTCTATGTCGATGAGAAGGCGTGCAGGCATGGGGCTGGAAGCCGAATGGCGGTTGGCCATCTCATGACCGCTCCCAGGATCGGGCGGCGTCGCCCACGGGACTCCCCGCACCGAAATAGGCCGTGAACACGTTCTGCCCACCGCGGCGCTCGTAGCGGCAGGCGTCCGCCGCCGAACGCACCATCTTGATACCGTAGCCGCCTACCGATGCGTCCTCGACCGACGTGGGAGTGGCGGGAGTGGCCACCGAAAGGGGGTCGAACGGCGGGCCGTCGTCCAGGATGGTGAGGATCGCCGCCGCGGGGCCCAGGTCGAGCTCGATCCGGATCAGGCCGGGGCTTTCGCCATAGGCATGGTCGACCACGTTGGTCACCAGCTCGACGATGCAAAGGTCGATTGCGTAGATGAGCTTTTCGGACAGGCCCGCATGCTCCGCCAGCGCGCGCGCCCACGCGCTGGCCTTCGCGGAGGCTACGCCGCCCTCGATCGCAAGGCTGTGCCGCTGGAGGGGTCTGGTAGCCATCGTGGGAGGATTCTATAATCCTTCCTTCAGGTTTCCCACCGGAGCGGCCGTGGCCGAGTCGAATCCCTTCGAAGACGACCCGCCAACGCCCACGATCCTGGTGCGCAAGGGTGCCCCTGTGGCCTCCGCCGCGGACGACCGGGCGCACTACGTGGTGGTGGTCGCGGGGGCGGATCCGGGCCATCGCGTCGAGCTTGGCGACAAGGGTGTGGTGATCGGCCGCACGAAGCCCGCCGACATCGTGATCGGCGACTCGCTCGTCTCGCGTAACCACTGCCGCGTGGCGTTGGCGATGGGGCAGCTCTTCGTGACCGACCTCGGATCGTCCAACGGAACCTTCATCGCGGGCGAACGCATCACGGGTCCGCGCCTCGTTGCGCCGGGCGAGCGCTTCACGATCGGCACCCACGTCTTCGAGCACGAGTGGCGCGGCCGCCGCGAAGTCCGGGAGGCGCGAGCGCTGGACAGCGACCTCGAGAAAGCCAAGCAGTACGTGCGCTCGCTGCTGCCCGAGCCCATCCAGCGGGAGGCGATGCAGACCGACTGGGTGCTGCAACCGTGCGCCAAGCTGGGCGGCGACATGTTCGGCTATCACTTCATCGACGAGCGCACGTTCGCGATCTACCTCCTCGACGTGACCGGGCATGGTACCGACGCCGCGATGCACGCCGTGTCCGTCATGAACGTCCTGCGCCAGCACGCGCCGCCCGGCGTCGATGCACGCGACCCGGCGCGGATGGCGGCCTACCTCAACGAGATGTTCCAGATGGACAGCCACGGCGGCATGCTGCTCTCCCTCTGGTACGGCGTGCTCGACCTGGAATCGCGCACCATCGCCTTCACCTCCGCCGGCCATCACGCCGCGTACCTCGTCGGCCCGGATCGCGAAGCCGCGGTTCCCCTGGATGCCTCCAACGTCCTCATCGGAATGCTTCCGGGCTACGCGTACACCAGCGGCCGGGAGGCGGTGCCGCCGGGGAGCTCTCTCTACGTTTTCAGCGACGGCGTGTTCGAGGTCGAGACCGCTGACGGCAGGCAATGGGGCATCGGCGACTTCGTGGCGCTGCTCACCGCCCCTACTGACCCGCGCAAGCCGGAGTCGCTGCGCATCCTCGAGGCCGTGATGGCGCGCACCGGATGCCGGTCTTTCGAGGACGATTTCACCCTGGTTGTCGCGACATTCAGGTAGAGTTTCGCTTGCGCGAGCGAGGCCATTCACGAGGGAGTCCGGCATGCCCATCAGCCATGATGACGTTGGCGAGCTTCGAATGATCATGATTTCCGGCCGCCTCGACGTCGACGGCACGAACTCGGCAGCGGAGAGGCTGGTCGAGCTGGCGCACGCGGCGAAGAAGAGCGTAGTCGTCGACATCACGTCCCTCAAGTTCCTCGCTTCGATCGGCATCCGCGCCCTGATCACCAGCGCAAAGGCGGTGAAAGCGCGCGGCGGCAAGATGGTGCTGGTCGTCGATCCCGGCTCCACCGTGATGATGAGCATCAAGGCGACCGGCATCGACCAGTTCGTCCCGGTGTTCGACAGCTTCTCGCAGGCGGAGAAGGCCGCGGCAGCCTGAAAGCGAACTGCATCGAGGCCCATGGCCTGCGAAAGTCGTTCGGATCCACGGTCGCACTGGATGGCATCGACCTCGTCGTTCCTGAGGGCCGCATCCTCGGCCTCGTGGGTCCCAACGGCGCGGGCAAGACAACGGCGCTGAACGCGATCCTCGGCCTCACCAGCCATGAAGGTGAGCTGCGAGTGCTGGGCCGCGATCCCTGGAAGCGGCGCCCGGCGCTGATGCACGAGGTGTGCTTCATTTCCGACGTGGGGATCCTGCCGCGGTGGTTGCGGGTCTCCCAGGCGCTGGACTACGTGGCCGGCGTGCATCCGCGCTTCGACCGCGCTAGGGCGGAGGCCTTCCTCACGCGCACCACCATCCAGCGCAACAGCAGGGTCTCGCAGCTCTCCAAGGGAATGGTGACGCAGCTGCACCTCGCGCTGGTGATGGCGATCGACGCGAAGCTGCTGGTGTTGGACGAGCCCACCCTCGGCCTCGATATCCTCTTCCGCAAGCAGTTCTACGACTCGCTGCTCAATGATTACTACGACGGCAATCGCACCATCGTCGTCACCACGCACCAGGTTGAGGAAATCCAGGAAGTGCTGACCGACGTGGTCTTCATCGATCGCGGCCGGATCGCGCTCTCCACCAGCATGGCCGACTTCGAAGCGCGCTACGTAGAGGCGATGATCCGGACCGAGAACGCCGAGGCGGCGCGAGCCCTTGGCCCGCTGCACGAGCGGCAGGTGTTCGGCCGGCCGATCATGCTCTTCGACGGCGCCGACCGCGAACGCCTGGCGGAGTTGGGCGAAGTGCGCACGCCGGGCCTGGCCGACCTGTTCGTGGCGGTGATGGGCGGCGACGCTGCCGCGGGTCGCAGGAAAGCGGCATGAACCGCGCGCGTCACCTCGAGTGGTCCATTCGCCGTGAGCTCTGGGAGAGTCGTTCGCTCTACCTGGCGCCCCTCGCGCTCGCGTTCGTGATCCTGGTGGGCTTCGGCATCAACTCCTACCGCTACAGCGATCGCATGCGCGAGATCCAGGAACTCGTGGCCGCAAAGCAGGTGGTCGCCGCAATGCTGCCCTTCGGGTTGGCCGCCACGGTGATTGTCGCGACGACTTGGCTGGTGACGGGCTTCTATTGCCTCGACGCGCTGTACGGCGAACGGCGCGACCGCAGCATCCTCTTCTGGAAGTCGATGCCGGTATCGGACTTTACGGCGGTGATGGCCAAGATGAGCGTTCCCCTCGCCGTGGCGCCGCTGATCGCCTGCGCCGTCGCGTTGGGGGCGCAGGTCCTGCTGCTTCTCGTCGCGGGCGCCCTGCTCTCCTTCCGTGGCGTCGGAGCAGGTGCGATGTTCTCCCGCCTGCCGTACGGAACCATGATCGTCTCCCTCTTCTACGGCACGGCCGTGCAGGCGCTTTGGTTTGCCCCGATCTTCGCGTACCTCCTGATGGTGTCGGCGTGGGCGAAGCGTGCTGTCTTCGCATGGGCTTTCGTGCCCATCTTCGGCGCGTGGGCGGTGGAGTCGATCACCTCGGGGACATCGTTCGTGGGTAGCCTGATCCGCTACCGCTTCGCCGGAGGCCCGGCCCATGCCTTCGCGTCGGACGGGACCGATGGGCCGGTGACGCAGCTCGCGCAGATGACGCCGCTGGAATTCCTGGCGGCACCCGGGCTGTGGGCGGGGCTCGTGTTTGCCGCGGGGTTCGTCGCGGTGGCGGTACAGCTGAGGCGGCGGCGCGAGGGGTTGTAAGGTCCGTAGAATCCGGCAGATGGCCGCGGCCTTCCTCGTCGCGCGCGTGGTGCGCGAGCGTTTCGGGGCCGAAGGTCACATCGTGAAGCGGGTCAACAATCCGAAGACGGTGATGCGCTCGCCCATCGCCAGCCTGCGGCGGCGCCCGACCGGAACTCGCTCGGTTGCCCCAACGAAGCGGAATGGACGTACTTCGGCAAGGCGTACTTCGACGAGGCGCTGCGCCAGACGCACTCGTTCACCCGCAGCGGGTGCGTTAAAATAGGCCGCAAATGCGCGCGCTTGCCGGAGGAACGATCGTTCTGGGCTTTGCCGTCGTCCTGCTGTCGTGGGACGCCTCGAAAAGGTTCATCCCCGTCTCGCCGATGCCGCGTTTGGCGTCTTTCGAGAGCGGCGACAGGACACCGCCTTCCGTGGCGCCCGGGCCAAAGCTCCCGAGCGCATCCGATCCTGTGGCTTCGGAATCGAGTCCCGCCACCCCCGAGCCCGCCTCCAGTGAGCCGGGCAAGCCGCCGCGCGGCCGCGTCGCCAGCGCTCCGCGGGCTGCTCCGGACACGCCGCGCGGCTTCACCGATGCGCCTTCCCTTCCCTTCCGCCAGCTCTCTGCGGGCTCGAAAGCCCACATCGCAGCGATCGTGACAGCGATCGATTCCGAGGAGTCGAGCAACGCGGTCGCGCCTCTCGCCCGACTCTACTTTGCGTTCATGGACCGGGCCGCCGACTACGAGGGGCTCAACTATTACATCGGCGAGCGCGACGGCGGCATGTCGCTCGAATCGATCGCGGAGGAGTTCGCTGGAAGCACCGAGTTCGGCCTTCGCTATGGCGAGCTCGACCACGCGGCTTTCGTCGACCGCGTGTTCCGCAACGTCTTCGACGCCTCACCCGACGCGGCGCAACGCGCCTATTGGATCGCGCGGCTCGAGTCCGGAATGACCCGCGGGCAGGTGATGCTCGCATTCTCGGAGAGCGCCGCTTTCCGCACCGCTTCCAGCAACGAGGTTTTCGTGACGATGGCCTATGCCGAGGCGCTGCGGCGCGAGCCGGATCCGGCGGGTTTCGCGCGCTGGGTGCGGTTCCTCGATGCGGGGAATCCGCGCGAGGCGGTCATCGCGGGGCTGCTCGGCGGCGGACGCAAAGCACACTGAAGTCCCCGTTGCGTGATGCTCGCCAAACCCCAATAAATGGGGTCGGAGTCGATTAATTCGCCTTATTCGACTCCGACACCATTTTATTTTGCGAATCCTTGCCCGCCATTCACGCCGATGATCTGGGCCGTCACCCAGTTCGCGAGCGGTGAGGCGAGGAAAAGCACCACGCTTGCAACCTCCTCGGGACGGCCCAGCCGCTTTGCCGGCATCGACGCGAGCACCTGGTTGTAGAGCGTGGGCTCTTCGGTCTTGCGCTTCTCCCACCCCCCGCCGGGGAACTCGATCGATCCCGGGGCCACGCAATTGACGCGGATGCCCCTGGAAGCGAGCGCCGCGGCCTGGGTGCGGGTGTAATGGATGACGGCCGCCTTCGCCGCGCCGTAGGCGGGCGTGCGAACGGAGGGATTCATCCCCGAGCCCGACGAGATGTTGATGATCGTCGGATCGTGCCCCTTCTCGAGGAAAGCGATCGCGGCGCGCGATGCACGCACCGCGGCGAGGAGGTCCACGGCGAGACTCGTCTCCCAGCTCTCCTCGTCGTCGCCCGTAGCGCCGGCGGTGGCGTTGTTCACCAGCACGTCGATGCCGCCGAGCACGGCTGCGGCAGCGGGAACGTAGCGTGCGATCGCAGCCTCGTCGGCCAAGTCGCAGACGGACGCATGGGCCACGCCGCCGACTGCCGCGAGCTCCTTGCGTGTTGACTCGAGCGCCTCGGCGCCCCGGGCACAGATCGAGACCTTCGCGCCGCCTTCGGCGAACGCGAGGGCGATCGAGCGGCCGATGCCGCGGCTGCCGCCCGCGACGATGACGCGCTTGTCGCGGACGTCGAGATTCAATCCACGCCCTCGACGATACGGATGTCGCGGTCGACGGCATCGCCGAGCGCGCGCAAGGCCTCGCCATAGGCGGAGCTGTCGTGCGCCGCGGTGGCGTGCGCCACGCTGGGAAATTCCAGCAGCACGACGCGCATCTTCACCGCGTTGTCATAGACCTCGGCCGGAGTGCCGCGCGCGAGGAATCTCCCGCCCGCCGCCTGCAGCGCCGGGCCCGCGAGCTTGGCGTAGGCCGCGAACTTGTCTTGATCGTGGATCGCCCGATAGGTCGCCACCCAATATGCCTTCGCCATGTTCTTCATCCTTTCTGGGTGACGAATTTGGTGACCAGGTAGCCGTCGAAGGTCTCGCTGCCCCCCTCGCTGCCATGGCCGCTGTCCTTCACGCCGCCGAACGGAACTTCCGCGAGCGCGAAGCCGAGGTGATTGATGGTGATCATCCCCGCCTCGAGCGAATCGGCGAGCCTCGCCGAGTTCTTGATCGAAGTCGTGAACGCATAGGCCGCCAACCCGAACGGCAGGCTGTTGGCGCGCTCGATCGCGTCGTCCAGGTTCTTGAAGCGCTTCAGTCCCAGGATCGGGCCGAAGGGCTCGTCGGTCATGATCTTCGAATCGTCCGGCGGTTCCTCGATCACCGTGGCCTCGAAGAAGTTGCCCTTGGCCCCCATGCGGTTCCCGCCTGCGAGCACCTTGGCGCCGCGCGCATTGGCATCGTCCACGAACCCCGCGATCGCAGGCACGCGCCGCTTGTGCGCGAGCGGCCCCATCTTGGTGTCGGCGTCCAGTCCGGGCCCCACCTTGAGCTTCGACACCTTGTCGAGGAAGCGCGCGGTGAAGCGGTCGTACGCCTTCTCCTGCACGTAGAAGCGCGTGGGTGACACGCACACCTGGCCGGCGTTGCGGAATTTGGATCCGGCAAGCAGGTCGGCCGCGGCTTCCACGTCGGCGTCGTCGCAAACGATGACCGGCGAGTGGCCACCCAGCTCCATGGTGGCGGGCTTCATCAGCGAGCCGGCCAACGCGGCGAGCTGCTTGCCCACGGGCACCGAACCGGTAAAGGAAATCTTGCGCACGATCGGCGAGTTGATGAGATAGGTCGAGATCTCGCTCGGCACGCCCCACACGACGTTGAGGCACCCCGCGGGCAGCCCCGCCTCGTGGAACATGCGCGCGATTGCCACCAGCGCGCTCGGCGCATCCTCCGGACCCTTGATGATGATCGTGCAGCCGGCGCCCAATGCCGAGACGATCTTGCGCAGCGCCTGGTTGAACGGGAAATTCCAGGGCGAGAAGGCGGCCACGACGCCGATCGGCTCCTTCAGCACGAACTGGCGCACGCTCTCGGAGCGCGCGGGCACGACGCGCCCGTAGATCCGACGGCTTTCCTCGGCGGCCCAATCGGCATGCTCGGAGCACACCGTCACCTCGCCGATGGCCTCGGCGAGCGGCTTGCCCATGTCGAGCGTCATGTTGCGGCCGATCTCCTTCGCCCGCTCGCGCGAGAGCTCGCCCACCTTCCTGAGGATGCGGCTCCTCTCCATCGGGGAGGACTTCTTCCAGGCCTGGAAGGCCGTCTGGGCGCTCGCGAGTGCCAAATCCAGGTCTTCCTTGCTGGCGTAGGGCAGCTTGCCCACCACCTCGTCGGTGGCGGGGTTGATCACGTCGCCTTCGCGGCGGCCGCCCCCCTTGAGGAACTGGCCGTTGATGTAAAGGGAGAGGTCTTCGTACATGGAGGGCTCGCGGAAATGGGGGAGTTCGCCTGGATTCTAATCGACATCATTTTCCCGCCACTCTTTGTCCATCGCCGCGCCCGATTGCCTCCCTAGCATC
>JBDSRZ010000282.1:0-4454 GCA_039929025.1 Usitatibacter sp. | reverse complement strand
GGCTGCCGCCGACATAGACCACGTCGAGGTGGCCGGCACGCATCGCCTCGATGAGCGCGTTGTAGCTTTCCGACACGCGCACCGTGACCGGGACTCCCATGACCTTGCCGACGTGGTCGGCGATGCCCTGGAACATCTGCACCATGTTGGTCGGATCCTCGGCCGGAAGCAGGCCGAAGCGGATCTGCTTCGGCGCCTCGGCCAACGCCTGCACGCCGCACGCCATGATCGCGGCCGCGAACGCGCCGGCGGCCCACCTGCGAATCTGCTGCTTCATCGTCGTCTCCTCCTTGTTGGTATTGCAGCCTCGATCCTGAGGCCGGTATGTTTCAGCTTTGCTTCTTCGTCTGCCCATTGCCCTTCGCCCCCGCGACCCGCCGCATGCGCGCCCGGCTTTCGATCACGTGATCGTAGAGCGCCTTGCCCGCGGCCGCGCCCTGCCCAGCGGCGATGCGGTCGACGATCTCGCGGTGCTCGCGCGTGGAGATGCGCACCGTTCCTTTCAGCCCGAGAGCGGTGCGTCGGTAGAGGTTGAGCTCGTTCACCAGGCGGCGATAGGTGGCGAGCAGCTTGGCATTGCCGGTGAGTTCGACCAGCCGGTCGTGGAACGCCAGGTTGGCGGCGGCACAGGCATCGAGGCTGCGGCGCGCCGCGGCCTTCTCCAGGCGCCCGACGTGCTCGCGCAGCTCCGCCACCAACTCCGGGGTGCGCAACTGCGCCAGGCGCCGGCCGACGAACTCGTCCAGCGCCGCGCGCACCTCGTAGATCTCGTCCGCCTCCTCGACGCTGATCTGGCGGACGAACACCCCGCGGTTCTTCTCCAGGCGCACGAGCCCGGCTTCTTCCAGCCCACGGAAGGCCTCGCGCACCGGGCCGCGCGAGACGCCCAGCATCTCGGCCACCGCTTCCTCGTTCAACTTGGCTCCGGCGGAAAGGTCCCCAGCGCTGATCATCCGCTCCAGCTCCTTCTGCACCAGCATCGGCAGGGAGTTGGTCCGCAAAAGAACGATCGCCGCAGCGTTGCCGTTCGGTTTGCGTGGGGGCCTGGCGGCAGCCAGCGAGGGCTTCGGCATGATCCCTGCATTTAAGGATGGGGATGTGCAGATTGTCAACAATCTCGTCCCGGGCGGGCCGCGCATTGTTGTACCCCGTGGCGAAGCTGGTCATAATCGAAGCGAGGCAGCGAACCCACTTATACGCGGAGGTTGTTCGTCCAGGGGACGAAGGCACGAATTGCAAACGCTACTGAATCTTCTCGCCAGCGTCGCCCTGCTCGTCTGGGGCACGCACATCGTGCGCACCGGGGTGCTGCGCGTGTTCGGCTCCGACCTGCGGCGCGTGCTCTCGCGCAGCGTGGCCACACGCGGCTCCGCGTTCCTCGCCGGATTGGGAGTGACCGGGCTCATCCAGTCGTCCTCCGCCACCGCGCTCATCACCAGCTCCTTCGTGAGCCAGAACCTGATCGCGCTGCCGGCGGCGCTCGCGATCATGCTCGGCGCCGACGTCGGCACCGCGCTCCTCGCGCAGCTCTTCTCGCTCGACCTGTCGTGGCTTTCGCCGCTGCTCATCTTCTTCGGCGTGGTGTTCTTCCTTTCGCGCCGCACCTCGAAGGTGGGCCAGATCGGCCGCGTCGCCATCGGCCTCGGGCTCATGCTCCTCGCGCTGCAGCTGGTGATCGCGGCCACGCACCCGATTACCCAGGCCCAGGGCGTGCGCGTGATCTTCGGCACCCTTTCGGGCGACCCGATGCTCGACATGCTGATCGGCGCGGCATTCACGGTGTTCTCGTTCTCGAGCCTCGCGGTGGTGCTGCTCTCGGCGACCCTCGCGGCCTCGAGCGTGATCTCGCTGCCGGTGGCGCTCTGCCTGGTGCTCGGCGCCAACCTCGGCAGCGGACTGCTGGCGTTCATCGTGAACGCCCGCCTGCCGGGGCCCGGCCGGCGCGTAGCGGCCGGCAACCTGGTGTTCAAGCTCGCCGGCTGCGTGGTGTTCTCCATCGCCATGCCGTGGATCCTGCAGCTCCTGCCGCGCCTGGACCCGGAGGTGCGCCGCCAGGTGGTTCACTTCCACGTCTTCTTCAACGTGATCCTTGCGATCGTGTTCCTAGGGCTCACCGAGCGGATCGCGGCCTTCATCGAGCGCTGGCTGCCGATCCCGGTCGATGCCGTGCCGCAGACCAAGCCCAAGTTCCTCGACGAGGCGGCCCTCGAGACCCCGGCCCTCGCGCTCGCCAACGCGGCGCGCGAAACGCTGCGCATTGGCGACACCGTCGAGCAGATGCTGCACGGGATGCTGCACGTGATCCGCACCAACGATGCGGTCCGCGTAGCCGACGTGATCAGGCTGGACGACGACGTGGACCGGCTGTACACAGCGGTCAAGCTCTACCTCACCAAGATCAGCAAGGAGGCGCTCGAGGAGCGCGACAGCAGGCGCTGGGCCGAGATCATCGGGCTCACCATCAACCTGGAGCACGTAGGCGACATCCTCGAGCGCATCATGATCGACCTGCGCGACAAGAAGATCGCGCACAACCTGTCCTTCTCGGAGGCGGGCCTGAAGGAGATCGTCGAACTCCACGACCGACTGGTTTCGAACCTGCGCCTCGGAATGTCGGTGTTCCTCAACGGCGACGTGAAGAGCGCGCAGCGACTGCTCGCCGAGAAGGAGCGCTTCCGCGACCTCGAGCGCGCCTACCACGACACCCACCTCGACCGCCTCTACGGCCAGTCGGTGCAGTCGATCGAGACCAGCTCGCTGCACCTCGACATCATCAGCGACATGCGCCGCATCAACTCCTTCTTCTGCTCGACCGCCTACCCGATCCTCGAGCAGGCCGGGCAGCTGAGGAAGAGCCGGCTGATGCAAGGCCTGGCGACCGGCGCCCACGCCGCACGCCCCGACCTCGCGGGCGACCTCCCGGGCGCAACCAAGTAGCCGTGGGCTTCAGGCTCGGCGACATCGAGAAGCTCTTCCGCGACCACGGCCACGTCGCATACGACGGCGAAGGCGTATCGCAACTCGAGCACGCGCTGCAGGCGGCGCACCGGGCCGAGAGCGAGGAGGCACCCATCGAACTCGTGACCGCGGCGCTGCTGCACGACCTGGGGCACGTCCTCAACAGGCAGGGCGACACCCCGAGCGCGCGGGGCATCGACGACCAGCACCAGTACTTCGCGATCCCGTTCCTGCGCCCGATCTTCCGCCCCGCGGTGATCGAGCCCATCCGCCTGCACGTGGACGCCAAGCGCGCTCTCTGCGCCATCGAGCCCGCGTACTACGAGCGGCTCTCGGAGGATTCCAGGCGCAGCCTTACCTTGCAGGGCGGGGTGTTTTCGCAGGAGGAGGCGCAGGCGTTCATGGCCAAGCCGCACGCACGGGAGTCGATGCGCGTGCGCCGCTGGGACGACCAGGCCAAGGTACCGGGCGAGTTGACGCCTCCTCTCGCGCACTATCTGGAACTCGCCGCCCGCTGCGCTGTATTAAGCTGAAAATACAGAGAGCACAGGACACCGAGAAGAGCCATTCCTTTTGTCAGGCGCGTTTCATCCGTTGCCAGCACCTGGATCATTTCAATGAAGTTTTTCTCTGTGTCCTTGTGCTCTCTGTGTTCTCCGTGTTTCCGCTCTTAGTCCTGTAAAGGAAGAACCATGAAGAAGCCGGCAAAGCGAAACGGCAGCGAAGCGATCGTCGAGGCGATCCGCAAGTCGAAGGCCGGCAAGGTGAAGGTCGCGGTGTCCGACATCGACGGCATCCTGCGCGGCAAGTACCTGCACCGCGACAAGTTCTTCTCCGCGGTCGAGAGCGGCTTCGGCTTCTGCGACGTGGTGTTCGGCTGGGACATGCACGACCATTGCTACGACAACACCCAGCTCACCGGCTGGCACCACGGCTACCCCGACGCGATGGTGCGACTGGACCTCGCCACCCACCGCAACGTCCCCTGGGACGGCGACGTCGACTTCTTCCTCGGCAACTTCGTCACCGCCGACGGCAAGCCCCACCCGCTCTGTCCGCGCCAGACGCTGAAGCGCGTGCTCGCCCGCGCGGAGAAGATGGGCTTCTCGGCGATGGTGGGCTCGGAGTTCGAATTCTTCAATTTCCGCGAGACACCGCACACCTGGGCGGAGAAAAAGGGCCAGCCGCCCACGCCCCTCACCCCGGGCATGTTCGGTTACTCGCTGCTGCGCGCCAACCTGAACGGCGACTACTTCAACGCACTGATGGACGAGATGGCCGCATTCCGCGTGCCGATCGAGGGGTTCCACACCGAGACCGGCCCCGGCGTCTACGAGGCGGCGCTTCGTTACGACGAGGCGCTCCGCATGGCCGACAAAGCTGCGCTATTCAAGACGGCGCTCAAGCAGCTGTGCGCGCGGCGAGGTCTCTCGTGCACCTTCATGGCGAAGTGGAGCGCCGACCTTCCCGGCTCGAGCGGGCACTTGCACCAGTCG
>JBDSRZ010000281.1:0-12146 GCA_039929025.1 Usitatibacter sp. | reverse complement strand
CTTCCGGGCAACCGATGTGGGCGCGCTTCACCGAGGCGAGCGCCGATCCGTAGAAGGTGAGCCAGGCGAGCAGGATCGAGGCGACCTCGTCATACCAGACGAGCGACGCCCCGAAGGTGCGGAAGAGCACGCCCGCCGTCACCTCGACGGCCATCATCGCCATCAGGACGATGACGACCCACTCCAGGACCGATTCGTAGGCCCTGCGCAGCGCCTCGGCCCGCATCCTATTTGCCGAGCGCGACGGCGCGGTCGATGATCTCCTTCGAGCCCGCGACCTCCCGGGCGAACTCGTCGTACACCGGCTTGGAGGCGGCGACGAACGCGTCCTTGTTGGGCGTGTTCACCTGCATGCCCGCGGCCTTGAGCTTGGCGAGCAGCTCGCCGTCTTCCGTCTCCGCGGTCGAGTACACGAAAGCCTGCGTTTGCCTCGCGGTGTCCTCGAGCACCTTGCGTACGTCGGCGGGGAGCGCGGCCCATTTCCTGGCGCCGACGGTCACGTAGGCAGGGGTATAAACGTGGCCGGTGAGCGAGAGGTACTTCTGCACCTCCTGGAATTTCGCGCTGTAGATCTGGGTGAAGGGGTTCTCCTGGCCGTCCATCACTCCGGTCTGCAAAGCCGTGAATACTTCCGAGAACTTCATCGGCGACGGATTGGCGCCATAGGCCTGGAACATCTTCACGCGCCACTTGCCCTCCGGGACCCGCAGCTTGATGCCGTCGAGGTCCTTCGGCACGTTGATGGCGCGCTTCGAATTGGTCACGTGCCGGTAGCCGTTTTCCCACACCGCGATCACCTTGAGGCCCTTCTTCTCGGCCTCGGGGGCGATCTTCGGCCAGAACAGCTCCTTCTCGATCTTCGCCATGTGCCCGCGGTCCTTCACCAGGTAGGGCATCTCGAAGACGCCGAAGAGGTCGGCCTCCGAGGACATCACCGTGGACGGCAGCGCCATGTCCACGGTCCCGAGCTTCAGCTTCTGCAGCAGCTCCTTGTCGCCGCCCAGTTGGCTCGAGCCGAAGACCACGACCTTCGCCTTGCCGCCCAGCCTGGCGTTGGCATTCTTCGCGAACTCGTCGGCGGCGGTGGCGAAGAGCGAGCCGGGCTCGCCGACATGGCCGAACTTGATCTCGGTTTGTGCCAGCGCGGCCGCGGGCAGGGCGAGGGTCACCGCGGCGGCGAGCAGGCGGGTGCGGAAATGGGTCTTCATGGCTCCTCCTAATAATTATTCGAGCGCTTAGTCTAAATCGCCGCCGTCGCCCAAGTCGATTGATCCGCGTCAGGAACCGGCCGGTAGAATGTCCCTCATGTCCGCCGCCACGCCCGCCGCTGGAACGCTCCGCAAAGACGCGACCGTCATCTCGCTGGTCGGCTTTGCGCACGGCGTCTCGCATTTCTTCCACTTCGTGCTGCCGCCGCTTTTTCCATGGCTGATGCACGACTTCGGTCTCACCTTCACCCAGGTGGGCTCGGCGATGATGGTGTTCTTCGTGGTTTCCGGCTTGGGCCAGGCGCTCGCGGGCTTCGTGGTCGACCGCTTCGGCCCGCTGCGGGTGCTTGGCGGCGGCATGGTGCTGCTCGCGCTTTCGGGCCTGGCACTCGCCTCCGCGGCGACCTTCCCGATGGTCCTCGTCGCTTGGGCAATCGCGGGCCTGGGCAACAGTGTCTTCCATCCCGCAGACTTCACGCTGCTCAACCGTCGCGTTTCGACCACCCGGCTCGGCCATGCCTTCTCGGTCCATGGACTGTCGGGCAGCCTCGGCTGGGCGGCGGCGCCGGTCTTCGTGCTTGCGATCGCGGAAGTGTCAAGCTGGCGGATGGCGGCGCTGGGCGCATCGGTCGTCGGCTTCCTCGCCCTCGGGTTCCTGCTCCTCAACCGGCGCTCGCTCGCCGACGAGCTCAGCGCCGCGCCGGTCGAGCCCCGGAAAAAGGGCGGGTCGTTCGCGTTCCTCTCGGTCGGCATCGTCTGGATGAGCTTCCTCTTCTTCCTGCTATCGGTGATGGCCTTTGGCGGGCTGCAGAATTTCGGGCCGCCGGTGCTCGAGCGCACCTACGGCATCTCGTTCGCGCTCGCGACCACCGGCCTCACCGCCTACCTTCTCGGGAGCGCGGCGGGCGTGGCGGCAGGCGGCTTCTTCGCCTCGAAGGGGGAACACCAGGACCGGCTGGTGGCGGTGACGCTGGGCGCGGCGGCCTTGTGCGCGATCGCGCTCGCCAGCGGCTCGGTCCCGGGATGGAGCGTGGTGACGCTGATGGCGCTGATGGGCGCCTTCGTGGGCTTCGCCGGCCCTTCGCGCGACATCCTGGTGCGGCGCGCAGCGACCAGCACCGTCGGCGCCGGCGCTTTCGGCCGCGTCTATGGCTTCGTCTATTCGGGCATCGACACCGGCCTTGCGATCGCGCCGATCGCCTTCGGGCTGCTGATGGATGCGGGCCGCTACTCGCAGGTGCTGTGGGGCGTGGCGGCACTGCAGACGCTCGCCATCGCCGCCGCGCTCATGGTGGGGTCGCGCTCGCGCGTGCCCGATTCGGCTCCGGCCCCCGTCAGAATGGCGGACGGCCCGAGTCGCCGGTGAGCGCGAGGTAGCCGCGCCCGGCCTCAGAGCGGCATTCCGGAAACCGACTTGGCTATCCCGCGGAGTTGCAGCAGATGCATGCCGGCGTTGAGCGGCGGTGATGTCCGCTCCAACGCTGTTCCCGATTTGACTTGAAGCGCTACTGCCCGCTGATGTAATGCTCGAGCTGCTCGATGGTGAAGTCCTGGTCGGCGATGATGTCGCTCACGATGTCGCGGATCGACACCATCCCGATCACGCGGCCTTCGTCGACCACCGGCAGGTGGCGGATGTTCTTTTCCGTCATCAGCGCCATGCACTCGCGCGTCTTGGTGCGCGGGTTCACCACGATCACGTTCGCGGTCATGATCTCCTCGACGCGGGTGGTGTCGGAGGAGCGCCCCATGAGGATCACCTTGCGGGTGTAGTCGCGCTCGGAAAGGATGCCCGCCAGGCGCTCGCCGGTCATCACCATCGCGGCGCCGACGTTTTCCGACGCGAGGACCTTGATCGCCTCGAGCACGCTCTGCTCGGGGGCCACCTTGATCACGCCCCGGGCTGGCTTGGCACGCAGCAGCTCAGCAACGGTTTTCATAACGGACTCCTCACATGTTCGGATAGTTCGGACCGCCACCGCCCTCGGGTGTCACCCACTGGATGTTCTGCTTCGGATCCTTGATGTCGCAGGTCTTGCAGTGCACGCAGTTCTGCGCATTGATCCGCAGCCGCGCCGTGCCGCCCTCGAATACGAATTCGTACACCCCTGCAGGACAGTAGCGCGTCTCGGGACCGTCGTAAACCGGGAGATTCACGGTGGTCGGAATGGCGGGATCCAGCAGGCGCAGGTGCGACGGCTGGTCCTCCTCGTGGTTGGTGTTCGAGACGAACACCGATGAGAGCCGGTCGAAGGTGAGCACGCCGTCGGGTTTGGGATACGCGATCGGCGTGCATTCGGCCTTGGGCCGTAGCGCTTCGTTGTCCGCATGCGCGTGGGCGAGCGTCCACGGCGCCTTGCCGCGGAAGACCACCTGGTCCACGCCCACCATCAGCGTGCCGGTATAGAGGCCCTTCGACATCCAGGGCTTGAAGTTGCGCGCCCGGTGCAGCTCCTCGTGCAGCCAGCTCGAGCGGAATGCCGCGGGGTACGAGACGAGCTCGTCGCCGGCGCGGCTTTCCCCGAGTGCGGCAAAGGCGCTTTCCGCGGCGAGCATTCCGGACTTGATCGCGGCGTGCGTGCCCTTGATGCGGGAGGCGTTGAGGAAGCCGGCGTCGTCGCCTACCAGCGCACCGCCCGGGAACGTGAGCTTCGGCAGCGACTGCAGGCCGCCCGCCGCGATCGCGCGCGCGCCATAGGAGATGCGCCGGCCGCCCTCCAGGTAACCGCGGATCGCCGGGTGCGTCTTGTAGCGCTGGAACTCCTCGTACGGATACAGGTAGGGGTTGTTGTATCCGAGGCCGACCACGAAGCCGACCGCGACCTGGTTGTTTTCCAGGTGATAGAGGAAGGAGCCGCCGTAGGTGCCGGCATCGAGCGGCCAGCCGGCGGTGTGGACCACGAGCCCCGGCACGTGCTTCTCCGGCTTCGCTTCCCAGAGCTCCTTCAGCCCGATGCCGTACACCTGCGGGCCCACGCCTTCCCGCAGCCGGTAGCGCGCCTCGAGCGCCTTGCCGAGGTGGCCGCGGCAACCCTCGGCGAAGATCGTGTACTTCGCCCGCAGGTCGATGCCCGGCTGGTAGCGCGAGGTGCGCTCGCCGTCCTTGCCGATTCCCATGTCGCCGGTGGCCACTCCAGCCACCGCGCCCTTCTCGTCGAAGAGCACCTCGGCCGCCGCGAAGCCAGGGTAGATCTCGACGCCCGCGGCCTCGGCCTGCGCTCCCAGCCAGCGGCAGACGTTGCCGAGGCTCACGATGTAGTTGCCGTGGTTCTGGAAGCACCGGGGCAGCATCCACGCGGGCACCGACCATGAGCTCTTCTCGCCCAGGAACATGAAACGGTCGGCGGTGACCGGCTGGTTGAGCGGCGCGCCTTGTTCCTTCCAGGCCGGGATCAGCTCGGTGAGCGCACGCGGATCGATCACCGCGCCGGAGAGGATGTGCGCTCCGACTTCCGAGCCTTTCTCCACCACGCAGACGCTGAAGTCGCGCCCCTTCTCGGCGCAAAGCTGCTTCAGGCGGATCGCGGTCGCGAGGCCCGCCGGGCCCGCGCCGACCACGACCACGTCGTACTCCATCGTCTCGCGTTCGTTCATGGCTTCGATTCTAACCAACTAGGGATGAAACACAGAGAACACAGAGGGTGCACGAGGTGGCACAGAGGAGAGGCCCCGCGTGTGTTCGTGGCTGCGGTGATCGGAGGCTCTCAACGCCGCAAGTCGGTATCGGGACTTACTATCGAAAAAAGCCGTTCTCCGTGTTCTCCGTGTTTCAGCCTTGGCACTGCGCAGCAGTCCAGGCATTGATCAGGACCCTGGCTTCGAGCATCACCTCCGAGGCCGTGAGCCCGATCGGACCCACGCCGTGGGCTACAAGGGAGTCGGCGGCGGCGCCGTGGAGGCAGACGGCGTACTGCAGCGCATGTTCGGCCGAAAGGCCCTGGCAGAGGAGGGCGCCGATCATTCCCGCGAGCACGTCACCCGTGCCCGCGCTCGCGAGGCCCGGGTTGCCGGTGGTGTTGATCGACCAGCGCCCGCCGGGGAATGCGCATATGCTCCCGGCGCCCTTCAGCACCACGTGCACGTGGTGGCGGTCCGCCAGCTCGAGCGCGGCGGCGAGCCGGTCCGACTGAACTTGCGTGGTCTGCACGCCAAGGAGCCGGGCGGCCTCCGCCGGGTGGGGCGTGAGGATCGTCGCCGCGGTGCGCGTCAACAGCGCGTCGCGGAGGCCATCGTTGTATGCGAGCGCGTTGAGGGCATCGGCATCGAGCACCAGGGGCTTTGCGAGCGCGAGCAGCGCCGGGAGCACCGAACGCTCGAACATCGACACCGAGGCCGCCGACGGCGACTGTCCCGCGCCCGGGCCGGCCACGATGACGTCGGCTTTCATCGCGTCGTCGACCGCGCCCAGCATCAGCTCCGGGTACGCGCCATCCAGGGCCGGCGCATCGGGCGAGAGCAGGCCCACGCGGACCTTGCCCGCACCGCAGACGAGGCCCACGCGCGCGGCGAGGAGAGCGGCGCCGGTCATTCCGCGGCTGCCGCCGATGACCGCAAGGCAACCATGGTTGCCCTTGTGCGCGGTGCGCTTGCGCGGCCCGAGCCAGCCGCGCACGTCCCCCGGCGTGAGGAGCTCGCCGTGCGCGGCCGCGAGCACGCTGTCGCGTGCGCCGAGGTCGTCGCATTCGATGGCGCCGCAATAGTCGGGGCCGTCGCCGGTGAGGAGCCCAGGCTTGTAGGCAATGAAGGTGATGGTGGCGTTCGCGTGCACCGCGCGGCCCCGCGCCCTGCCGGTCTGGGCGTCGAGGCCGCTGGGAATGTCGATCGAGAGCACCGGCACGTGCGCGGCGTTGATCCGCTCGATCTCCACTGCCATCCTCGCATCGACGTCGCGCGCGAGGCCGATGCCGAGGAGCCCGTCGACCACGAGGGCCGGCCGCAGGCTTGCGGGCCATTCGCGCACGATCTCGCCGCCCCCGGCAACGAATCGCGCCTGCGCGGCCCGCGCCTCGACCGCTTTCGGCGAGGTGCCGGCCATGTCCAGCACCAGGACGCGGCTGAATGCCGCGCGCAGGCATTCGGCCGCCACCCAGCCGTCGCCGCCGTTGTTTCCGGGGCCGACGGCCACCAGGATCGGGGCGCCGCTGTCGGTGGCGTGTCGGCGCGCGGCGCCGGCGACCGCCTGCCCGGCAAGCTCCATCAGCGTCGGGGTGCGACCCGCGGCGCCGGCCTCCACGGCGCGGAGCTCGCCCGGCGTGAGGATGGGAGCCGGCGGCACGTCAGCCCCGGGTGGCGTACGCCGGGGCGCGGCGCTCGTTGTCGCCGGCCGCCGGCTCGAGCACCGTGTCGCGGGCCTCGGGAAGGGTCTCGGGATAGTCGCGGCTGTAGTGCAGGCCGCGGCTTTCCTTGCGGGCCATCGCGCAGCAGACGATCAGCTCCGCGGTGAGCACGAGGTTGCGCAGCTCGATCAGGTCGTTGGTCACGCGGAACTTGCCGTAGAACTCCTCGATCTCCTCCTGCAGCAGCTGGATGCGGTGGCGCGCGCGTTCGAGGCGCTTGGTGGTGCGCACGATGCCTACGTAGTTCCACATCGTGCGCCGCAGCTCGTCCCAGTTGTGCGAGATCACGACTTCCTCGTCGGCGTCGGTCACGCGGCTCTCGTCCCAGGCGGGCAGCGCCGGGGGCGCGGGGATCTCGCTGGCCAGGATCTCCTCGGCGGCCGACTCCGCGAACACCAGGCATTCGAGGAGCGAGTTGGAGGCGAGGCGGTTGGCGCCGTGCAGGCCGGTGCAGGCGACTTCGCCCAGCGCGTAGAGGCCCGGGACCGAGGTACGGCCCTTGAGGTCCGTAACCAGCCCGCCGCAGGTGTAATGGGCGGCCGGCACCACCGGGATCGGGTCCGTGGTGATGTCGATGCCGAAATCGAGGCAGCGCGCGTGGATCGTGGGGAAGTGTTCGCGGATGAAGTCGGCGCCCTTGTGGGTGATGTCGAGGAAGACGCAGTCGATGCCGTGCTTCTTGATCTCGAAGTCGATCGCACGGGCGACGATGTCGCGCGGGGCGAGCTCGGCGCGCGGGTCGTGGCGCGGCATGAAGCGCTCGCCGTCCGGCAGGCGAAGGATGCCGCCTTCCCCGCGCACCGCTTCCGAGATCAGGAACGACTTGGCGTGGGGGTGGAAGAGGCAGGTGGGATGGAACTGGATGAACTCGAGGTTCGCGACCGAGGCCCCGGCCCTCCAGCCCATGGCCACGCCGTCGCCGGTCGCGATGTCGGGATTGGTAGTGTAGAGATACACCTTGCCGGCGCCCCCGGAGGCCATGACCGTGCGGCGCGCCGGGAGAGTGCTGACCGATCCTGATTTCCGGTCCAGGACATAGGCCCCATGGACGCGGTTGCCGGACGGGACCGCACCGAGCTTCCGGGCGGTGATGAGATCGACCGCGATGTGCCACTCCAGCACCTGGATGTTTGGGTGGCTCTTGATCCGCCCGACCAGGGTGTTCTGTACCGCGCTGCCGGTGGCATCGGCGGCATGGACGATGCGGCGGTGGCTATGGCCGCCCTCACGGGTGAGATGGAGCTCGTCGTGGTTATGGCCGTCACGGGTGAAGGGCACCCCCTGCGCGACAAGCCATTCGACCGAACGGCGCCCGCGCTCGACCACGAAGCGCACCGCGTCATCGTGGCAGAGGCCCCCACCGGCGACATGGGTGTCGCGGATGTGGTCCTCGATCGAATCCGAGCCATCCAGTACCGCGGCGATCCCCCCTTGGGCCCAGCTGGATGCCCCGTCCAGAAGCTCGTGCTTGGTCACCAGGGTGACGCGGCAGCGCTCCGCCAGCCGCAGCGCGGCGGACATGCCCGCGAGTCCGCTACCGATGATCAGGACGTCGCAGGGGTTGGGCAGGGCAGAGTCGTGGGCCAAATGGAGTAGGGTTTCGGGGACGGCCGCGGGGACAAAAACCCTACGGGTTCTGGAACTATTTGCCGGTCACCCCGACTAACTGCGGTACTCTCGAGATGCCACCCAAGGGAATGAAAAGCTTGACGTTTATACTACCCCATGAGGCAGGCAAGCCCTTCGTTGCGACCTCGCCCCCGGGCGGCATGAGCGCCGTCGCCCCCACAAGAACCAACATCCAGGGCCGCATGAGTGACAGGGAGATCGACCAGCAGCTGGTCGAGCGCGCGCAGCGTGGCGAGAAGCGGGCTTTCGAGCTCCTGGTCATCAAGTACCAGAGGAAGCTCGAGCGCCTCCTGTCCCGCGTCATCCGCGATCCCACCGAGATCGAGGACGTCGCCCAGGAAGCCTTCATCAAGGCGTACCGGGCGCTGCCCAATTTCCGCGGCGACAGCGCCTTCTATACCTGGCTCTACCGCATCGGCATCAACACCGCCAAGAACTACCTCATCGCCCTGGGCCGCCGCGCGCCCACCTCGACGGAATTCGACAGCGAGGAGGCGGAGGGCTTCGAGGACGCTGCGGGCCTGCGCGACATCAATACACCTGAAAGCGAGCTCGCCTCCAAACAGATCGCCCAGACGGTGAACGACGCCATCGCCGCGCTGCCTGAAGAGCTGCGCACCGCGATCACGCTGCGGGAGCTGGACGGCCTGTCGTACGAGGAGATCGCACAAATCATGAATTGCCCGATCGGCACCGTCCGGTCGCGGATTTTCCGCGCGCGCGAGGCGGTGGCGGAAAAGCTCCGCCCGCAGCTCGGAACCACCAAGGACAAACGCTGGTAACAACGAATCTCGGGGCCGCAACCCCATAAATAAGAGGCTCCCGATCAACGGGAGTCGTTGGAACAGGAGCAGGACATGACACAGGAAATTTCCTCGCTGATGGATGGCGAGCTCGAGGCCCACGAGGCCGAGCGAACTATCCGGTCGTGCTGCGCGAGCCGCGAGTCGGCGCAGAGATGGCAGGAGTACCATTTGATCGGCGACGTGTTGCGCGGCGGCAAGCCGCACCCCACGGATACCGCCCAGCGGGTGCGGGACCTGCTCGAGTCGGAGCCGGCAATCGTGGCGCGCCCCAAGCGCATCCTCGAAACCACCGTCGGTCGCATCGCGTTGGCGGCCGCGGCCTCGGTGGCGACGATCGGCGTGGTCGGCTGGATCGGCACCCAGGGCGGCCAGGTTCCCGGCGGCGCGGTGGTCGCCAAGAATCCCGCCGCAATCCCGGTGGCCAGCAAGATGCCCGCGGCGCCCACGGTGGACCTCCAGGACTACTACGTCGCCCACAAGCAGCTGCCCGCGTACCAGCCGGTGAATAACCGCTCTGTGCCGGCCCCCGCCGCCACTCGATGATCTCGGCGGCAGCCCTGGGCATTCGCCGGATGATTCCGGCGTTTGCCGCCGGCCTGGCATGCTCCGTCCAGGCCGCGCCCCCCGATGCGATGTCGCACCTGCAGCGCGCCGCCCAAGCCTCGCGGCAGGCGACCTACGAGGGGACTTACATCCACACCAACGGCGAGCGCACGTCCACGGTGCGCATCTCGCACGTGAATTCGGGCGGCGACGAGCACGAGCGCATCCAGCCTCTCGACGGGGCGGCGCTCGAGATCGTCCGCCACAACGACGAGATGTTCTGCCGTTTCCCGGACGCCAAGACCGTCCGCCTCGATCCGCGCATCACCGCGCGCTTCTTCCCCGGCATCCTCGGCTCCACGGCCGAATCGATCGCGGCAAGCTACGACGTGAAGCTCGGCAAGACCGAGCGCGTACTGGGCTTCGAATGCCAGTGGATCCGCCTCGAGCCACGCGACGCGCTGCGCTACTCGCAGCGCCTCTGCTCCGAGGTTGGGAGCGGGCTCATCCTGCGCGCGCGGACCATGAACGAGCAGGGCATCGTGATCGAGCAGTACAGCTTCACCGATCTCAGGCTCGGGCAGCAGGCCTCCAACCACGAGCTGAAGTCGATTTTCCGAGCGCGCAACCGCCAGTGGCATAGCGACGGGCAGCCCCGCGACGAGGTCACGAGCACCGACACCGGCTGGGTAGTTGTGCCGCTGCCGGCGGGCTTCCGCAAGGTGACCGAGCTGAAGCGCACGCTGCCGGGGCGCGCCCAGCCGGTATCCCAGATCGTCCTCACCGACGGGCTCGCCAGCGTCTCGGTGTTCGTCGAGCCGAACGTCACGCCGGGCCGGATCGCGGAGAGCTCTTCGGAGGACGGCACCACCACCTTCTACGTCCGTCCCATGGGTGAAAACCTGGTGACGGTGCTGGGAGAAGTCCCCCTCGCCACCGCCCAGCAGGTGGGGCGCAGCCTCGCGCGCCGGCCCTGACCGTCACGAAACAATCACAAAAAGCAGGATGCACAACATGAACAGAATCCCCGCTTTCTTTTGCGGCGCGCTGCTCGCATTCAGCGTCGCAGCCCAGGCGCAGGCCCCCGCACAGGGCCCCAAGCAGAACATCGCCCCCGGCGCCGCCGCGCAGGTGTTGCCGGACTTCGCCGACCTGGTGGAAAAGTACGGCCCCGCGGTCGTGAACATCAACACTCGCACGCGCTCGGGGCGTGGCCAGGCCGGGCAGGTGCCCGGATTATCCGAGGACGATCCCTTCTTCGAGTTCTTCCGCCGCTTCATGCCCGATGGCCAGGTGCCCGGGAAGCCCAATCCGCGCGGACAGGGGCCGAACGCGCCCAAGGGTGAGCGTGGCCCGCTGCGTCCCTTCGGCCTCGGCTCGGGCTTCATCGTTTCCGCCGACGGCTTCATCGTCACCAACGCGCACGTGGTCGAGAACGCGGAAGAAATCACGGTGCGCTTCAACGACAAGCGCGAGCTCACCGCCAAGGTGATCGGCGCCGATACCCGCAGCGACGTGGCGGTGATCAAGGTCGATGCCAAGGACCTGCCGACGGTGAAGATCGGCGACACCAAGAAGCTTCGCCCCGGCGAATGGGTGATCGCCATCGGGTCTCCCTTCGGTTTCGCCAACACCGTGACCGCGGGCATCATCAGCGCAACCAGCCGCGAGAACCTGTCGGGCGACCCCAACCTCGACGCGGTGCCGTTCATCCAGACGGACGTGGCGGTGAACCCCGGCAACTCGGGCGGCCCGCTCCTCAACATGCGCGGCGAGGTGATCGGCATCAACTCGCAGATCTTCTCGCGCACCGGCAGCTTCGCGGGCATCTCCTTCGCGATCCCGATCGATTACGCCTTCAATGTCGCCGACCAGCTGATCAAGACCGGCAAGGTGGTCCGCGGTCGCATCGGCGTGGGCATCCAGAACGTGACCAAGGACCTCGCCGACAGCCTGGGCCTCGGCAAGCCGGCCGGCGCCGTCGTGGGCAACGTGGAGGAGGGCTCGCCCGCAGCCAAGGGCGGCCTCGAGGTGGGCGACGTGATCCTCAAGATCGACGGCCGCAACGTCGAAGGCTCGGCGGATCTCTCACGCACCATTCGGGGATTGAAACCCGGCACCAGGGTGAACCTCAACGTGTGGCGCAGCGGCAAGCCCCGCGACGTCGTGGTGACCGTGTCCGAGTTCAAGGACGAGGAAGCCGGCAAGTCCGCGTCCGCCGCCAAGGGCAAGAAGCCCGAGGCCAAGCCCGGCAAGCTGGGTGTCGCCGTGATCGAGATGACCGCCGAGCAGAAGAAGACGCTCAAGATCGCCAACGGCGTGGTGGTCGAGGCGGCCGATGGCGCCGCGCTCGCCGCCGGCATCGGACCGGGCGACGTGATCCTGCGCGTGAACAATATCGACATCACCAACGTGAAGTCCTTCAACGACGCGGTCGCCAAGCTCGATCCGAAGAAACCGGTTGCGGTCCTGATCCGCGACGAGCAGGGCACGCGCTTCGTCACGTTCAGGCCGGAAGCGGAATGAGGTGTCGCCCAAGCGCAATCATGGTGTGTCGCCCCGGCCTACGGGGCGACGACAACGTTGAACGACAGGGCGACGACAATGTTGAAGCCGAAGCTCAC
>JBDSRZ010000280.1:0-10057 GCA_039929025.1 Usitatibacter sp. | reverse complement strand
GTCGTTGAACCACTTCACGGTGCCTTTGGCCATTTCAATTTCCTTGTATCGATTGTCCGGGCGAAACCCGACCCGGAGACGGGTCATGAACGATCAAGTAGGGAATTGACTGCCAACTAGTCCGCGGGCGAAGCGGCTTGGAAGGAGACTGGAACTTCGACTGCTTGATGAACTGTGTCGACATCATAGCGCGTTAATGCCACCGTCCGGGCGGCGTACGTGCTGCGGTTGTAAGAGGGATGCCAAGGCGAAGGTCAAGCACCTGTCTGATCAGCGGCCCAGCCGCTGCGCCGCGCCGGAAACACCCTCGAGAATCGGATCGGCCACATCTGCCGGAAAGCCTTTGGGAAGCGCCGCGGCGGCGGACTCGACAGCGCGCGGCGGTACAACGCATGGGGAACGATGGGCATGGAGAGCGAGATCGGAGTCGCTTCGGCCCGGGTTGCCCAGGCCTCGTCGTAGGCGAGCTCGTGGCCGCGCCCTGTGACGCGCCAGGTGGCCGCGTGCCTTCCGTTTATTCAGACCTCGAGCGTAGTGCCTTGTGGGCGCCGGCCCATCAGGGGGCCTTCGGGGCGGGCGGTCCCGTGCCCGGCTTGGGGCGCAGCACGAGCTCCACCTCGAGCCCCGAGGGTCGGTGGCGATGAAGGGGATCGGGGAGGTGCGGACGCCTGCTCCCTCCGAATTGACATCTGATGCATGATGCGTTAGCATCTGATGCATGAGGACGACCCTGGATATCGCCGATGACGTATTGCAGGCCGCCAAGGAGCGCGCTCGCCGCGAAAACCGGACAGCCGGGGAGGTGATCTCGGATCTCGCCCGTGCCGCCCTGACAGCGCCTACAGCGTCGATCTCGAAGGTGAGTGAGCCGCGATCCCACTACGGTATCCGTCCTTTTCCCAAGCGCGGCAACCTGGTCACCAACGAACTGGTCGACAAACTGCGCCAGGACGACGCGTATTGATGCGCGCGCTGTTGGACGTGAACATACTGATCGCGCTCTTCGATGCGGATCATTCGCTGCACGCACACGCCCTGCGATGGTTTGGCGAGCATGGGAAGGCTGGCTGGGCAAGCTGCCCGCTGACACAGAACGGGTGCATCCGGGTCATGTCGCAGCCCGGCTATCCGAATCCGCTTCCGGTCCATGTCATTGCAGCAAGGCTGCATGAGGCGTCCTCGCACCCACAACACGAGTTCTGGCCCGATAGTCTGAGCCTGCTGGACCGGGTCGCCATCGACACCACCCGCATCCATGGCCCAAAGCAGCTAACGGATGTCTACCTGCTCGCGCTGGCCGTGGCCCATGGCGGCAGGCTTGTCACTTTCGATAGGGCGGTCCCGTTGGCTGCTGTCGTCAAGGCGCAGAAGAAGCACCTGATGGTGGTTTGAAGAGTGTGCCAGTGCGCCGGGACGATCGTATCGATTAAGATTCCCCCACAACAAGGACCGTAACCCGCCCGGTCCGGGGAGATGAAGATGGCAATGCCTCGTTCCGCAATCGTCCGGTTATTCGCGCGCTGTGCACTGGCCCTGGGCCTCACCGCCACCAGCGCCTTCGCCGTGGACACCGTCAACGTCTATTCCATCTGGCCCGAGAACTGGGCGCGGCCGATGTTCGAGGAGTTCGAGAAGGCCACCGGCATCAAGGTGAACTTCATCCGCTTTTCCTCGGGCGAGGCCCTGGCGCGCGTGATGGCGGAGAAGAACAACCCGCGCATCGATGTCCTCTTCGGCGGGCCGGTGGAGACCTTCGCCGCGGGCGTGAAGGAGGGCCTCTTCGAGCCCTATAAGCCACCGACGTTCGATGCGATGCCGGCGCGCTTCAGGGAGGCGAACGGCCACTGGATCGCCATCGCCGACGATCCGCTGGTATTCATGACGAACAACAAATTCCTCAAGGACAACAAACTGCAGGCGCCCCAGTCGTGGAACGACCTTCTCGCGCCCGCCTACAAGAACATGCTGCAGATGGCCGATGCGCGCACTTCCGGCACGGCCGTCACGCGCATCTTCTCGGTGCTGGAGGTGAATGGCCGCGACGAGGCCAAGGCCTTCGACTACATGAAGAAGCTCCGTCCCAACGTCCAGCTCTACACCAAGAGCGGCGGCGGCGGCACCCTCCCCGTGGGCCTGGGGCAGGCGGGCGGCGGCATCTTCTTCATCGTCGATGCGCTCGACACCAAGGCCAAGGGCTACGACGTGACGATCAGCTTCCCCAAGGAGGGGATCGGCACGGCGGCCGAAGGGATCGCGCTCATCAAGGGCGCGAAGAACCCCGCGCTCGGCAAGAAGCTGATCGACTGGGCGGCGTCGCCCGCGATGCAGGGGACGTTCGCCCAGCACAAGATCAACTTCGTGCCGTCGCACCCGGACGTGCCGGTGGAGGCGAGCCTGGCGGCCGTGCTCAGGCCCGCGAAGATCTTTGCGATCGACGCGGATTACGCGGGGGCGAATCGCAAGCGGGTGGTGGAGCGGTGGATTGCTGAAGTTCTGAACCCGTGAGATTGGATCCCGGGCCATTGCGGCGGTTGCCGCGCCCGGGATGACGGGAGCGCGAGGGGGCGCCCGGGATGACGAGAGCGCGAGGGGGCGCCCGGGATGACGAGCGTGCGGTTGCGGCGTCAGGAATGACTCAAATGCAAGCGCTCCGTCGAGATCCGGCGCTTTCAGTCGCCGTCATCATTCTGTGGGCGCTTCTCGCGCTCTTCATCCTTTATCCGCTGGGGATGATGCTGTTGCGGGTGCTTTCGGACGGGCAGGGCGGGTTCACGTTGGAGGGGCTCGCGAAGCTCGCCACCGACAAGCACCACCTGCGGGCGTTCTGGAATAGCCTGCTGCTCGCCGCACTCGTCGGCGTGATCGGCACCGTCGCGGGGTTTCTCTTCGCATTCACCGCTGCCCGCGCGGGGCTGCCGCGATGGCTCCTCACAGTCATCGACGCCGCCGTGCTGCTGCCGCTGGTGAGCCCGCCCTTCACTACCGCGATCGCGATGATCTTCTCCTTCGGTCCCCGCGGACTCATCACCTACGAGCTGCTGGGGCTGAAGGGGGTGACGGTCTACGGCCTCACCAGCACGATGTTCTCGGAGGTGCTCACGTACTTTCCGATCGCGTACCTCACGCTCCGGCCGATTCTCGCGGCGATCGATTCCAACATCGAGGGCATGGCGATGAGCCTGGGGGCCTCGCGCTGGAGGGTCTTCACCACGGTCACGTTGCCGCTTTGCGTGCCGGGTCTCGCCAATGCCCTCCTGCTGCTCTTCGCGGCCTCGCTCGCGGACTTCGCCACGCCACTCATCCTGGCGGGCAACGTCTTCCCCGTGCTGCCGACCCAGGCGTACCTGCAGATCACCGGGCTCTTCGACCTGCGTGGTGGTGCGGCGCTCTCGCTCTCGCTGCTCTTCCCGGCACTTGCCGTGTTCCTGCTGCAGCGTTATTGGGTCGGGCGGCGCTATTACGTGACGGTCACGGGCAAGGGCGCGGGCCAGGCGCCGTTCGACAGCATCTCGCCCACGGCGCGCATCGTGCTGCTGGCGCTCTGCGCGATGGTGGCGCTGGTGATCGTGTATTTCTACGCGCTGCTCCTCTACGCCTCGCTGGTGATGGCGTTCGGCGCCAACCACGCGTTCACGCTGCAGCACTATCGCGTGGTCTTCACCGAGGGGCTGCGGGCGATCGGCGACACGCTCTTCATTGCCGCGGTCGCCATGCCGCTGGGGGGCTTATACGGGCTCCTGCTCGGCTATCTCGTCGCGAAGAAGGAGTTCCCGGGGCGGCGCGCGATGGAGATGGTCTCGATGGTCAACTACGCGCTGCCCGGCACCATCGTGGGCATCGCGTACCTGATCGCGTTCAACGAACCGCCCATTGCGCTCGCCGGGACGGCCACGATCATCATCGCCTGCTACATCTTCCGCTATGGGCCGACGGGCATCCGCGCCACCATCGCGCTCCTGCAGCAGATCGACAAGAGCCTGGAGGAGGCGTCGCAGGGGCTGGGCGCGGGCAGCGGCACGACCTTCCGGCGCATCACGCTGCCGCTGGTGCTCCCGGCCTTCTTCGCGGGCCTGGGCGTGGTCTTCATCCGCTCGATGACCGCCATCAGCGCCACGATCTTCCTGGTGTCGCTCAGCTGGACGCTGGTGACGGTGAAGATCCTCGAGAACATGACGGAGCTCTCCCTCGGCCCGGCGGCGGCGTTCTCGGTGCTGGTGGTGGCCGTCGTATTCGTGGTGGTGGGCTTGATCGGCTGGGTGCTGCGCTTCTTCCGCGGCGGCTCGATGCCGGTCACGAGCCTGCTGGGAGGATGAATTGAGCGCCGCTGCCCCGGTGCGGGTCGAGGTCGACGGACTTTCGCGGCGCTTCGTGCATCGCGTGAAGGGCGAGGTGTACGCCGCTCGCGATGTGACGCTCGACGTGGCGCCGGGGGAGTTCCTCACGCTCCTCGGCCCCTCGGGCTGCGGCAAGACCACGACGCTGCGGATGATCGCGGGCTTCGAGAAGCCCGATGCGGGGCGCGTGCGTTTCTCGGGCGAGGACGTGACGTACCTGCCCGCGAACCAGCGCAACATCGGGTTCGTGTTCCAAAACTACGCGCTATTTCCACACCTTTGCGTGGCGGAGAATGTGTCGTACGGCCTGGAGATGCGCTCGATTCCCGCCGCGGAGATCAAGACGCGCGTCGCGGAGGTGCTGGCGCTTGTGGGGCTCGCGGGCTACGAGCAGCAGTTCTCGAGTCAATTGTCGGGCGGCGAGCAGCAACGGGTTGCGCTGGCGCGCGCGATCGTGATCCAGCCACGGGTGCTGCTTTTCGACGAGCCGCTCTCCAACCTCGACGCCAAGCTCCGCGTACAGATGCGCCACGAGATCCGCGAGCTGCAGCAGCGCCTCGGGATCACCACCCTCTACGTGACCCACGACCAGGAAGAGGCGATGGCGGTCTCGGACCGAATCGTGGTGATGAGCCAGGGCTCGGTGCTCGCGCAGGGCTCGGCGCACGATCTCTACCACCGCCCCGGCTCGGAGTTCGTCGCGCGCTTCATCGGGCGGGTGAACCTGGTGCCCGCGTGGGTGGTGGAGGTGCGGGGGGATACGGCGCGGGTGGAGGCGCTCGGTGCCGTGATGGAGGTGGCAGCTGTGGGCGCGGTGGCGGCAGGCGATGAGGTCCGCCTCGTGCTGCGTCCGGAGGCGATCGAGGTCGTGCGGGGCGAAGGTCCTCCCTCCCTCGTGGGGGAGGGCCGGGGCGAAGATCCTCCCTCCCCTCTGGGAGAGGGCCGGGGAGGGGGTCGGTCGGCGCGGCACTGGACCGCCAAGGTCGCCTCGCGCGTGTTCCTGGGCGAGAAGATCGAGTATCGGCTGGATGTTGCCGGCATTTCGATCCTCGTCGTGCGCTACAACGCGGGCCCGGCGGAGACCCTCGCGGAAGGGTCCACGGTGGGACTACGCGTGATCGAGGGTGCGGCGTCGCTGCTGCCGGGGGAGGGCGGATGAGATCGTTTCTGGTCGGGCTGTTCGCGGTGGTTGGGCTGTTGATGCCGGCCGAGGCGAAGGAGGTCCACGGACAGACCGATGCCTTCAAGGCGCCAGGTGTGGCGATGGCGTGGGCGGTCGTGCGGGGTGCCGACGAGGCGCGCACCTTCGTGGTCGTGCGCCTGCGAGCGGCGCCGGGGATCGATAGCGTCACGGTGACCGGCCGCGATCCATTCACGAAGGAGGAGAAGGTGCTGCAGCGGGGAACGTTCGCCAAGGGACGCGCCAACGTGCGGATCCCGAGGGCGAGTTTTGCGGACTTCCCGCGGACCGATTGGCAGCTCGCGGGAGTTTCGAAAGAGCTGCCGCTCACGGTGTTCTATCTCGGCGTCCCGGATACCACTCCGGAGTTCGCTAGTGAGGCGCAGCTGGATCGCTATCTCGAGGAGCGGCTGGCGAAGCTCCTGCAGACTATTCCTCAAGGAATTCTTTAAGGAATAATCATGGCCAATCATGGCCATCAAGTCCGACCACCGCCTCGAGCGCGAGCACATCCATCTTGCCCTGCTGGTCTGGTTCGACCTGGCCGGGCACTGGCCGAAAGTTTGGTATGTCTATCCTCGGTGCGGACCGAGGGATGGACGAGCCAGAGGCGGGGATAGACGGTCATTCCGAATCTCCGTGCTTCGGCCCCGGGATGGTAGCCTCCTTGCTCATTCGGGGTGGCCGGGCGTCGATGCCAGGCGGGAACGGGAGGCCTGATGGGCAAGTCACGGGAACAGGGCGAGAACTTCGGCGGCGCCGCCTGAGGCGGGCCGGCGGACAACACGATGTCGTTGCCTCCCTTCACCTCGCAGGGCGCCGCGCCCCGCGCGCGCCGCGATCGCATCCGCGTGCGCGAGGCCT
This sequence comes from Usitatibacter sp., assembly GCA_039929025.1. Taxonomy (GTDB): domain Bacteria; phylum Pseudomonadota; class Gammaproteobacteria; order Burkholderiales; family Usitatibacteraceae; genus Usitatibacter. The sequence goes on along the minus strand of JBDSRZ010000280.1, from coordinate 3,679 downwards.
CGGCGGAGTACCGGCCGCGCCTGTTCGTGAGCCGCCCCCCGCCGGGCCGGCTGCTGCTGCGGCGCCTGGGGATGATCTTCGTGGCGATCCTCGCGGTGGTCCTGATTTTCTGGATCGAGCGCGACAACCTGCGCGACAGCCTCGACGGAAGCGTGGGGCTGGTGGACGTGGTGTACTTCGCCGCCATAACGATCACCACGGTCGGCTACGGAGATATCGTGCCCGTGGGCGAGCGCGCGCGGCTCGTCGACGCGGTGGTTGTCACCCCGATCCGCGTGTTCATCTGGCTGATGTTCCTGGGAACGGCCTACGAGCTGTTCTGGCAACGCTTGCTCGAGGAGCGCCGTATGAAGCGACTGCAGGAAGACCTTGTCGGCCACACCATCGTCTGCGGATACGGGTACTCCGGCAGCAGCGCGGCGCGCCTGCTGGGGACCACGGAGCAGGAGCGGCGCAAGATCGTTGTGATCGACCGCGACGCCGATCGCCTCGAGGAAGCGTCGGCGTGCGGGTTCATCGGGTTGCGCGGCGATTGCACGCGAGACATCGTGCTCCAGCAGGCGAGCGTCGACAGCGCGGCGGCGATCCTCTTCTGCATCCGCCGCGACAAGGTCGCCGCGCTGGCAATCCTGACCGCGCGCAACCTCAATGCCGACATCCGCATCCTCGCGATGGTAAAGGACCAGGAGAACGTCCGGCTGCTTCAGCGGGCCGGCGCTCAGGAGGTGATCGCCCCGTCGCGGCTCGCCGGTTACCTCATGGCCGACGCGGTGCGCTCGCGCTACACCACGCGCTTCGTGAGCGACCTGCTCGCCGGGCCCTCGGGGTTCATCCACCTCGTGGAGCGCGTCGCGCGCCCGGAGGAAGTCGGAAGGGGATGGCGCGACTTCGAGGCAATGCTTCTGATCGCCGTCGAACGGGCCGGCCGCATCGTGGGGTTCTGGGAGGCCGACGCGCGGCGAATCGAGCAGGGCGACCTACTCTTCGCAATCGAGTCCAATCCCGGTGCGTCCGGGCGCATCGAGCCGGCGCCCCCGCTATAGCAGGCCGTAGCGCCACACCGTGGTCGCTGCGGCAGGCCGCCGCGGGGTTCGCCGCGGTGGTGGAGCGGTCCGACGATCACGCACGCGTGCGCGTGCTTGCCGAGCCGCTCGCGTTCGGCTCCCTTGATATGGCGAAAATAGACCCCCTTCCCCTCAGCCGCCCTGTTTGCGCCAGAATGACGCTGCCACCCCAATGATGTCCTTCCTCATCCAATCCGCAAGCGAGATTACCCCGGCGCCGCGCGGGTTCGGCGAGTCGCTCGCCTCAACTGGCAGCGCGCTTACCGAGCGGCTCACCGCCTACCTGCCGAGCGTTCTCGCGGCGCTCTTCCTGCTGCTCGTGGGCTGGCTGCTGGCGCACCTGCTCAAGCTGGTCGCTGCGCGTGCCGTGCTCCTGCTGGATACGCTCCTGTCGCGCCTGGGGCTGCCGGCGAACGTGGCGCGCGCGCAGGCCGGGCGCGGCGCGGCGGTCGTCGGGGCGATCGTCTTCTGGGGCGTGCTGCTCGCCTTCGCGACGGCCGCCGCGCAGGCGCTGGGCCTGCATGCGTTCACGGATTGGCTCTCTCGCCTCGTCCAATACCTGCCCACGCTGCTGGTCGGCCTGGTCATCCTCGCCGCGGGCTGGGTACTTGCCACCCTCGTCGGCGACTTGGCGCAGGCCGCCGCGACCCCGCTCGGGACGGCGCAGCGGCGTTCGCTCGGGCGGATCGTTCGCGCGGCGATCGTATCGGGCGCGATCCTCATCGCCGCCGACCAGATAGGCGTGCGCATCACCTTTCTCGCGATCTTCGCGGCGGCGATCGCGCTCACCCTCGGCGGCGGGGTCGCGCTCGCGGTGGGGCTCGGGGCGCGCGAGCACGTCGCGAACCTGATCGCCGCGCACCACCTGCGCGAGGCCTTCAGCGTCGGGCAGTGGCTGCGCGTGGGCGAGCACGAGGGGCGCCTGCTCGAGATCACCTCGACCGGTTTCGTGATCGAGTCGCCCGAGGGGCGCAGCGTGATTCCGGCCAGGCTTTTCGCCGTGCAGCCCGTGACCGTCCTCTCGAAGGGCGCCGATGGCTGACGTCGAGACCCTGACGCTCGCGTACGTCGCATCGCACCCGTCCGATGCGGCGCGCGTGCTCGAGCAGCGTTCCCCGATCGAGGCCGCGGCGCTCTTCGCGCGCCTGCCGGCACGCGCGGCAGCGCCAACGCTCGCGGCGATGCAGCCCATCGCTGCCGCACGCGTGGTTGCCGCCGCCGGCGATCGCGTCGCGCTGGGGCTGCTCACGGCAGCGGGGGCGCAGGCCGCGGTCGCCGTGTTGCGCCACCTGCCCACGGCGCGGCGCTCGCGCCTGATCGAGGGCCTGCCCACCGCCACGGCCATCGCCGCGCGCCTGCTGCTGGGCTACCCGGAGGACGCCGTCGGCGCGTGGGCCGATCCCCAGGCGGTCGCGCTCTCGGCGACCCTCAACGCCCAGGATGCGTTGGCCCGGGTTCGCGGCGAGCCGGAGGGCGAGGCCGATGGGGTCTATGTCGTGGGTGAGAACCAGCGCCTGCTCGGGGTCGTGGATCTCGCGATGCTGCTGCGCGCACCCGAGTGGCGTTCGCTGGAATCCCTCATGCATCCTCCCGCCGCCACGCTCGCCGCCGTGATGCCGCTGCGCGCGGCGGCCACTCATCCCGCATGGGGCCAGGCGTCCGAGCTACCGGTGGTGGCTCGCGGCGAGCGGCTGATCGGCGTGTTGCGGTTGTCCGTACTCAACCAGGCGCTCGGCAAGAGCGCGGCGCGAGACGACGAGAAGCCGCTCACGCTCGCCGGGTTCGCGGCGCGCGGCTACTGGGACGCCGTAGCGGGCCTCGTGCGCGCCTTGCTTGCATTGCTGCCGCGCGCGGCGCCGGTCACGAGGAGCGAGCGCTGAACGCCGCCGTCCTTCCCGCCGCCGCGGCGCTCAACCAGCGCTTCCTGCTCGACTATCCGCATGAAGCCGCCCGGCTGCTCGAATCCATGGCGCCGGGCGAAGCTGCCGGCATCCTGGCGGAGCTGCCCACCCACGCCGCGGTGCGTGCATGGCAGGTGCTCGGCCCCGACGTCGCCCGCGCGGTCCTCGAGCAACTGCCCGAGCCGCTTGCGCACCAATTGCTTTCCGAGGCCGAGCCCGTCGCGGCCGCCGCGGTGGCCGGGCAATGGGATCTCGAGGAGCGCGAACGGCGCCTCGCCCGCCTCGATCCGCAGGTGTCGCGCGAGCTGCATGACCTCTTGCGCTATCCGGAGCGCTCCGCAGGGCGACTGATGGACACGGACGCGAGCCCGTTGCACGAAAGCCTTTCCGTCGGCCAGGCGCTCGCTCGTCTGCGGTCCATGCGACGCCACGGGATGCGCGAGCTCTTCGTGGTCGACGACGAGGGCCAGCTCACGGGCCGCGTCGAGATCCAGGACCTCGCGGTCACCGATGACGCGCGTCCGCTGCGCGAGGTCACCCGCCCGCTGATCGCCGCCGTGCAGGCGCTCGATCCCCAGGAAGAGGTGGTGGCGCTCCTGCAGCAGAAGCCGATCACCGAGGTGCCCGTGGTCAACGTCGACGGACGCTTCGTGGGCGTGATCCGGCATGCGGCGCTGGTCTCGGCGATCGAGCAGGCCTCGAGCGTGGACATCC
>JBDSRZ010000279.1:0-5685 GCA_039929025.1 Usitatibacter sp. | reverse complement strand
GGATCGCAGCGAGTTCGTGACCGACCCCGCCGAGGCCTGGCGCAGGGGACGCGCGCTGGATCGCAGGCTTGCGGCCACCGTCGCGCCGCACACCCGCGGCGTGATTCGCGCCACGCACACGGAGTTGAACCGGATGGACGACCGCCGCGCCCTCGAGATCGCGCGGCGCATCAATTCACCCCGAATCCCGCTCGCGCGCTGAGCATCCCGGGTGGCCGCGCAATCGGATCAGCTTCTCCATCTGCTGCGGCGCTTTCACGAAGAAGGCGTCCGCTACATCCTGGTCGGCGGCCATGCCGTGCGCCTCAACGGCTTCCTCCGGAATACCGAGGACATCGACCTGCTGCTACCCGCGTCGGCAGACAATGGGCAGCGCGCGATGCGTGCCCTCGATTTCCTGGCGAGCTCTCGTGACCTCGACCCGGCATGGTTCGAACAGATATCGGGCGATCCCGAGAACATCCGGATCGCCGACGACCTGCTGGTGGACATCCTCTTCGCCGCGAACGGTGAGACCTATGAATCGCTGCAACCCCACGTCGTGACCACCGCGATCGAGGGCGTCCCGATCGTTACCCTCGACATCGAGGGGTTGCTCAAGACCAAGACGACCTTTCGCGACAAGGACCGGATCGACCGCGAAGCGCTGGGGCGGTTGCTGCAGGAATTGCGACGAGGGCAATGAGGGCTCGGCCGGGCGCCTCGATCGCTCAGGCCAGATGCGCGAAGGTCGCAAGCCTGGCCGCCGCCTTGTCGAAGGTGAGCACCTTTCCGGCGCCGTGCCTCGCCGCCACCTCGCCGATCAAGGCATCGCTCAAATCCGCGGGCGAACCCTCGCAGGCACGCAGCGCCTTCCACACCAACTCGGCGGATTCCACCACGAGTTGCTTCGTACCCAGCAACCCCTCGATCACCTCGCGGATGCGGGCGCGATCGGCCCGATAACACTCGGACAGCACCCACGCGATCTCGCACACGGTGATGAGGGCGATGAAGCCCGGGTCCTCGGCCGACAGCGTCCTCTCCATGACGCGGGTGGCGGCCGCGGACTGGCGCGGGTCGTCCTGGGCGATGTAACGGATGACGACGTTGGTGTCGAGGCCGATCACTTGCCCGAACCCGCGCGCGCCGCCGCGCGGTTCATCGCCTCGATGCTGACCGGCTTGGCCGGGCTGGCGACCATGCCTTTCAGGTGACGGATGTCGCGCGTGGCCGCGATAACCCTGTACGCGCCCTTCTCCTCGGCCACGAACTCCACCCGATCGCCTGCCGCCACGCCCAGGGCTTCCCGAACCTCCTTGGGAAGGGTGATCTGTCCCTTGCTGGTGAGTGTTGCCGTGGCCATTCCTTACTATAAAGTAAGGAATTCCAACGTGTCAAGGCTCGAATACCGGCCCAGATTTCGTCGACGCTATTCGGTTGTTTAGGCTTGTTCCAAAATAGTGTTTTGGGAATTCGAATAACGGCCTTAAAAAAGACTTCATATTCGAGTTTATGATATAATTTACGAATATGGACCCTCTCCAATCGACCTCCGGAAAAACCGAGCGCCAGCCAGGCGGGTATCTGGCATTCATGCCCAACCCGCTGCCGCCGGCGCCCGACCTCGCTTTTGACATGGCGACGACGGGCGTCATGGCAGGCGCCAGCGAAGCGCTCGGACGGCTCTCCGGGCTCGCGGCACAACTGCCAAACCCCGACCTCTTCATCGCGATGTACGTGCGCAAGGAAGCCGTTCTCAGCTCTCAGATCGAGAACATCGAATGCACGCTCGATGACGTCCTGCAATTCGAGGAGTCGCCCGACGGAAGCAACCAGGACGCGGCCGCTGTTGTGCGCTACGTAGAGGCGCTCAAGCGCGGATACCCTGCGATGAGCCAGAGGGGTCTTTCGATGGATCTCATTCGCGAGCTTCACCAGGTATTGATGAGCGACTTAGGCGATGGCGAACGGCAGCCAGGCGAATTTCGCACTGAGCAGAACTGGATCGGAGCACGCAATACGCCGATCGAGCGCGCGATTTACGTTCCGCCACCCGTGGAGCGCATGCACCTGGCGCTCCACAACCTGAACTACTACCTCAACGAATATCAAGGACACCCGCCGCTCGTTGCCTGTGGCATTGCGCATGCGCAGTTTGAAACCATTCATCCGTTTCACGACGGGAACGGACGTCTGGGCCGGATGCTGATTCCGCTGATGCTTGCGCGGGACCATGTCCTCGAGCGGCCATTCCTCTATCCGAGCCTCTTCTTCAGAGACAATCGTCGTGAATACTACGATCGGCTCACAGCAGTCCGCGAGAAGGGCGATTGGGCCGGGTGGCTCAAGTTTTTCTGGCTCGCGTTGCGAACGGCGGCCGAAGAAGCGACCCAAACCACCAAGAGCATCCTCGAACTGCGCGAGCGAGTGGATGGGAGCGCTCGTGCGCTTACCCCCAGCTCGGTCCAAGTCGCGAAGATCATGTTCGAATACCCGGTCCTCAGCGCAAACGCGGTGAAGAAACGCCTCGACGTTTCATTCGATACCGCGATCGCGGCGCTACGCCAGCTCGTCGAGGCTGAGTGGCTGCAAGAATTCACAGGCAAGCGGCGTGGGATGCTGTTCCGTTTCACGCCGTACCTCGAGATCCTTGAGGGCGCGGGCGAAGAAGGTCTCAAGCATCACGTCTCCAAGCGATCCAAACCCTGAAATTGGGCCAACCGCCACGCGCAGTGCGAGTTCAGGCTGCTCGCCAAGGTCGTGTCCCGGAGAAGTGGTGCAAGAGTTAACGTGTAGGCGGTGCCCCGCCCGACCGTTGAAGAACGCTTGATAGGCCCAAATCGCCCAAAATGCCTATAATAGGTACAAAGGAGTGAGCATGACCGACGTCCTGAAATTCCGCACCGCCAACGGCGACATGCGCAGCTTGGAGCCCATCCCCGCCAGCCGGCTCAAGAATGCGCCGGGCGCGATCGTGGACCAAGCGGCGGCCGGGCGCCCTGTGGTCATCACGAAGCACCGCGCGAAGCGTGTAGTCATCATCTCGTACGACGACTTTGAGGCGCTCGCGCGAGCTCGAGATCCTGGGCTGGGCGCCCTCGAGGCCCGGTTCGACGCCATGTTCGAGGGCATGCAGAAACCCGCCTCCAAGCGCGCGGCCGAGGCCGCCTTCGCCGCCACTCCGGAGGATATGGGGCGCGCTGCGGTAGCGGCCGCCCGTCCGCCCCGCAAGGCGCGTCGCCGCTCTGCCTAACGCCGAATTCACCATCCGGGTCCTCGCCGGCGTGAACGGCGCGGGCAAGAGCAGCATCGGTGGCGCCATGCTGCGGGCCGCCGGCGCCGACTACTACAATCCCGATGAGGCCGCGCGCGCGATCCGGGCGCAGGATGCGTCCCTCTCCCAGCGGGAGGCCAACAGCCTGGCCTGGAAGGCGGGCGCGGATCGGTTGCGCCGCGCGATCGATGAGCGCAAGGATTTCATCTTCGAGTCGACCCTGGGGGCCAAGACCATCCCGGGCATGTTGGCGGAGGCGGCTGAGGCCGGCGGGTCCGTCCACATCTGGTTCGTGGGCCTGGAGAGCGTGGAGCTGCATCTCGCGCGGGTACGAGCCCGGGTGAGGGCGGGTGGCCACGACATCCCGGAGGCCGACATTCGCCGGCGCTACGACGGGAGCCGCGAGAACCTGGTGTGGCTGATGCCAAAGCTCGCCTCCCTTCGGATCTACGACAACTCGATCGAGAGCGATCCGGTGGTTGGACGCCGCCCGAAACCGCGGCTCCTTCTGCATCTCGAGGGCGGGCGCATCCTGGGCCCGGAGAGCCTTCGTTCCACGCCGACCTGGGCGAAACCCCTGGTCGCCAAAGCGATCGAGATCACCGGGTCAATGAAGTAGGCGCGCCGGCGTGCCCCCTAAGAAGTGCGTAATGCGAGTCCTGCAGTTGCCGTCTATAACGACGGGGCCGCTTCTGGCCGATAGCGGCCATCGAGCCACCGTTCGAAATGCTTGGAATCCTCTCGAAGTGAGAGGAATCAAAACATTTGACGACCAAGATGGCGTAGGCCGATTTTCCTGATTAACGGTTCAATTAAACCAACCTGAGCCTGCGACCCCCGCCTGTAGGCGTGCAGACGGTCACACGCTGCTGAGGTTATGACCCTCTGAACCCCACGAGAAGGACCGCTATCGACCCAGACCCGACTTCACGCAATGGTGGATAGCTGCATCCGCCTCGGCCATCAAAACCGCACCGCCGCCCGGCGGCCGCCGGCAGTCAAGTCACTCATCGCGCGAGCCGCTCCACCAGCGCCTCGAGTTCGTCCAGGTCGACGGGTTTCCTCAGCGGATGAGCGGTAGGGCCGAGCGACCGGGTCACGTCCCTCAAGTCATGCCCGGAGCAGACGATCACCGGCAGCTTCGGGTTCTGCCGAAGGGCCTCGCGCGCCACGTCGAGGCCCGAGCCGTCGGGCAGGTTGATGTCGGTCATCAGGAGGTTCACGTTCTGCTCGCGCAGCGCCTCGCGCGCGCTGGCGGCGTCAGCCACACACACGATCCGGCGCTCGGGAGTGGCGAGCACTTCGGCGAACGACTCGCGGATGGAGGCATTGTCTTCGACGTAGAGGATGACGAAAGGGTTGGCGGTCATGGCTGGCGGGCTGCTCGATTCTGTGCGAGGTCGCGGGCGGGCCTCGGCGGGGCGCTGCACGCCTTCAGAGCTGGGGCGGCCCCGAAATGTCAGGGTAGCAGAGCAGCGACAGTCGCGAAACGTTGTGGCGCAACCAAGGCGGCCACTGCGATGGAACTATTTAGTTTCTGATGACCAAGGAAAATTAATATAGTTTTCGCGCGTATCGAAACAGATATTGCCGTACATCTTCAGATAAGACGCGCGCCGCGACGGATCGGCATACACCTCGCCCGGGTTGGCCGTATCGCGTTCGTAGCCCGCGATGTTGTTGACGGTGAGCGCCTGCGGCAGGATATCCATTGCCTGCGGGATGGATTTCCCGTCCAGCCAATCAGCGGCCTGCTGGCCCATCGCATAACCAAATATGGATGAAGCAAGGCTGATGCTCGCCTTGTAGGGGCTGCCGCCTTTTTTGATTTCGACGACCGCTTCCTGCTCGCCGTCGATACCGCCCAAAAACTGGTCCGCCCGCGCCTTGCCCGCTTCGCGCAATGCCGCCAGCGCTCCCAGCACCACCGTGTCCGCGCCAAGCACCACATCGATATTCGGCTGCGCCAGCAGGATCGTCTTCATCGTGCGAGATCCGCCTTCCTTGTCGACCGTGGCGGGCGAAATGTCGGCCACAATCGTCACGCCCGGCAGTGTCCGCAGCGTATCGCGCATTGCGGTGAAACGCGGCGCCAGAAATTGCAGGCTGTCATGCGTCAGCAGCACAACCTTGGCCTTTCCGCCAAGCCGGGTGCGAATGTAAGTTGCCGCCGCTTCCGCCAGCACTTTGCCGGTCAGATATTGCGGCGCGTTCAGAACAGACGTCGCCGGCGGCGCCACGATGGCACCCAGATAGGCGCCCGCGCCGATGACCTTCTTCAGAGCCGGTGCCAGCGACGGCGGATCGATTGGCGCCACTACCATCGCGCCCGTTTTATCGGTCGCAATGCCGTCCACCAGTTTGATCATCAGCGCAGGGTCATTATTGGCAAAGGCCACGCTATAGCTGAGGCCCCGCGCCCGCGCCGC
>JBDSRZ010000278.1:0-7439 GCA_039929025.1 Usitatibacter sp. | reverse complement strand
GCGAGACCTCGGTGATCTTCGCCGCGCTGCTCGGCGTATTCATCTTCAAGGAGCGCCTGGGCCCGCTGCGCGTCCTCGCCATCGCCCTCGTGGTGCTGGGCATCTTCCTCACCCGCCTCACCTGAATCCCCGGAGGACGTCATGACCGAAGTCGCCGCGCCCGACGCGAAGTTGCTCGAGACCGCCCTGGGACATGCCGCGCGCAACCGCGAGCGCAGTATCGGAATGCTCGCCGAGATGGTGCGCATCCCGAGCCTCACGGGCGAGGAAGGCGCGGCCCAGGCACGCATCGCCGAGCTCCTGCGGGGCATCGGCGCCGAGGTGGATTCCCGCGAGCCCGACGTGGGCCTCATCTTCGAGAAATTCCCGGGCGTCGCGCAGTATCCGACGCACTGGCAGCACGACCTCATCCTGCCCTACGAGGAGCTGCCGACGCACGCGGCGCTCCAGGCGAGCGGCCTCGAGAACGTCCTCAACTACCGTGGCCGGCCCAATGTCGTCGGCCGCCTCGCGGGCACCGGGGGAGGGCGCTCGCTGATCCTCAACGGCCACATCGACTGCGTGACCGTCGAGCCCGCCGGCGAATGGCGCCACGCGCCCTTCGGCGCGGAGATCGAGGACGGCCGCATGTACGGCCGCGGCACCTCCGACATGAAGGGGGGGCTGATCGCCGCGCTGATGGCGGTCACCTATCTGCGGGAGGCCGGGGTGCGCCTCAAGGGCGACGTGATCGTGCAGAGCGTCGTGAACGAGGAGCACGCCGGCAACGGCACGCTCGACCTGGTGGCGCGCGGCATCACCGCCGACGCGGCCATCGTGCTCGAGCCCACCGAGAGCCGCATCTCGCTCGACCATCCCGGCGGGCTCTACTGGCAGGTAGGCGTGCCCGGGGTGCCGCGCTCGCCCGGTGCGCGCTGGCGCGGCGCCGCGCAGGAGGGCGTGAGCGCGATCGAGAAGCTGCCGGCGGTGATCGAGGCGCTGCTCGCCCTCGAGCGCGACTACAACCGCGAGATCGGGACGCTTGCCGATGGCGTGGCGCCCTTCGCGCTGGTGATGGGCAAGATCGCGGGCGGAACCTACGAGACGGTGACGGCCAACCGCACCGTCATCCGCGGCGGCGCCTACTTCATGCCCGATGTCGGCTCGGTGCTGGACGTGATGCGCGCCTTCCGCGAGCGCCTGGCGAACGTGAACGCGGCCGACTCGTTCTTTCGCCAGAATCCGGCGGTGCTGGAGTTCCTGCACCACGACGATTCGACCAGGCAGCGCGGCGACGTGCTGCATGCGCGCTGCATGGCGGGGCTTCTCGGCGCCCACGGGTGCGATGGGAGCGTGCATCCGGGGCCCTTCGCCTGCGACATGCGCCACCTGGTGAACCAGGGCGGCATCCCGGCGATGATCTTCGGGCCCGGCACCATCGCGCAGGCGCACAAGGCCGACGAGCACATCCCCATCGGGGAGTATCTCGACTGCATCGGCCACCTGGTGAGGTTCATCCATGCCTGGTGCGGCGCGCAGTGATCCTCGCGCGCCTGCCCGGAAAGTTCCTCCGGCGAGATGCGTGCGATGAAGTCGCGCCTCACGCGTTCGCGACTGTTGGCGCTTCGGGCGGCAGGGCGGCAACGCGCCGGCGCTGGATGAACCAGACGAAGGCGATGATGGCGAGGGCCGGCAGGAAGAACCAGTAATCCGAGGGCGCATCCGCGGGCGTCTTGATCGCCACCACCTTCCACCCCTGCTCGAAGCCGCCGCGCTTCGCGCGACTGCCGAACCTGACCGTGCCGATGCGGACCTCGTCGCCCAGCACGCTGAAGGTCACGCCGGCGTCGGCAAGCCGCGCGCGCGCCTCCCCCGCCTTGCCGAGGCGCGCGGAGATGGTCTTGCGCAGCTCCTCGCCCTCGATGTTCGCGCCCTCGATCACCAGCACGAGGTTGGTGTCGGGCGCAATCTCCTTCACGATCGAGTAAAGGTCTTTCGCCGGACGGTCGACGTAGGGCGGATAGATCTGGTCCATGAAGAAGTTTGGCCGGAACAGCATGAACACGGCGGCCAGCAGCAGCCCCGTCTCCCACCAGCGGCTGCGGGTCTGGAACCAGCCCATGGTGGCCGCCGCGAATGCCAGGCAGGCGACCGTGGCGCCGAATACGACGATGGCGAGCTCCAGGTAGCCGTTCACGTCGATCAGCAGAAGCGTGGGATTGAAGATCCAGACGAAGGGAAGGATCACCGTTCGCAGGGCATAGAGGGAGCCCTGGATGCCGGTCGCTATCGGGTCCTCGCCGGAGATGGCCGCGGCGGCGAAGCTCGCGAGCCCTACGGGCGGCGTGATGTCGCCCATGATCCCGTAGTAGAAGACGAACAGGTGCACGGCGATGAGCGGGATCACCAGCCCCGACTGGGCGCCGAGCTCCACGATCACCGGTGCCATCAGCGTGGCGACCAGGATGTAGTTCGCGGTCGTCGGGACTCCGAGGCCAAGCACCAGGCAGACGAATGCCGTGAACAGCAGCATCACCACCACGTTGCCCATCGACACCAGCTCGACGAAGTCGGTCATGCGCAGGCCGAGCCCGGTGAGCGTGATGCCGCCGACGATGATCCCGGCCGTGCCGGTGGCGATGGCGATGCCGATCATGTTGCGCGCGCCATCGTTGCACCCCTCGATGACCTGCCACGCGCCGGCCCTGGCCTCCTTCGCGACGGCCGCGTTCTGGCCGCGGAAAAGGGTGATGAGCGGGCCCTGCGTGACCATCAGCGCCATCAGGACCACGGTGGCCCAGAAGGCCGAGAGCGCCGGCGAGAGCTCTTCGACCATCAGGCACCAGATGAGGACGCCGATGGGAATCATGAAGTGCAGCCCCGCCTTCACGGTGGGCCAGGTGGCCGGCAGCACGGTATTGTTCACGTCGACGTCCTGAGGCAGGTCCGGGCAGCGGGCGGCCACGCGGATCGACCAGACGTAGAGCGCCGCGAGCAGCAGGCCGAGGATCCAGGGCGCGGCCTCCCCGGCGAGGCCCTTCACCGCCTCCGCGGCGAAGTAGATGGCGCACATCGCCACGATGGTTCCCGAGATGCCCAGGCCCCAGGCGACCAGTGTGTCGCGCATGCCGCGCTCGCGCACGCGCACGAAGGGGCGCATGTCCATCTTCAGCGCCTCGAGGTGCACGATGTAGAAGAGCGAGATGTAGGAGAGCGCCGCCGGCAGGAACGCGTGCTTGCAGACTTCCGAATAAGGGATGCCGACGTACTCGACCATCAGGAACGCGGCGGCGCCCATCACCGGGGGCATGATCTGGCCGTTGACCGAGCTCATGGTCTCGATCGCGCCCGCCTTGACGCCGCCGTAGCCGGCTTTCTTCATCAGCGGGATGGTGAAGATGCCGCCCGAGACCACGTTCGAAACCGAGGAGCCGGAGATGAGCCCGTTCAGCCCCGAGGAGACCACCGCCACCTTTGCAGGGCCGCCGCGCAGGTGGCCGAGGAGGGCCATCGACACCTGCATCATGTAGTTGCCGGCGCCGGCGCGGTCGAGCAGCGCGCCGAAAAGCACGTAGATGAAGATGAAGCTGGAGGAGACGCCGAGGGCCACGCCGAAGACGCCCTCGGTGGTCAGCCACTGGTGCGAGAGCATCCGTTCCAGCGAGGCGCCCTTGTGGGCGATGACGTCGGGCATGTAGCGCCCGGCCATGATGTAGACGAGGAAGATGATCGCGAGCACCGTCATCGGCAGGCCTACCGCTCGGCGCGTGGCCTCGAGGAGCAGCACGAGGCCGCTGGTGGCCACGACGATGTCCGTGAGGGTCGGCTGGCCGGGCCGTGTCGCGAGCTCCGCGTAGAAGAGCAGGAAATAGGCTGCGGCGAAGGCGCTCACCACCGCGAGTATCCAGTCGTACCAAGCGACCGAGGTGCGGGACGAGCTCTTCAGCGCCGGGTAGCAGAGGTATCCGAGGAAGAGGGCGACCGCCAGGTGCAGCGAGCGCGCCTCGGTGTCGTTGAGGATGCCGAAGCGGAAGGTGAAGGGCAGCGGAGAGGCATACCAGAGCTGGAACAGCGACCAGCCGACCGCGACCCAGAAAATGAGGGCTCCGACGCCGCCGCCGACCTTGCGTCCGCCGGTGTCGGCTTCCGCGACGATCTGCTGCAGATCCGCCGACGGCTTGATCGCCTCTTTTTCTTCCATGGCTCCCCCTTCGCAACGAAACGGGGCGGGCTTCGATGCCCGCCCCGACAGGCGTCGTCGCTGCGCGTTACTTGATCCAGCCCTTCTCCTTGTAATACCGCGCGGCGCCCTCATGCAGCGGGGCCGAGTTGCCGTTGGCCACCATGTCCTCGGGCTTGAGGCTCGCGAACGCGGGGTGCAGCTTCTTGAACTCCTCGAAGTTGTCGAATACGGCCTTCACCACGACGTATACCGATTCCGCCGGGACCTTGCTCGACGAGACGAGCGTGGCGAGCACGCCGTACGTCTTGGTCTCCTGCGGATTGTTCGGGTAGAGGCCGGCCGGGATGGTGGCGAAGCCGTAGTAGGGTTTGTCCTTCACCAGCTTGTCCACCGCCGGGCCGGTCACGGACACCAGCTTGGCGCCGCATGTCGTGGTCGGATCCTGGATGTTGGCGGAGGGGTGGCCCACGCCGTAGAAGAAGCCGTCGATCTTGCCGTCGCAAAGCGCGGAGCCATGCTCGTCGGCCTTGAGCTCGGAAGCGAGGGCGAAGTCGGAGAGCTTCCAGCCCATGGCGGCGATCAGCTCCTCGAGCGAGGCGCGCGTGCCCGAGCCGGGGTTGCCGACGTTGAATTTCTTGCCCTTGAAGTCGGCGAAGCCCTTGATGTTCGCCTCCTTGCGCGCGAGCACCGTGAAGGGCTCGGGGTGAAGCGACATCACCGCGCGCAGGTCACCATAGGCGCCGCCGTCCTTGAACGGGCCCAGGCCCTTGGCGGCGTTGTACTGCACGTCGGACTGGGCGACGCCGAGGTCGAGTTCTCCGGCCTTGATGGTGTTGATGTTGAACACCGAGCCGCCGGTGGATTCCACCGAGCAGCGGATGCCGTGCTTGGCGCGGTCCTTGTTGACCAGGCGGCAGATGGCGCCGCCCGCGGCGTAGTAGACGCCGGTCACGCCGCCGGTGCCTATGGTGAGGTACTTCTGCTGCGCGGCCGCATCGGCGGGGATGAAGGCGGCGGCAAGCGCGGTGGCGCAAGCGACGCGTAACGCCAGCCGGCGAGGGAGGGATACGGGGTTCGGCCTCATGGGTTCTCCTGTTGTGTTGTGTGTGACTGCGTGGGACGACTATGCGGCGCGCTCGAGCGCCGCGGTGCTTGAGTCAATGGCGGCCGCGAGCCGCTGCACGATGGTGTCCAGCTCCTCGCGGGTGGTGATGAACGGGGGGGCGAGCAGCACGTGGTCGCCGCGCTGTCCGTCGATGGTGCCGCCCATGGGATAGCACATGAGACCCTGCTTCATCGCCTCGGCCTTCACCTTGGCGTGCAGCCTGAGGGCGGGATCGAAGGTGCGCTTGCTGTCGCGGTCTTCCACCAGCTCGATGCCCATGAAGAGGCCGCGCCCGCGGATGTCGCCGACGTAGGGATGGCGTGCGAACGCGGCGCGCAGGCGCTCGGCGAGGTAGGCGCCATTCGCCTTCACCCGCGCGAGGAGGCCATCGCGCTCGATCACCTTCTGCACCGCGAGCGCCGCAGCGGCCGCGACCGGGTGGCCGATATAGGTGTGGCCGTGCTGGAACATGCCGGTGCCGCGCTTCAGCGCCTCCACGATGCGCGCCGACGCGAGCACCGCGCCGATCGGCTGGTAGCCGCCGCCCAATCCCTTGGCGATGGTCGCGAGGTCGGGCGTGATGCCTTCCTGCTCGAGGGCGTGCAGCGTGCCCGTGCGCCCCATGCCGCACATCACCTCGTCGGCGATCAGCAGGATGCCGTGGCGGTCGCAGACCTCGCGCACGCGGCGGAAGTAACCCGGCGTCGGCGGCACGGCACCGAGCGTGGCGCCCACCACCGGCTCGGCGACGAAGGCGATCACGCGCTTCGGGCCGATCTCCCGGATCTTCGCTTCCAGCTCGGCCGCGAGCCGTTCGCTGTACTCCTCCGCGGTCTCGGTCTCGCGCCGGTCGCGGTACTCGTAGCAGGGCGAGACGCGGCCCACCTCGATCAGCAGCGGCGCGAACTGGCGCCGCCGCCACTCGTTGCCCCCGACCGCGAGCGCGCCGAGCGTGTTGCCGTGATAGCTCTGCCGCCGGCCAATGAAAACGTTGCGCTCCGGCTGTCCGGTCTCGACGAAATACTGGCGCGCGAGCTTGAGGGCGGCTTCCACCGCCTCCGAGCCGCCGGAGACCAGGTACACGTGGGCCATGCCGGGCGCGTCGGCGACCAGCCGGTCGGCGAGCTCCTCCGCGACCTCGGTGGTGAAGAAGCTGGTGTGCGCGTACGCCACGCGATCGATCTGCGCGTGCATCGCCGCGATCACGTCGGGGTGTCCGTGCCCGAGGCACGACACCGCCGCGCCGCCGCTCGCGTCGATATAGGCCTTGCCGTCGCGGTCGGTGACGGTGATTCCTTTCGCCGCGACCGCGACCGGAAGCTTTGCCTTGAGGCTGCGGTGGATGATGCGGCTCATGGGGCGGCCTTGCGCTCGTCTTCCACGCCGAGCGCGACCAGGAAGCGCGCCACCATGTTGTAGGTGGCGATCGCGGCGGTGAGCTCGACCAGCTCGGTGGTGGAGAAGCGCTCCCGGAGGAGCTTGAAGAGCGAATCCGGCACGGCGACATCGCGGGTCATGGTGATCGCATAGCGCACGGCGAGACGCTCGTCGAGGGAGAACTCGGTGTCGGTCGCGGCGCTGTCGGGGTCCATGATCCTCGGGCGCAGCGCGTCATCGCCGCCGGCACCAACGTACTCCGGCCAGTGGTGGTTGAACTCGTAATCCGCGCCGGTGATGCGGGCCACGGTGCAGATCGCGAGCTCCTTCAGGCGCGCATCGACCGCGAACTCGCGCCGCACCGCGCCGAGGTGGGCGTTCCAGCCGCGCGCCAGCGGCTCACTCCACAAAAGCGCGAGGTCGAGGTTGATGAACTTGCCGCCGCGGCGTTTGCGGATCGCCTCGAGCAGGGCGTCGTCACGGGGGGCGGCTTCGGGCGTCCAATACGGGATGCGCAAGATGGGATCAGACCGCAGGGGGGAACGCGTCAAGGATACCAAAGCTGCTAAAATCGGCCCCTTCGACCATCACCGGAGAGGTGGCAGAGTGGTCGATTGCGGCAGACTCGAAATCTGTTGATGGGTCACACCATCCGGGGGTTCGAATCCCTCCCTCTCCGCCAAACTCGTCGCCAATGACCTGACATCATTGGCGTCAATCTTGCGATCTCACCACTCCTCGGCAAGCCGCTGGAGGTAGGCCCGATCCTCGAGGGCGTTCAGGCGCCGCTCGGCG
>JBDSRZ010000277.1:0-2835 GCA_039929025.1 Usitatibacter sp. | reverse complement strand
ATGCGCTTCACGAAGATGCCGGGCGTGACGACCGCTTCCGGATCGAGCGCGCCGAGGTGCTCGATTCGCCGCACCTGCGCCACGGTGCAGCGCGCGGCCGAGGCCATGATGGGGCCGAAGTTGCGTGCGGTCTTGCGATAGGTGAGGTTGCCCCAGCGGTCGGCCCGGTCCGCCTTGATCAGGGCGAAATCCGCGTGGAGCGGATACTCGAGCACGTAGTGGCGACCGTCGATCTCGCGCGTCTCCTTGCCTTCGGCGAGCAGCGTGCCGTAGCCGGTAGGCGAGAAGAAGGCGCCGATCCCCGCGCCCGCGGCGCGGATGCGCTCGGCGAGGTTGCCCTGCGGCACCAGCTCCAGTTCGATCGCCTTCTCCTTGTAGAGCTTGTCGAAGTGCCACGAATCCGTCTGCCGCGGGAACGAACAGATGATCTTTCGCACGCGCCGCTCCTTCAGGAGCAGTGCCAACCCCATGTCGGCGTTGCCGGCATTGTTGTTTATGATCGTGAGGTCGCGCGCGCCGTGCCTGAGGAGCGCATCGATCAGCTCCACGGGCATGCCGGCGGTGCCGAAGCCGCCGATCATGATGGTCATGCCGTCGGCGACATCGGCCAGGGCGGCGTCGGCCGTGGCGACACGCTTGTCGATCATCTGACGTGCTTCTCCGGACCTGGTTCTTCGAAGTGGAACGACGTTCCTGCGCTCAGCACCAATGATAGACTCGATTTCAGCCCTGCACGGAGGAGTGAGCGCATGGACGACGACAAGAAAAGCGGACTCGATCGCCGCACTTTTTTGAAAGGCGCCGCCGCCGGCATCGGCGCGACCGCCGCGGCGACCGTAGTCGCGCAATCGCCCGAAGCGCCGGCGAGCGCCGCCGCCGGCGCACCGGCGAAGGCCGGGGCCCCATCGAAGAAGGAAAAGCCCCACCCCGGCGACATCGTGATCGAACGCCCCGGCTCGGACTTCATGATGGACGTCATCAAGACGCTCGACCTCGAGTACATGGCGACCAATCCGGGCTCGAGCTTCCGGAGCTTGCACGAGTCGCTGGTGAACTATGGCGGCAACCGGAAGCCCGAGCTCCTCACTTGCATGCACGAGGAGGCCGCGGTCGCGATGGCGCATGGTTACGCCAAGGCCGCGGGCAAGCCCATGGGGGCGCTGATCCACGGCAGCGTGGGAGTCCAGCACGCCGCGATGGCGATCTACAACGCGTGGGTCGATCGCGCCCCGGTGATGATCTTTACCGGCAACGGCCTCGACGCGGCGAAGCGCAGGCCGGGAACCGAATGGAACCACTCGGTGCAGGACCCGGCGCTGCTGGTGCGCGATTTCGTGAAGTGGGACGACTACCCGATGTCGCTGCAGCATTTCGCGGAGTCCACCGTGCGCGCCTACAAGGTCGCGACCACGCCACCCACCGAGCCGGTCCTCATCAATTGCGACATGGACCTGCAGGAAGAGGCGATCCACGCGGAGAACCTGAAGATCCCGAAGCTCTCGCGCTCGCGCCCGCCCCAGGGCGAGCGCGCGGCGCTCGCCGAGGCGGCGAAGTGGCTCGCGGGAGCGCAGAACCCGGTGATCATCGCCGACCGCTGCGCGCGCAACCAGGAAGGCGTGAAGCTCCTGGTGGAGCTGGCCGAGTCCCTGCAGGCGCCGGTGGTGGACCTTGGCGGACGGATGAATTTCCCGATGACGCATCCGCTCTGCCACAACGAGGCGCGCCGCGCGCTGGTGCGCGAGGCCGACGTGGTGCTGCTGCTGGAAGTGGGCGATCCGTGGGGGCAATTCAACTCGATGTCCGATCCGCACAAGGAAATCCGCTACGGCGCGAAGAAGGACGTGCGCATCGTGAACCTCTCGATGCAGGACGTCTACATCCGCTCCAACTACCAGGACCACCAGCGCTACATGCCGGTGGACCTTGCGATCAACGGCGATGCGCAGGCGAGCCTGCCGGCGCTCATCGAGGAAGTAGGGAAGCTCTCGACCGACGACATGAAACGCCGCCGGACGGCGCGCGGGGAGCAGCTCAAGGACGCGTACCAGAAGCAAAAACGCCGCGCGCGCGACGAGGCCGCGATCGGCTGGGACCTGGCGCCGATCACCACCGCGCGTCTCGCCGCCGAAACCTGGAACGCGATCAGGAACGAGCGCTGGTCGCTGGCGGTGAGCGACCGCATCCCCTGGGCGCGGCGCCTTTGGCCCGCGACCGACTATCACCATATGCTCGGAGGATCAGGTGCGCAGGGCGTGGGCTACGCGGCCCCGGCGGCGCTGGGTGTGGCGCTCGCGAACAAGTCGAAAGGCCTGTTCACCGTTACTTTCCAGCCCGACGGCGACCTCATGTATTCGCCCGGCATCCTCTGGACGGCGGCCTACCACAAGATCCCGGTGCTCTTCGTGATGCACAACAATCGCGCCTATCACCAGGAGATCATGCACCTGCAGCGCATGGCTGCGATCCACAAGCGCAGGCCCGACACGGCGTGGGTCGGCAACATCATCGACAACCCGGCGATCGACTACGCCAAGCTCGCGCAGGCACAGGGCGTGTGGGCCGAGGGACCGATCACCGATCCGGCCAAGCTGGGCGCCGCGTTGCAGCGCGCGGTGGCGGTGGTGAAGGGCGGGGCGCCCGCGCTGGTGGACGCGGTCTGCCAGGGACGCTAGAGCTACTCTTTCAGCAGCGGGATCTCGGAGCTCTTTGCGCCGCGCTTGAACGAGGACACGTAGGCGTAGATGTCGGCCATGTCCTGGTCGCCGAGGTACTCCTTTGGGTAGCGCGGCATCGATTCGCGCGGCCGGCGCGTCTGCTGCGCGAAGGCCTCGTAGG
>JBDSRZ010000276.1:0-2847 GCA_039929025.1 Usitatibacter sp. | reverse complement strand
TGCCGCCCAGGTCGCCGGTACGCACGTTGTCCACCATCAGCACCTTGTCGACGGCGTCGCGCACCAGCTTGCCCTTGTCGGCGAGGCCCACGTGGTCCAGCATCATCGCCGCCGAGAGCGTGAGGGCCAGCGGGTTGGCGAGCCCCTTGCCGGCGATGTCGGGGGCGGAGCCGTGCACCGCCTCGAAGATCGCGGCATCGACGCCGATGTTGCCCGCCGGCGCCATGCCGAGGCCGCCGACCAGGCCCGCGTTCAAGTCCGAGAGGATGTCGCCGAAGAGGTTGGTGGTCACAATCACGTCGAACTGCCACGGGTTCATCACCAGCTGCATGGCGCAGGCGTCGATGATGCGCTCGTCGCACTCGATACGGCCCTTGTACTTCTCCGCGGTTTCCTTGCCAGTCTCCAGGAACAACCCGGTAAGCGCCTTCAGCACGTTCGCCTTGTGCACCAGGGTCACCTTCTTGCGGTTGTTCTTCACCGCGTAGTCGAAAGCGAACTCGCAGATGCGCCGCCCGCCCGCGCGAGTGTTCACGCCCGAGGCGAGCGCCACCGCATGCGGGTCGTCGCCGATCGGGATGTAATGCTCGAAGCCCACGTACAGGCCCTCCAGGTTCTCGCGAACGAGGACGAGGTCGATCTTGTCGTAGCGGCCGGGGACGAGCGTGCGCGCCGGGCGCAGGTTGGCGTAGAGGTGAAACTCCTCGCGCAGGCGCACGTTGGAGGAGCGAAAGCCCCCGCCCACGGGCGTTGCGAGCGGGCCCTTCAGCGCGAGCCGTGTCTTGCGGATGCTCTCGAGGGTCTCTATGGGAAGGGGATCGCCCTTGCTCTTCAGTCCCGCGACCCCCGCGGTCTGCGTGTCCCATTCGAATGGGCCCCCGGCAGCTTCGAGCACCTCGAGCGTCGCATCGGCCACTTCGGGCCCGATGCCGTCGCCGGGAATGAGGGTGGCGGGAATGGGCTTCTCAGCGGACGGGGGCATGGGAAGGGGTCGGCGGCGCGGAAAGCAAATTATACGGTAGCCCCTCCATGCGCCCCGAGGCGCCAGGGGGCACCTGCGGTGCCCTCCAGCCCCGAACGGAACCACCAGCCCAAGTATCAAGTTGGGGCTCGCAGATGCGAATTATTGGCAGAGCGCGCCGCGCTATCATCGAATCCACCATGAGCGAAGACGACCCGAAGGACCGCGGCCTCGAGAAGGGCCTCACCAGCTACGGCGATCGCGAGTTCTCGCTCTTCCTACGCAAGGCATTCATCAAGGGCGCGGGTTATACCGACGATGCCCTCTCGCGCCCGGTGGTCGGCATCGCAAATACCGGCAGCGCCTACAACCCCTGCCATGGGAATACGCCGCAGCTGCTCGAGGCGGTCAAGCGCGGGGTGATGCTCGCGGGCGGCCTGCCGATGGAATTCCCCACGATTTCGATCCACGAAAGCTTCGCGCACCCGACCTCGATGTTCCTGCGCAACCTCATGTCGATCGACACCGAGGAAATGATCCGCGCGCAGCCGATGGACGCGGTGGTCCTGATCGGCGGCTGCGACAAGACCGTGCCTGCGCAGCTGATGGGCGCCGCCTCCGCGGGCGTTCCCGCGGTGCAGCTGGTCACCGGCTCGATGCTCACCGGCTCCCATGATGGCGAGCGGGTCGGCGCGTGCACCGACTGCCGCCGCTACTGGGGACGCTATCGCGCCGAGGAGATCGACGCCGACGAGATTTCGCGCGTCAACAACCAGCTGGTCGCCTCCGTCGGCACCTGCTCGGTGATGGGCACGGCGAGCACCATGGCATGCGTGGCGGAGGCGCTCGGCATCACGGTGCCGGGGGGTGCCACGCCGCCGGCCGTCACCGCTGATCGCATCCGCGTGGCCGAGAGGACCGGCACCGTCGCCGTGCAGATGGCGAAGACCAATCTCACCCCGGACAGGATCCTCACCGCGAAGTCTTTCGAGAATGCGCTACGCGTACTGCTCGCGATCGGCGGCTCGACCAACGCAGTGGTGCATCTCACCGCGATCGCGGGGCGGCTTGGGATTCCAATGGAACTGGCGCGCCTCGATGAACTCGGGCGCGACACGCCGGTGCTTGTCGATATCAAGCCTTCGGGACGTCATTACATGGAGGACCTGCATCGCGCCGGCGGAGTGCCGACGATCCTGCGCGAGCTGAAGGCGCTGCTGCACCTTGACGCCCTCACCGTCACCGGACGCACGCTGGGCGAGGAGCTTGAGGAATTCCCGGCGTTCCGGCAGGACGTGGTGCGCCCGATGTCCGACCCGCTCTATCCGCAGGGGGCGATCGCGGTCCTGCGCGGCAACCTCGCTCCTGGCGGAGCCATCATCAAGCAGTCGGCGGCGGATGCGAAGCTGATGAAGCACGAGGGGCGCGCGGTGGTGTTCGAGAATGCCGCCGATCTCGCCAGCCGCATCGACCGCGATGACCTCGACGTGAAGGCCGACGACGTGCTGGTGCTGAAGAACATCGGGCCCAAGGGCGCGCCCGGGATGCCGGAAGCAGGCTACCTGCCGATCCCGAAGAAGCTCGCGCGCGCCGGCGTGAAGGACATGGTGCGGATATCCGATGGGCGGATGAGCGGCACCGCCGCGGGCACCATCGTGCTGCACGTAACCCCCGAGTCGGCGATCGGTGGACCGCTCGCCTGGGTCGAGAGCGGCGACCGTATCCGCTTGGACGTCGCCCGCCGCGAGCTCGAATTAATGGTGTCGGAGTCGATTTTGGAGCAGCGCCGCAAGGAGCGTCCGGTGGTGGAGCCGCAGGCCCCCCGCGGCTACCTGAAGCTCTTCCTCGAGACGGTGACGCAGGCGGACCAGGGTGTCGACTTCGAT
>JBDSRZ010000275.1:0-7232 GCA_039929025.1 Usitatibacter sp. | reverse complement strand
CCGTGAAGGCGGAACCCGATGCATCGGAAGTAACGGAGATTGGGCCCCCGCCTACGCGGGGGCGACAGGAGGATCACGCGGGGCGACAGGAGGTTCACGCGGGGGACACAGGGGGTTCACGCGGGGGACACAGGGGGTTCACGCGGGGGACAGGGGGTTCACGCGGGGGCGACAGGAGGCTCCTGCATTGCCGCCACCTGTTCGCGAAGCTCCAGGATCCTGTCCTGCCAGTAGCGCGCCGTGTTGAACCACGGGAACGCGATCGGGAACGCGGGATCGTCCCAGCGGCGCGCGAGCCACGCGGAGTAATGCAGCAGGCGCAGCGTGCGCAAGGCTTCGACGAGGTTGAGGCTGCGGTCGTCGAACTCCATGAAGTCTTCGTAACCTTTCAGGATGCGGCCCATCTGGCGCCCCATTTCGTCGCGGTCGCCCGAGAGCAGCATCCACAGGTCCTGCACCGCCGGGCCCGTGCGGCTGTCGTCGAGATCGACGAAATGCGGGCCGCCGCTGGAGTTTCCCGTCGCTGGAGTCCACAGCACGTTGCCCGCATGGCAATCGCCGTGCAGCCGGATCGCCGCGACTTTTCCGGCGCGCGCGAACGCGTGGCGCACGGCTTCCAGCGCAAGGTCCGCCACCTGACGCCAGGCGGCGAGGAGGTCCGGCGGAATCAGTCCCGACGCGAGCAGGAATGCGCGCGGCTCATCTCCCAGGCTTGCGATGTCGAGCACCGGCCGGGCACGGAACGCCTTCGTCGCGCCCACCGCGTGGATGCGGCCGATGAAGCGTCCGAGCCACTCGAGCACCTCGCCATCGTCGAGCTCCGGGGCACGGCCGCCGCGGCGCGGGTAGACCGCGAAGCGGAAGCCCGCGGCGTGCGTGAGCGTCGATCCCGCGAGCACGAGCGGCGCGACCACGGGGATCTCGGCGGCGTCCAGCTCGGCCGCGAACGCATGCTCCTCGAGTATCTGCGCGTCGCTCCAGCGCGCCGGACGGTAGAACTTCGCGACCACGAGGCCCGGTCCCTCGTCGGGCTCGACGCCCACCTGGTAGACGCGGTTCTCGTAGCTGTTCAACGCAAGCAGCCGGCCGTCGCAACGCAAGCCCGCGGCATCCAGGGCGTTCAGCACGACGTCGGGCGTGAGCCGCGAGTAGGGATGCGGGTCGGTCATCGGGGGTCATTGTAACCCCTTAATCCGTAGGGGTTTTCCGGCGATTCTGGGTTGCCCGCCGGCAGCCGCGTGCTAGAATCCGCGGCCAGCAGGCGTCTTCCCACACTAGGAGCACAACCGATGAAAAATCCTCTCGACTCGCTGTGGGGCACCGTCATCACGGGCCTCGTGCTGACCGTGATCCTCTATTACCTCGCACGCTCGATGATGGGAGCCTAGAGATGAGCATGGACTTCCTGCAGTACGGAATCGGGCGCTGGGTCCACATCATGGCGGGCGTCATGTGGGTCGGGCTTCTCTACTACTTCAATTTCGTCCAGGTCGACGCGCTCAAGAAGGCCGCGGCCGACACGCCGCCGACCGGCGCAGGCATCACCAAGCACGTTGCCCCACGAGCGCTCTTGTTTTTCCGCTGGTCCGCGGTGGTGACGGTGCTCATGGGCGCGATGATCCTCGGCGACAAGATCGACGACGCGCTCTTCTTCAAGGAGCGCGCCTACGTGCCTATCGGCATCGGCGCGTGGCTCGGGATCATCATGCTGTTCAACGTGTGGGCGCTGATCTGGCCGAACCAGAAGAAGATCCTCGGCATCGTCCCGGCGACGGACGAGGTGAAGAACAAGGCGCGGCGCGTGGCTTTCCTCGCTTCCCGCACCAACGTGGCGCTGTCCATGCCGATGCTGTTCTTCATGGTGGCCTCGGGCGGGATCTTCCGCCGCGCCATTTTCGGCGCGTAAAGAGAAAACCGGGGTCAGACCCCGGTTTCGCGGAGCGCAGCCGACCCGGCTGGCATCAACGCGCTTGAATCGGGGTCTGACCCCGGGGAAGGCCGGTGACCTTGTCGCCGGCCTTTATTTTTTTCTGCGCGAACCAGCCCTTGTTGGTCTCGATCGCGTAGATCGACGGCCCCGCGGACATGTGGGTGTCGAGCGTCTCGGGCTCCATGTCGAGGATGTTGAGGATCACGCCCTGCGCGTCGACGAACGCGACCGACAAGGGGATCAGCGTGTTCTTCATCCACATGCTGTGGTAGGCCGGCTCGTCGAAAATGAAGAGCATGCCCTCGTTGGCGCTCATCGAGCGCCGGAACATGAGGCCCTTTTCCCGCTCCGGATCGCTTGCGGCGATCTCCACCTTGAGCGGATGGGAGGCCACCTTGATGTGGGAGGTGCGCGCGAAGGCATCGGCCTGCGCGGCAAGTCCCATGGCCAGCAGCAGGGTGCCGAGCAGGACCCGCGCAGCTGCCAAGCGGTCGAATGGGAAGGAGAGCATCATGAACGCAATGCTAACGCATGGAACATGAGATGAAACGACGCGCCATCATGGTCTTGCTGGCGGTTTCCGCGGGCTGCGTGGTCCTGCCCCCGCCGCCGCCGGCCCCCAGCGCTCCGGAGTCTCCCGTGCAGGCGCAGGAGCGGCGCGCCAAGGCCTCGCGGCCCACCTACAACCTGAGCGGCTATCCGCCCGCGGTTCGTGACGGTTACATCGATGGCTGCGAGTCGGCCAAGCACACGCAATACGCCCGCAAGGACGCCGGGCGCTTCGCCGACGACGCACAGTACTCGATGGGCTGGAACGACGGCTTCTCCATCTGCGGCAAGAAGTAGTCAGTCCACGCGTTCGAGGATCCAGCCCGAGATTGCTTCCAGGATTTCCGGGACTTCGCCGATCGCGGTCTCGAGCGAGATCGGCAGGTTGGGATGGCTCTTTCTGATGCCATCGAGGATCAGCGGCAGGTCGTTCCGGAGGTGCCCGCCCTGGGCCATGAAGAGCGGGAAGACGGTGATCGACGAGGCGCCCTCGGCTGCGAGCGAGGCGATCGCCTCCGCGAGTGTCGGCGCCATCAATTCCAGGTAGGCGAGCTCGATCGGGCATTCGGGGCGGCTCGCGCGCACCCGGTCGCGGATCTTCTCGAAGGGACGGGCCCATTCGGGATCGCGTGCGCCGTGCGCGAAGACGACGATGCCGCGCAAGCTAGTGCTTCCCGGTGGAGCCGAAGCCGCCCGCGCCGCGCGCGCTCGCCTCGAACGAATCGACCACGTTCAGCTCCACCTGCACCACGGGCACCACCACCAGCTGCGCGATGCGTTCGAGCGGGTTCACCACGAACGGTTCCTTGCCGCGATTCCAGCACGACACGAGCACCTGTCCCTGGTAGTCGGAATCGATGAGGCCCACGAGGTTGCCGAGCACGATGCCGTGCTTGTGGCCGAGGCCCGAGCGCGGAATGATCACCGCGGCTAGCGCGGGGTCGTCGAGGTGGATCGCCAGGCCTGTCGGAATGAGGGTGCTGTCGCCGGGGCCGAGGGTGATCGCCTCGCCCAAACATGCGCGCAGATCGAGCCCCGCGCTGCCGGGCGTCGCATAGGCGGGCAAATGTGCGCGGATCCTCTCGTCGAGAACCTTGATCTCGAGCTTTTTCAGGATGCCTGCTTGAACGGCGTGACTGTGGCGGCGGATGCCGGCCGCTCCGCGGCGAGCCGCAGCGCGTGCGCGAGGATGCCGTGGGCGATCTTCGACTTGGGCGCGCGCACGAGGGCGTGCGCCCCGTGGTCGTCGTAGATCGTCACCTCGTTCTCCTCCTTGCCGATGGTGTGCTGCACGAGGTTGGCGACGATCATCGGGATCTTCTTGCGCGCGCGCTTCGCCTGCGCATAGGCCGCGAGGTTCTCGCTCTCGGCGGCGAAGCCCACGCAGAACGGCCCGTCGGGCAGGGTCGCGACGTAGGCGAGGATGTCCTCGGTGGGCTTCAGCTTCAACTCCATCGGTTCGCCGGTCTTCTTCAGCTTGCTCTTCGAGGTGGCGACCGGCGTGTAGTCGGCGACCGCTGCCACGCTGAAGAAATAGTCGGCCTCGGCGACGTGCGCCTTCACCGCGGTGGCCATTTCGGCGGCGCTCGTCACATAGACGAAGTGCGCGGCGGCCGGCGGCGTGAGTGCGCTGGGGCCGCTGATGAGGGTGACTTCGGCGCCCTGCGACGCGGCCGCATCGGCGATCGCATAGCCCATCTTTCCGGACGACAGGTTGGTGATGCCGCGCACGGTGTCGATCGCCTCGAACGTGGGCCCCGCGGTCACGATCACCTTGCGCCCGGCGAGCCGCTTGGGGGCGAGGAAGGCGAGCACCGCTTCCAGCAGCTCTTCCGGCTCGAGCATCCGGCCCATGCCGACTTCGCCGCACGCCTGGTCGCCGGCCGCCGGGCCGAGCACTGTCACGCCGTCGGCGCGGAGTGTCGCGACATTGCGCATCGTCGCCGGGTTGTCCCACATCTCGCGGTTCATCGCCGGGGCCACGAGCAACGGGCAGTTGCGCGCGAGGCACGCGGTCGAAAGCACGTCGTCCGCAAGGCCATGGGCGAGCTTCGCCATGAAGCCGGCGCTCGCGGGCGCCACCAGGATCGCGTTCGCGCCGCGCGAGAGCTCGATGTGCGCCATGTTGTTGGCGAAGCTCGCGTCCCAGAGGTCGGTAACTACGGGCTTGCCGGTGAGCGCCTGGAATGTAGCCGCGGTTACAAATCGAGTCGCCGCCGCGGTCATCGCAACCTGCACCTCGACGTTATTCCTTGTCAGGAGGCGAGCGAGCTCGGCCACCTTGTAGGCGGCGATGCCGCCGGTGACCCCGAGCACCAGTCGCTGATTCAACACCTTGTCCATAAACGCATTTTACGCTTCGAGGCGCGCATGTCGATGGCCCACTGGCCGGCTTCCGAACGGCCCCGCGAACGGCTTGTGGCGCGCGGAGCGGCGGCGCTATCGGACGCGGAGCTCATCGCGCTCTTCCTCGGAACCGGCCGCCGCGGCACGAGCGCGCTGGACGTGGCCCGCGAGCTGCTTGCCCGCTTCGGCCGCGTTTCGCGCGTGCTCTCGGCTGCGCCGCGCGAGCTCGGTGCGGTGCCCGGGGTGGGAGCGGCCAAGTACGCGCAGATCGCGGCGGTGATGGAGCTCGCGCGCCGCGCCCTCGCCGAGGAAATGAAGTCCCGCGACAGCCTCGCCTCTCCTGCTGCGGTGCGCGGCTACTTGCGCCTGCACATGCAGGACCTCGCGCACGAATCTTTCTACTGCGTCTTCCTCGATGCGCAGAACCGCGTGATCGCCGCCTCCGAGCTCTTCCGCGGCACGCTCACGCAGACGAGCGTCTACCCACGGGAAGTGGTGAAGCACGCGCTCGGGCATAACGCCGCGGCGGTCATCCTCGCCCACAACCATCCCTCGGGAGTCGCCGAGCCGAGCATCCAGGATCAGTCGCTTACCCGGACCCTGGCGGAGGCGCTCGCGTTGGTGGACGTGAAGGTGCTCGACCATTTCATCGTCGCGCCGGGCGCATGTCTGTCCTTCGCCGAGCGGGGGTTGCTGTGAACTGGCGCACCTACTGGCGCTGCCCTCCTGCGCAGAGAAGGGTGCGGCGGCCCGGGGAAGCGCCAAGGCGAGTGCCCGGGCGCTTACCCAAGCCACGGAAATGAATGAGAAAATCCCCAGAATCCGGGAAAGGGGGGAGGAGGTCATGGGAGAGGCGCCGGTTGCGGCGCAGGGAGGGAAAGTGCTAAAATCCAACGCTTTGGTTCTACAGCCCTGAGGCGAAGGTTTTCATGTCCCGCGTATGCCAAGTGACGGGGAAGGCCCCCACCGTCGGACACCATGTGTCCCACGCCAAC
Organism: Usitatibacter sp.; assembly: GCA_039929025.1. Taxonomy (GTDB): domain Bacteria; phylum Pseudomonadota; class Gammaproteobacteria; order Burkholderiales; family Usitatibacteraceae; genus Usitatibacter. Next base: position 1,412 of record JBDSRZ010000275.1, on the reverse strand, counting down.
AACAAGACCAAGCGTCGTTACCTCCCGAACCTCCAGTACCGCAAGTTCTGGGTCGAGAGCGAAAACCGCTGGGTGAAGATGCGCCTTACCAGCGCGGGTCTGCGCCTTATCGACAAGAAGGGCATCGACGTCGTCCTCGCCGACATGCGCGAACGCGGCGAGAAGGTCTGAACCGCCATGCGTGAAAAGATCAAGCTCGAGTCCTCCGCCGGCACCGGCCATTTCTACACCACCACCAAGAACAAGCGCACCATGCCCGACAAGATGGAAATCAAGAAGTACGATCCCGTCGCGCGCAAGCATGTCGCCTACAAGGAAACCAAGCTCAAGTGACGTCGCGATAGTTTCGATGGCGACGTCATCCCCGCGCCATCGGGGATCCAATGAAAAACCCCGCTGATGCGGGGTTTTTCTTGGTGCAGCCGCCGGCTTACTTCTTCTTTTCGTCGGCTTTCTTGGCCGGCTCCGCGGCCTTCTTGTTGTCGGCCTTCTTCGCCGCTGCCGTGTCCTGCTTGGCGATGATATGGTCCTTGATGTCGTCGTAGACGTTCTGCGGGATGATCTTCTTCGTGACGAGGTCATCCTTGCCCTTGTAGGGGCGGCCTTTCACGATCGCCTTGGCGCGCACCGGACCCACACCCTTCAACTTCTCCAGATCCGATTCCGAAGCCGAGTTGAGGTCCAGCGGCTCCTTCTTCATCTCCTTCATGTCGGTCTTGGGGGCTTCGGCCTTCTTCGCATCGGCCTTCGCGGGCGCTTCGACTTTCTTGGCATCCTTGGCAGGCGATTCAGCTTTCTGGGCGAGCGCGCCGGTGCTGGCGATGGTCAGCCCCAGCGATGCGGCCGCGGCCAGCAACATCGCGGTGATTTTCCTCATTTCGACTTCTCCTTATTTTGGGGTTGGGGCAGCAGACATGTAACGTGGCGCGAGTTTACTCGTTGACCGGAAAATAAAAAGCCCCGCACGAAGCGGGGCTTGAAGGGGACTTCCTTCGAGTCTGGCTTCAGGCCATGACTCAGGCGTAGCTGCGCAAGCGAAGCGAGAAATCCTTGAGCGGTTCCACGCCGCTCTTCTCGGCGCGCTCGCACCAGTCCTTCAGCTGGCCCACCATCTGCTCGGTGTTGAGCGTCGAGCGCTCCCACAAATGGGTGAGTTCCTGGCGCATCGACCACGTGGTCTTCAACGCCGGGCTGTGCTCGAGGGCGAGCTGGACCTGCTCGCGGCGCTCGACCGGCAGGGCCTTCACGTCCAGGTGGAGCCACTTGCGAATGGCGACCACCCCTGCGGCGGGCTGCTCGTGGCCGCGGCTGCGCATCGAGGCGACCTCGGCCTTGGCCGTGGCCTTCATCGACTTGGCGTACTTGGCAAGGACGTCGTAGCGGTGCGCGATGACTGCCTGCAGCGTCTGCGC
>JBDSRZ010000274.1:0-6534 GCA_039929025.1 Usitatibacter sp. | reverse complement strand
AGGGTGCGCGGATTTCCAGCCGGGCCTCGTCGAAGCACACCCGCCCCCCGCCCTGCATCGTAGCTCCCACCTCCACAATCTGCGCCTGGGCGCCGACTGGGAATTCCACCGCGATACGCTCCCAACCCTTGGTCGCGGTCAGCAGGCGCTCCTCGTGGACCAGGTTTCCCGTCGCGCCATGGACCACCGCCCACGGTCCCGCCCCGGCGCCGTCGGCACGGTCGATGCGAACCGAAAGGGAGAAGCGCAGCTTCGTGCCGTGAAGCGAGGCGCCAGGGAGCGCCTGCGTCACCAGCGCCCAGGGCTCGTGCGTCACACGCTCGACGCACAGCGCCTGCTTGCCCTGCGCGCCGTCCAGGGCCTCGATGCGGAAGACGAAGGAGTCGGGATCGGAGTGCATGGTGCAATGCCAGCCCTCGGGGCAGCGCTCGGATTTGCGCGGCGCTTTCTCGAAGCCGGGGTTGTTCAGTGCCACCGCGCGGCTTTGATTCTTCTCCTCGGCTTTCGCGGCCCGGGCGTCGGCCGATGGAGGATCGGCGGCACAGGCCGCCATGGCGGCCGCGGCCACAAGGCAGAAAAGGGCGATGCGCATCACGAGCCCTTTCCGGCGCGCAGGCGCTCGTCGACATATCGGCCGACGCCTTGCTCGACGTCCAGGAACGCACTGGAATAGCCGGCAGCCCGCAGCGCCCCCACATCGGCCTGCGTGAAGCTCTGGTATTTGCCGATGAGCTGCGGCGGGAACGGAATGTATTCGATCGCCCCGGCCGCCTTGAGCTCGGCAAGCGAGAGCTCCTTTTCCCCCTTCGAGCGGCGGATGGCGTTCACCGCCGCGCGCGCGACCGCGTTGAAGGGCTCGGCGCGGCCGGTGCCCACGTTGAAGATGCCCGAGATCTCCGGGTGATCGAGGAAGAAGAGGTTTACCCGCACCGCGTCCTCCACCGAGACGAAATCGCGGATCTGCTCGCCGTCGCCATAGCCGTCACAGCCCTCGAAGAGGCGCACCCGCCCGGTGGCGAGGTACTGGTTGAAGAAATGGAACGCGACCGAGGCCATGCGTCCCTTGTGGGCCTCGCGCGGGCCGTAGACGTTGAAGTAGCGGAAGCCGGCGACCTGCGCGGTGGCCCCGTCCAGCCGGCGGCGCACCACCTGGTCGAAGAGGAACTTGGAATAGCCGTAGACGTTGAGCGGCGATTCGTGCTCGCGCGCCTCCCTGAACTCGCGCCCGGAGCCGTATACGGAGGCCGAGGAGGCATAGATGAACGGAATCGCGCGCACCTGGCACCAGTCGAGGAGGGTCTTCGAATACTCGTAGTTGTTCTCCATCATGTAACGCCCGTCGGTCTCCATCGTGTTGGAGCAGGCGCCCTGGTGGATCACGGCTTCGAATTCGCCGTCGAGCCCGCCGCGCAGCAGCTCGAGGAAATCGCGCTTGTCGAGGAAGTCGGCGATCTCGAGGTCCGCGAGATTGGGCACCTTCTCGGCATGCGCCAGGTTGTCGACCGCGACGATGTCGCGCTCGCCGCGCGCGTTGAGGGCCTTCACGATGTTGGCGCCGATGAACCCGGCCGCGCCGGTGACGATGAGTGCCATGGAAATCTAACCCTGGTTGGAGAGGCTCGCCACGAGCTCCTCGCGATGAACGACCGCCGTGCCGAGCTTGCCCACGACGATGCCTGCGGCATGGTTGGCGACCTTCATCGCAGCATGCAGGTCGGCGCCCGCCGCCACCATCAGCGCGAGAACCCCGATCACGGTGTCGCCCGCGCCGCTCACGTCGAACACCTCGCGCGCGACCGTGGCCTCCTGGTGGCTTTCGTCGGCGGTGAAGAGTGACATCCCCTCCTCGCTGCGGGTGACGATGAGCGCGTCGAGCTCGAGCTCGGCACGCAGCTTCTGCGCGCGGCGCGCGAGGTCGGACTCGTCGCTCCAGCGCCCGACGACCTGGCGGAACTCGCCGCGGTTGGGCGTGAGGAGGGTCGCTCCGCGGTAGCGCGCGTAGTCCTCGCCCTTCGGATCGACCAGCACCGGCTTGCCGCGCCGGCGGGCCGCGGCGATCATGTCCTGGACGCGATCGAGCGCTCCCTTGCCGTAGTCGGAGAGCACCACCGCGTCGGCCTCGTCGACCAGCTTGTCGTAATCCCCCAGCTTCGCCGCCAGCACCTCGCGGCTCGGGGCGCGCTCGAAATCGATGCGCAGCAACTGCTGCTGCTGGCCGATCACGCGCAGCTTGACCGTGGTCGAGAGCGCGGCGTCGCGATGCAGCGACGTGCTTACGTGGTCGCCCGCGAGCAGGCCCTCCAGCGTCTTCGCCGCCTCGTCGCTTCCGACCACGGAAAGCAGCGTGCAGCGGCCCCCGAGCGACGTGATGTTGCGCGCCACGTTCGCCGCGCCACCCGGGCGCTCCTCGGTGCGCTTCACGTGCACCACCGGAACCGGCGCCTCGGGCGAGATCCGGCTCACGTCACCGAACCAGTAGCGATCCAGCATGACGTCGCCCGCCACCAGCACGCGCACCCCGGAGAAGTCGGGCAGTTTCACGCGCGCACGGCCGCCGCCGCGGGCTCGCTCCCGGCACGCTCCGCTGGCGCGGGGCGCCCGATGGCGAGGTACTCCAGGCCATGGGATCTCACGACTGACGGCTCATAGAGATTGCGCCCGTCGAAGATCACCGGGTTCTTCAACGCCGCGCGCAGCTCGTCGAACTCGGGGCTGCGGAAGGCCTTCCATTCGGTCATGATCACCAGCGCGTCGGCGCCCTTCGCGGCTTGCATCGCCGAACCGGCGAAGGACACTCCGGAGTCGCCCGCGTAGATGTGGCGTGCCTCGGCCATCGCCACCGGGTCGAAAGCCACCACCTGCGCGCCACGGCTGCGGAGCGCGTCGATGACGACGCGACTGGGCGCCTCGCGCATGTCGTCGGTGTTGGGCTTGAAGGCGAGGCCCCAGATCGCGAAGCGCCGCCCGCCGAGCTGCTCGCCGAAGCGTGCCACGATCTTTTCCGCGATTACGCCCTTCTGCCTCTCGTTGGCTTCCTCGACGGCGCGCACCACCTTGAGGTCCACGCCGTTCTCCGCGCCGGTGCGGATCAGCGCCGAGACGTCTTTGGGAAAGCAGGAGCCGCCGAATCCCGCGCCGGGATAGAGAAAGTGATACCCGATGCGCGGGTCCGAGCCGATGCCCACGCGCACGTGCTCGATGTCGGCGCCGAGGCGCTCGGCGAGGAGCGCCAGCTCGTTCATGAACGAGATGCGGGTGGCGAGCATCGCGTTGGCGGCGTACTTGGTGAGCTCCGCCGAGCGGATGTCCATCACCTGGATGCGCTCGTGGTTGCGCTGGAACGGGGCGTAGAGCTCGCGCATCGCGGCGATCGCCTCCGGGTCGTCCGCGCCGATGACGATGCGGTCGGGGCGCATGAAGTCCTCGACCGCCGCGCCCTCCTTGAGGAACTCGGGATTCGAGACCATCGCGAACGGATGCTTCGCGCCCCGCTCGGTGAGTCCCTGCGCCACCGCCTCGCGGACCTTGTCGGCGGTGCCCACCGGCACCGTGGACTTGTCCACGATCACGCGCGGGCCGTCCATGTGGCGCGCGATACCGCGCGCCGCCGCGAGCACGTATTGCAGGTCCGCCGACCCGTCCTCGCCGGGCGGCGTGCCGACAGCGATCATCTGCAGCCGCGCGTAGCGCGCGCCCTCGGCGGGATCGGTGGAGAAGGCAAGGTGGCCCGAGGCCACGTTGGCGCGCACCATCTGCTCGAGCCCGGGCTCGAAGATCGGGATCTCGCCCGCCCTGAGGCGCGCGATCTTGCGTTCGTCGATGTCGAGGCAGAGGACGTGGTTGCCGACGTCGGCAAGGCAAGCGCCGGTCACTAGGCCGACGTAGCCGGTCCCGACGATGGTGACTTTCATGGGATGTCTGCCGTGAGAGAGTTGCGGATGGATTCGAGGGTGGCGGCGGGATCCCGGGCCTGGGCGATCGGCCGGCCGATGACGAGGTAGTCGGCGCCGAGGCGCAGCGCCTCGCGGGGCGTCACGACCCGCGACTGGTCGTCGCTGCCGCTGCCTTCGAGACGGATGCCGGGAGTCACCAGCTTGAACGCGGGGCCAAAAGCGGCGCGCAGGCGCGGCGCCTCGAGCGCGGAGCACACCACCCCATCGAGGCCGCACGTGTGGGCGAGCCCGGCGAGGCGCTCGACGTTCTCCTCCGGCGTGCCGCCGAATCCCACTTGCGCCAGGTCCGCCGCGGACAGGCTGGTGAGGATCGTGACTCCGATGAGGAGCGGCGGACGGGTCACGCCGGCCACCGCATCGCGCGCGGCACGCAACATCGCCTCGCCGCCGCTCGCGTGCACGTTCAGCATCCACACGCCGAGGCGCGCAGCGCAGCGGCAGGCCCCGGCGACGGTGTTGGGAATGTCGTGGAACTTGAGGTCGAGGAAGACTTCAAAGCCGCGTTCGTGCAGGTGCGCGACAACCGCGGGACCGGCCGCCGTGAAGAGCTCCTTGCCGACCTTCACCCGGCAAAGCCGCGGGTCGAGGCGCGCGGCGAGCGCGAGCGCCGCATCGGCATCGGCGAAGTCGAGCGGCACGATGACGCGCTTATTGTCCAAGCTGCATCCTCGCGAGGTGGCGCCCGGCGCTGTCCAGCTCGGCGGTGCGCCGCGGCGGGAATGTCTCCCAACCGCCGCACGCGGGGCATTGCCAGAAGAACTGCCGCGCCTTGAAGCCGCAGGTGGCGCAGAGATAGACCGCGAGCGCCTGGGCATGCGAGTGCACGAGGTCCTTCATCAGCTGCAGGTCCTGGCGGCGCTCGGCGGGCGCGCGCACCAGCTCCGCGTCGATCAGGCGGTCGAGGCCCACCAGGGTGGGATTGCGGCGCACCTCGTCACGCACCAGGCGCCAGGCGGCCTCGTCGCCTTCCTGCTCGGCGGTGACCTGGTAGACCACGTTGAGGAGGTCGAGGCCGGGATAGCGGTGCTGCAGGCCGCGCAGGAGCGCCAGCCCCTCGGCGCCGCGCCCCATGGCCTTGTAGCTCTCCACCATGCCGTCGGCGACGAGCCCGAAGTAGGCCGGGTCCTGCTGCTCGATCGCCTTCCAGGCCTCGACCGCCTCGGGATGGCGCCCCTCGCGGGCGAGCCACTCCCCGCGCAGCAGGTTGGCGCGGACGCACTTGCGATTGGCCGCCAGCGCCGCGGCGAGGTGCGCCTCGGCCGCTTCGCCCCGCCCATGGACATCCTCGGTGATCGCCAGCTCGCAGTGGTAGTTGGCGATCTCCTTCTGGTAGTTGCGGCGGGCGCTCACCTCGAGCTTCTTCGCCGCCTCGATGGCCTTGGCCCAGTCCTTCTCCTGGATATAGATGTCGAGCAGGTGGCGGTGGACCTCGGGCCCGGCGCCGCCCTGGTCCAGCCGGGTGAGGAGCTGCTCCGCATGGTCGAGGAGCCCGGCCTTGAAGTAATCCTCGGCAAGCTCGAAGGACGCCTCGCGGCGCTGCTCGGCCGGAAGGTCCTCGCGGTTCGCCAGATCCTGGTGCATGCGGATCGCGCGGTCCACCTCGCCGCGACGTCGGAAGAGGCTGCCGAGGGCGAATTGCAGCTCGACCGTCTGCGGGTTTTCCTTCGCGACCTGCAGGAACGACTCGATCGCCTTGTCGGGCTGCTCCTTCAGCAGGAAGTTGAGCCCGCGGAAATAGGAGGAGGGCAGCGCGCGCGATTCAGACAGCAGCGACTTCAGGTCGATGCGCGCCGCGATCCACCCCATGCCGAAGAAGACCGGAAGTGCCAGCAGCCACCAGAGCTCAAATTCCATGGATGTCTTGCCCGGCCGCCACGCGGCCCTCCGGGGCGGAAATGGCGGCCACCGCGGCCTCGCGCTCGGCCGCCATCCTCAGCTTCGCGAGCTCGCGGCGCTGGCGCACCACGGTCGGTATCCAGGCCAACAGCCCGATCACCACGCCGGCCACGAAGCTCACCAGGAGCACGAAAACCAGCGGCGCCTGCCACTTCTGCTCGGGGAAGCCGTGGACGTCGATCAGTTGCGAGTTCTTCACCGCGAACCAGACGAGGATCACGACGACGAAGAAGCGCAGTAGCCACACCAGTGCTTGCATCGCGTTATTCTACAAGTCCTCTGCGCGATCGCCTGTGACTCCGATCGCCCCCAGTTCCTCTCGACCCGCCCGATGTACCCGGTGCTCGACCGGCATCTCGACGGGCCTCGCTTACCATCGGACTCTCAAGTCCGTGAGAAGACCTTTCTGCAAGCAGCGGGACGCGGGCTCTCGAGAGGTCGAGGGGAACCGCCACGAGTCCGTCCCTTCTCATTCACCGCGCGGGGTAACGAAGAAAAAGAAACGGCAGACCATTTTTGGCAGTCTGCCGTAGTTTGTCCGGTAAGACGCGTCACCCTTCGTGATAGTCCACCCGCTCGCGCAACTCCTTGCCCGCCTTGAAGTGCGGCACGTATTTGCGCGGTACCTGCACCTTCTCGCCAGTCTTGGGATTCCTGCCGACCCGTGGGGGACGGTAGTTCAGCC
>JBDSRZ010000273.1:0-16176 GCA_039929025.1 Usitatibacter sp. | reverse complement strand
CTACTGTCGCCCCCGCGAAGGCGGGGGCCCAATTACCCAAGGTACTGCGCTACGCCTTCGACGACGCCGAGACCACTGCCGACCCACAGAAGGTGAGCGACATCTACTCGATCTTCGTCATCAGCGCGATCTTCGACTCGCCGCTCGACTACGACTACCTTGCCCGCCCGCTGAAGCTGAAACCGGTCACCGTCGAGGCGCTGCCCGTGGTGACCGACGGCGGCCGGACTTTCACCCTGAAGGTGAAGCCCGGCATCTACTTCGACGACGACCCGGCGTTCAAAGGCCAGAAGCGCGAGCTCACCGCGGCCGACTACGTCTATTCGATGAAGCGCGCGATGGACCCCCGGCTCTCCTCGCCCCTGCTCGGCGAAATCGAGGGCAAGATACTGGGCAGCGAGGCGATGCTGGCGACGGCCCGGAAGGCTGGGCGCCTCGACTACGACGCGCCCTTCGAGGGCATCAAGGCGCTCGATCGCTACACCTGGCAGGTGAAGCTGAGCGAGCCGTCGTACATCTTCACCTTCAACTTCGCCGACTGCCGCCTCACCTGCGCGGTCGCGCGCGAGGTGGTGGAAATGTACGGCGACGACGTGGGCGCGCACCCCATCGGTACCGGCCCCTACCGCATGGCCTTCTGGAAGCGCTCCTCCAAGATGGTGTTCGAGAGGAATCCCAACTTCCGCGAGGAGTATTTCGACGGCGAGCCCGCGCCGGGCGATGAGCGTGCCGCGGAGATCCTGCGTCAGCAGAAGGGCAAGCGCCTGCCGATGATCGACCGCGTCGAGGCGTACGTGGTCGAAGAGACGCAGCCCCGCTGGCTCGCGTTCCTCAATGGCGACTTCGACCTCATGTTCAAGGTGCCCGAGGAGTTCGCCTACCAGGCGATGCCGAACAACAAGCTGGCGCCGGGGCTCGCACGCAAGGGCATCGCCATGGAGCAGGTCCCGGCGCTCGACCTCACCTTCAACTACTTCAACATGGACGATCCGGTGGTGGGCGGCTACACGCCCGAGAAGGTGGCGCTGCGCCGCGCGATCGTGCTCGCCTACAAGACGCAGGACGAGATCGCCATCATCCGCAAGGGCCAGGCGATCCAGGCGACGACGCCGTACAGCCCCGGCGTCGCGGGCTACGACCCGAATTTCCGCACCACCGCGGGCGAATACGACGTCGCCAAAGCCAAGGCCTTGCTGGACATGTTCGGCTACGTCGATCGCGACGGCGACGGCTACCGCGAGATGCCCGACGGCTCGCGTTTCGAGATCAAGTCAAACTCGACCCCCACCCACCGCGACCAGCAGCTGGACGAGCTATGGAAGCGCAGCATGGACGACATCGGGGTGCGCATCAGCTTCCGCAAGGCCAAGTGGCCCGACCTGCTGAAGGAATCCGATGCCGGCAAGCTGATGTTCTGGCAGCTTGGCGGCAATGCGTCCGCACCCGATGCGGACACGTGGCTACAGACGCTCTACAGCCCGAATGCGGGCTTCAAGGGCAACCGCTCGCGCTTCAGGCATCCCGAATACGATCGCCTGTACGAGCAGGCGCGCGTGATGCCCGACAGCCCCGAGCGCACCCGGCTCTACCAGCAGATGGCGAAGATCGTCGTCGCCTACGCGCCGCTCAAGCTCAACACGCACCGCATCCTCACCGACATGTGGTATCCGTGGGTGATCGGGTTCCGCCGGCCGCTCAGTCTCGGCAACCATTTCTGGAAGTACATGGACATCGACCTGGGGCGGATGCCCGCGCGGTAGCCGCGCCGCCCACTGAGCACCAGGTTCGCCCTCGCTCAGGGCTTTCGAAGCACTTGCGCGCGCACCCCGTAGCGCTCGTAAATTGGCAGAGCTCTCCGATCGCAGGTGACGAGCTCGGCGTCGCATGACGCGGCGGTGGCCGCCACGAGAGCGTCGTAGGCCGCACCGCCGGTGACCCCCGCATCGGCCAATCCCAGAATGAAGTCCTTGTAGGCTTTTTCGCCCAGGCGCAGATACGGCTGCGGAAAGCGCGTCTCGAGGAAATCGCGTACGAGATGATCCGAAGTCCGGTGCGGAGGTGGCAGCCGGGTAAGAACCGAGTAGGTTTCGAGCGCGCAGTGCTCGATCAAGCGCAGTCCGGTGTCCAGCGCGCGACGTGCCGCTTCGTGACTTTCATGCCAGGAAGCGAATGCTGCGACGACGAGGCTGGTATCGGCTGCCTTCAACGGCGAATGCGTTCCAGCGTCTCGCGCACCTGTTCGGCGGTGAGCGCTGGCAGATCGGCATCGGGAACCGCCACCACGCCCTTCCCGCGCTTCTTGAGTTGCATCGGGGTGGGAGCGATCTCGATCTCGAGGCGTCCGTCGCCGGCGCGGATTTCGAGGCGCTGGCCGGGCTTCAGCCCCAGGGCCTGTCTCAGCGCCTTCGGCACCACAATGCGGCCCGCGGAATCGATGGTGGCTTTCATGGATTCATAATGCCATAATAATGGCATGCCCGTAAAGATCGTCGCTCTCAGCGTCCTCCTGGCCGCAGCCGGCGTTGCCGCGAACGCCGCCGACATCCGAACCGATCTCTGCTATCCGCACGTGATCGGATACCACCGCACCCTCGTTGCCGGCACCAACGGGTGGAAGTACATCGACATCGACCTCTCGAAGGCCCCCGGCAAGGTGGCGCGCAAATGACGACCGAAGCTTATCGCGTGCAGGGACCCGTCGCGGTGATCACGTTCGACAACCCGCCGGTAAACGGACTCGGGCATGCCGTGCGCCAGGCGGTAATGCTCGGCCTGCAGCAAGCGCAGGCCGACGGCGCGGTGCGCGCGATTGTCATCACCGGCGCCAACAACGTGTTCTCGGGCGGCGCCGACATCCGCGAGTTCAATACGCCGAGGGCGCTCGCCGCGCCGACGCTGCGCGACCTCATCGCGGTCGTGGAGTCGAGCACCAAGCCGGTGATCGCCGCGATCGGCGGCGTGTGCATGGGCGGCGGGTTCGAGCTTGCGCTAGGCTGCCACTACCGCGTCGCCGCACCCGGGGCGAAGCTGGCGCTTCCGGAGGTGAAGCTGGGCCTCATTCCGGGCGCCGGCGGCACGCAGCGCCTGCCGCGAGCCCTCGGGGTGGAGCGCGCCCTCGACATGATCGTCTCGGGCAACCCGGTGCCCGCGGCGAAGCTCGCGGGGACGGGCCTCATCGACGAGGTGGTCGTGGGAAACTTCGAGGCCGGTGCGATGGCGTTCGCGCAGCGCGTCGTCGCCGAGAGCCGACCGCCGCGCCGCATCCGCGATGCGACGATCGAGTTTCCACCCGACGGCGCCTTCTTCGACGACGCGCGCGCGAAGGCCACGGCCGCGCATCCCCATCTTGCCGCACCGCTGCGGTGCGTGGACGCCGTGCAGGCGGCCGTCGACAAGCCCTTCGACGAGGGCATCGCGTTCGAGCGCGCCACGTTCGTGCAACTCCTCGAATCGCCGGAGTCCAAGGCCATGCGCCACGCTTTCTTCGGCGAGCGCGCCGCGGGCAAGATTCCCGACGTGCCGGCGGACACTCCGCTACGCAAGATCACGCAGGTCGCGGTGATCGGCGCGGGAACGATGGGCGGCGGCATCGCGATGGCGTTCCTCAATGCCGGATTGCCGGTCACTCTCCTGGAGACGAAGCAGGAAGCGCTTGACCGGGGCGTCGCCACGATCCGTCGCAACTACGAGGGGGCCGTGAAGCGCGGCAAGCTCGATGCGGACGAGCTCGACCAGCGCATGCAACGCCTCACACCCACCCTCTCGTACGAGGCAATCGGGGACGCGGACCTCGCCATCGAGGCGGTGTTCGAGGAGATGGCGGTCAAGGAAGCGGTGTTCCGCAAGCTGGACGAGGTGATGAAGCCGGGCGCCATCCTCGCCACCAACACCTCCACCCTCGATGTGAACCGCATCGCGGCCGCCACTTCGCGCCCCGGGGATGTCGTGGGACTGCACTTCTTCAGCCCCGCGAACGTGATGCGACTGCTGGAGGTGGTGCGCGGCGAGCGCACCGCGAAGGACGTGCTAGCGACCGTGATGCAGCTCGCGCGCACGATCGGCAAGGTGGCGGTGGTATCAGGCGTCTGCGACGGCTTCATCGGCAACCGCATGGTCGAGCAGTACCTGCGCCAGGCGATGTTCCTGCTCGACGAGGGCGCCACGCCCGCGCAGGTGGATCGCGCGCTCGAGGAGTTCGGCATGGCGATGGGACCCTTCCGAATGAGCGACCTCGCCGGCAACGATATCGGCTGGGCGATCCGCAAGCGCCGCTATTTGGAAAAGCCGCACATGGCGTATTCGCGCATCGCCGACCGCCTCTGCGAGCTGGGGCGCTTCGGCCAGAAGACCGGCGCGGGATGGTACCGCTACGAACCGGGAGCACGCGACGCGCTGCCTGATCCGGCGGTAGACGCGATGATCGTGGCCTATCGCAAAGAGAAGGGGATCGCGCCGCGCCAGGTGAGCGAAGAGGAAATCGTCGATCGTTGCGTCTACGCGCTGACCAACGAGGGTGCGCGCATCCTCGAGGAAGGGATCGCCGCACGCGCCTCCGACATCGACATGGTCTACCTCACCGGCTACGGCTTCCCGCGCCACCGCGGCGGACCGATGCTGCATGCCGATCTCGATGGCCTCGCCACGGTATCGAAGAAGCTCGAAGGCTTCTCGCAAGCCGGCTCGGGCGACGCCGCGTTCTGGAAACCCGCGCCGCTGCTGGCGAAGCTCGCCGGCGACGGCAGGACCTTCAACGGATAGCGCGGGTCGAGGCTTGCGTCACCGAAGCGAAGGCGCTCTACTGCAAGCCGTAATACGGCGGCGGGATCCGTCAGGATTTCGCCCGCCGTTTCGCCGGATCGGCGGCCTTTTCGGTGACCATGTCCCGCGACGCAAGGGCCGCCTTGGTCCGCGGCGGCGTGCCCTTGGCGGCGCCAACGGGCGACTTGTAGCGTTTGGCAAACGGTATTCCGGGCATCTTCAAGTTCGTCTCCAGTTTCCGGCTCGATTGGCCCGAGGCTAGCCTCGCCTCAGGATCCCGTCTGTACGCTGTCGAACCAACCAGCATGTCGCATCCCGTCGTCGACTTGAAGGGCTCGCCCGACATGTGTGCGAAGCGCATCAGTGCCTCTCCTGGGAAAGTGCCGCGAAGCGTTCGAGGTGGTGGTCGGCATCGCCGAACTGCTGGGCGATCATCGTGAGGCGGCGGAATGTGTGGCTCACCTTGAGCTCCTCGCTCATGCCCATGCCGCCGTGGAGCTGCACCGATTCCTGCGCGATGTGGCGGCAGGCGTCGGCGATCTTGATCTTGGCCGCGGAGACGACCCGCATGCGGGCCGCGGGATCGCCCGCCGAATCGACCTGCGTGCAGGCAAGGCTCGCCATGGAGCGCGCCTGCTCGCAGCTCACCACCATGTCGACCATGCGGTGCTGCAGCGCCTGGAATGCGCCGATCGGCACGCCGAACTGCTTGCGGGTCTTGAGGTATTCGAGCGTCGTCTCGTTCGCGAAGCGCATGGCGCCCACGGCTTCCGCGCAGAGGAGCGCGGTGGCGTAGTCGACGACCTCCTCGATGAGGGGAAGGGTATCGGACGAGTCGCCAAGGCGCTGCGCAGGAGCGCCGGCGAAGGTGATGTCGGCGGCGCGGAGATTGTCGAGGGTGCGGTACGAGCTCAGCGAAATTGGGCCCCCGCCTACACGGAGGCGACCAATATCGCGATCCAGATCAATCACAAAAAGGCCGATGCCATTCCCATCGTTTGCCGAGACGACGAGCCGGTCGGCCATGGGAGCATGGAGCACGACGCGCTTGGTGCCGTCGATCGTCCATGCGCCGGCGGCGCGCGCGGCCTTGGTGGTGACGTGTCCGAGGTTGTAGCGTGCGCCGTCCTCGAGATGCGCGAAGGCGAGCTTGAGCGTGCCTTCGCCCACCGCGGGAAGGATCGCGGCCTGCTGCGCGGCGGAGCCGGCGCGCGTCACGAAGCGGGCGCCGACGAGCGTCGAGAGATACGGCTCGACCACCAGCGCCTCGCCCACCGCGTCCATCACGCTCATCAGGTCCGCGGCACCGCCGCCGAAGCCGCCGTGCTCGGCCGGCAGCGGGAGCGCGAGCAACCCCATCTCCGCGAGGGTCTTCCACACCGTGGGGCTGAAGCCCTCGGCGGATGCCACGATGCGCCGGCGCTCCTCGAAGCCATAGTCGTTGGCGATGAACCGCCGGATCGAGTCGGCCAGGAGCCGCTGCTCTTCGGAAAGGTCGAAATTCATCTCAGAGTCCCAGGCTCATCTTGGCGATGATGTTGCGCTGGATCTCGTTGGAGCCGGCGTAGATCGAGGTCTTGCGGAAACTGCAGTAGCGCGGCGCCAGGTCCGCGGTGAAGTGGTCGAAGTCGTCGTACGCCGCAGTGGGCCTGAAGGGCTGCGCGAAGGGCCCCACCGCCTGCATCATCAGCTCCGTCAGCATCTGCTGGATCTCGGTGCCGCGGATCTTGAGCATCGACACCTCCGCCCCGGGAGGCTTGCCGCCGCGCAACTGGTCGAGGAAGCGCAGGTTGGTGATCGCGAGCGCCATCAGCTCCACCTCGAGGCGGGTCAGCCTGTCGCGGAAGCGCGGATCGGCGGTGAGCGGCTTGCCGTCCTTCACCTGCGTCGCGGCGAATTCCTTCAGCCGCTCGAGCTCGCGCCGCGAGGTGCCGATGCGGGCGGTATTCATCCGCTCGTGCCCAAGCAGGTACTTGGCGACCGTCCAGCCCTTGTTCTCCTCGTGCACCAGATTCTCCGCCGGGACCCTTACCTCGTCGAAGAACACCTCGTTCACCTCGCGCTCGCCGTCCATGAGGATCAGGGGCCGCACGGTGATGCCCGGGGTCTTCATGTCGATCAGCAGGAACGAGATGCCCTCCTGCTTCTTGTGGTCCGCGGAGCCGGTGCGCACCAGGCAGAAGATCCAGTCGGCATAGTGCGCGAGCGTGGTCCAGGTCTTCTGGCCATTGACAACATAGTGATCGGCCTGGCGCACCGCGCGTGTCTTGAGGGACGCGAGGTCCGACCCCGATCCGGGCTCGGAATAGCCCTGGCACCAGAAATCCTCGCCCCGGTAGATGCGCGGCAGGAAACGCTGCTTTTGGGCGTCGGTGCCGAAGCGGAGCAGCACCGGCGCGCACATCGAAAGGCCGAAGGGAATCAGGGGCGGCGCGCCCGCATAACCGCACTCCTCCTCGAAGATGTAGCGCTGCACGGGCGTCCACGCGGTGCCGCCCCACGCCTCCGGCCACGCCGGGGCAATCCAGCCCTTGGCGGCGAGGATGCGGTGCCAGCGGAGCAGGTCCTCCCGCGACAGGTGCGCGTAGGCGACCACCTTGTCGCGCAGGTCCGCGGGCAGGTTGGCGGCCAGCCAGTCGCGCACCGTGTCGCGGAAAGCGGTCTCTTCGGGGGAGTAATTGAGGTCCATTCGCCAATGGTAATGCAGGGTGTAAGCTTGGGCCGCCCCCCAGGAGGAGACTCATGACCGGTTCGAGATTCTGGACTGCCCTGCTGCTGTCTCCATTCGCCGCGGCCGCCCTCGCGCAAACCCCGGCGCCCTACCCGTCGAAGCCCATCAAGTGGGTCGTGCCGTACACGCCGGGCGGCATCACCGACACCGTCACCCGAATCGTCGCCCAGAAGCTGCAGGAGATCCTGGGACAGGCGATCGTGATCGAGAACAAGCCTGGCGCCAACAGCATCGTCGGCGTCGATCGGGTCGCGAAGGCGCCCGCCGACGGCTACAACATCGTGACCGTGATCGCGGCGCATGCGGCCAATGCCACGCTATACGCGGGCAAGCTGCCGTTCGATCCGGTGAAGAGCTTCACGCCGATCTCGCTCGCGGCGATCGCGCCACTCATCATGACGGTGAACAATGACTTCCCGGCGAAGGATGTTAAGGACCTCGTCTCCTACGCCAAGGCCAACCCGGGCAAGGCGTACAAGTCGAGCGCGGACTACGCGAGGTGGGCGGCGGAAACCTACGTCTCCGAACGCGCCACCATCGAGCGCCTGGGCCTGCTGGCGAAGTGAGCGTCCGGCAGCTCTTCGATCTCTCCGGCAAGGTCGCACTCGTCACCGGAGGCTCCCGCGGCCTGGGACTGCAGATGGCCGAGGCCCTGGGCGAGATGGGGGCAAGGCTCGCGATCACCGCGCGCAAGGCCGCCGAGCTCGAGGTGGCGGGCAAGCACCTCGCAGCGATGAAGATCGAGGTGCTGACACTCCCCTGCGATCTCTCCGATCCGGCCGCGATCGAGCCCATGGTCGACGAGGTGATCGCCCATCTGGGTCCGATCGACATCCTGGTGAACAACGCCGGGACCACCTGGGGCGCCGCCGCGGTCGACTATCCCCGCGAAGCGTGGGAGAAGGTCGTCGACCTCAACCTCACCGCGCTCTTCGCGGTGAGCCAGCAGGTGGGGCGCAAGTGCATGGTGCCGCGCCGCTGCGGCAAGATCATCAACATCGCGTCGATCCTGGGCCTGGTGGGCACCAGCGACACCACGCGCCCCGGTACCATCGCCTATGCCGCGAGCAAGGGCGGCGTGGTGAGCCTCACGCGTGCGCTCGCCGCCGAGTGGGCGCAATACGACATCAACGTGAATGCGATCGCCCCCGGCCTCTTCCCGACGAAGATGACCAAGGGCCTGATCGAGATCATGGGGGAGCGCGCGGCGAGCAAGGCGCCGTTGAACCGGGTCGGCGGGCCCGAGGACCTGAAGGGAATCACGGTGCTGTTCGCTTCCGATGCGTGCTCCTTCATCACCGGCCAGGTGGTCGCAGTCGATGGCGGCGCGACGGCGGTCTAGCGGCTTGGACGTCTCTGAGGCGCTCGGCCGCCGCATTCCCTTCGCGTCGCACCTCGGCATCCAGCTGAGCGAGCAGGGGGGCGGCCGCGCGGTGCTGATGCTCGAGATCAAGCCGGAGCACATGAATCGCTTCGACGTCGCGCACGGCGGCGTCGTGATGACGCTCCTCGACATCGCGATGGCGCTCGCCGCCGGGTCCCTCGATCCGACGGCACAGGGCACGATCACGGTGGAGATGAAGGCCACGTTCATCGGCGCGGCCACCGGCACGGTGACGGTGGAGGGACGGTGCCTGCACCTGGGGAAGTCGGTCGCGCTTTGCGAGGCGAAGGTGCACGGTGCCGAAGGGAAGCTGCTCGCGAGCGGCAGCGGGACATTCATGCTGCGGCACGCGCGGCCGGGCAAGGGCGGCGAAGGCAAGGCGCGGGCATGAGCAGCTACGACGCGTATGTCGGCACGCGCCCCGTCGCCGAAGCGCACCGGTTCGACGTCGGCGCGTTGGAGCGATTCATGGCCGCGAACGTGGAAGGATTTCGCGGGCCCCTGGAAGTCGAGCAGTTCAAGGGCGGCCAATCGAATCCGACCTTCCGCCTGCGCTCGGCCGGGGGCGACTACGTGATGCGCCGCAAGCCCCCGGGCAAGCTCCTGCCCTCCGCGCATGCGGTCGACCGCGAGTACCGCGTCATCTCCGCGCTCGCGAAGAGCGATGTCCCCGTTCCCCGAACCTTCGCGCTCTGCACCGACGAGGCGGTGATCGGCGCGGTGTTCTACGTGATGGAGCACGTCGAGGGCCGCGTGTTGTGGGATCCGCAACTGCCGGGAATGGAGCCGGGCGAGCGCCGTGCGATCTTCGCCGACATGAATCGCGTGATCGCCGCGCTGCACACCGTCGACTTCGCCGCCATCGGCCTCGCCGACTACGGCAAGCCGGGCAACTACTTCGCGCGCCAGATCGACCGCTGGGGGAAGCAATACAAGGCGTCGGAGACCACGCCGATCGAGGCCATGGACCGCCTGATCGAATGGCTGCCGCGCAACATTCCCGCGGGGGACGAGACCTCGATCGTGCATGGCGACTATCGCCTCGACAACATGATCTTCCATCCGACCGAGCCGCGCGTGCTGGCGGTTCTCGACTGGGAGCTTTCGACGCTCGGCCACCCGATGGCCGATTTCGCCTATCACGCGATGGCCTGGCGCCTTTCCCCGCGCGAGTTCCGCGGCCTGCGCGGAGCGGACCTGGCGGCGCTCGGCATCCCGGGCGAGGAGGAGTACGTGCAGATGTACCTCGATCGGACCGGCAGGCCGCGCCCGAGCGCGCGCGACTGGGGGTTCTACGTGGTGTTCAACCTCTTCCGCGCGGCGGCGATCTTCCAAGGGGTAATGGCGCGCGCGGTGGCAGGCAATGCCGCGAGCGCGCAGGCGTTGCAGACGGGCGAGCGCGCGCGGCCCACGGCCGAGTTCGGCTGGAGCCTGGTGGAAAAACTCTGACAAGTGTCATTCCCGCGTAGGCGGGAGTCCAATGGGGTCCCCGCCTGCGCGGGGACGACAAGGAACGACAAGGGGGACGGAACCATGGATTTTGGGTACTCACCGAAGGTCCGGGAGCTCGAGGCGCGGCTGCGCATGTTCATGGACGAGCACGTCTACCCCAACGAGAAGCGCTTCCACGAAGAGGTCGACGAGGGCGATCGCTGGCAGCCGACGCGTGTGGTCGAGGAACTCAAGGAGAAAGCGATCGCCGCGGGACTCTGGAACCTCTTCCTGCCGCAGTCCGCGCGCGGCGCCGGCCTCACCAACCTCGAATACGCCCCGCTCTGCGAGATCATGGGCCGCGTGCACTGGGCGCCGGAGGTGTTCAACTGCTCCGCGCCCGATACCGGCAACATGGAGACCCTCGAGCGCTACGGCACACCCGCGCAGAAGAAGCAGTGGCTCGAGCCGCTGCTCGAAGGGCGCATCCGCTCGGGCTTCGCGATGACCGAACCGGCGGTGGCCTCCTCCGACGCCACCAACATTCAGAGCGCGATCGTGCGCGACGGCGCGGGCTACGTGCTGAACGGCCGGAAGTGGTGGACTTCGGGCGCGGGCGATCCGCGTTGCGCGATCTTCATCTTCATGGGCAAGAGCGACCCGGGCGCGGCGAAGCACCAGCAGCAGTCGATGATCCTGGTGCCGCGCGACACCCCGGGCGTGAATATCCTTCGTCACCTTTCCGTCTTCGGCTACGACGACGCGCCGCACGGGCACATGGAGATCGACTTCGTGGACGTGCGCGTGCCGCCCACCAACATGCTGCTGGGCGAGGGGCGCGGCTTCGAGATCGCGCAGGGACGGCTCGGGCCCGGGCGAATCCACCACTGCATGCGCCTCATCGGCGTGGCCGAGCGCGCGCTGGAGCTCATGTGCCGGCGGGTGAAGTCGCGCGTCGCGTTCGGCAAGCCGATCGCCGAGCATGGCGTGACGCTGGAGCGCATCGCCGAGGCGCGCATCAAGATCGACCAGGCGCGGCTCCTCACCCTCAGGGCAGCGTGGATGATGGATACCGCGGGCAACAAGGTGGCGCGCGCCGAGATCGCGATGATCAAGGTGGCCGCGCCGGTGATGGCGTGCGAGATCCTCGATTGGGCGATCCAGGCGTTCGGCGCCGCGGGAGTGAGCGACGATTTCGGCCTCGCGAAAGCCTACGCGGGCGCGCGCACGCTGCGCCTGGCCGACGGACCCGACGAGGTGCATCGCAACCAGATCGGCCGCCTGGAGCTCGCCAAGCACTGAGGGCCGACGGTGTCCGTGGAGTCGCGCATCGCGCGGCCTTTCGGGACCACGTGGCAGCTGCAAAACTCCCTAAAAATCAATCAAAGGGCCGCGCTACTGGCGTATAATCGGTTCTCAGGTGTCGCATGGCGTCTCATCCGGTTAACGCCTCCACCGATTCGCGGTTCAGTTCCGACCCACGAATTCCCCGCAGTCCATTTTCATCTGCCTGAACCGGTGTCGAGGGCAAGTCCCTCGCGGGCCGATTTTCAGGAGATATGTCATAAGCACGACCTTCGAAAGCCTCGGGCTCTTGCCCGAGCTGCTGCGCGCTGTTGCGGAGCAAGGCTACACAACCCCCACCCCCATCCAGGCCCAGGCCATCCCCGTTGTCGCTTCCGGGCGCGACCTGCTCGCCGCCGCCCAGACCGGCACCGGCAAGACCGCCGGATTCACGCTGCCGGTGCTGCAGCGCCTCGCACCCATGGCGACCAAGAGCTTTTCGCCGGCGCTGCACCCGGTGCGCTGCCTCATCCTCACGCCGACGCGCGAGCTCGCGATCCAGGTGCACGAGAGCGTGCAGACCTACGGCAAGTACTTGCCGCTGCGTTCCTTCTGCGTCTATGGCGGCATCAACATCAATCCGCAGATCGAGGCGCTGAAGAAGGGCGTGGAAGTCCTGGTGGCAACTCCCGGGCGGCTCCTCGACCTGGTGCAGCAGAAAGCGGTCCAGCTCGGCAAGGTGCAGATCCTCATCCTCGACGAGGGCGACCGCATGCTCGACATGGGCTTCATCCCCGACATCAAGCGCATCATCGCGCTGCTGCCGATGGCGCCGATGCGCCAGACGCTGCTCTTCTCGGCGACCTTCTCGGACGAGATCCGCAAGCTCTCGGCGCAGTTCCTCAAGGATCCGGCGACGGTGGAAGTGGCGCGGCGCAACACACCGGCCGAGTTGGTGACCCAATACCTGTACCACGTCGAGTCCGGCCGCAAGCGCGAGCTGCTCGCCCACCTGGTGAAGAAGAACGACTGGAGCCAGGTGCTGGTGTTCACCAAGACCAAGCACGGCGCCAACCGCCTGGCCACCCAGCTTCAACGCGACGGCATCAATGCCGACGCGATCCACGGCAACAAGAGCCAGAACGCGCGTATCCGCGCGCTCGAGGACTTCAAGGAAGGCAAGGTCAAGGTGCTGGTGGCGACCGACATCGCCGCGCGCGGCCTCGACATCGAGGAACTGCCGCACGTCGTGAACTTCGACATGTCGCACATCCCCGAGGACTATGTGCACCGCATCGGCCGCACCGGCCGCGCGGGCTCGACCGGCGAGGCGCTCTCGCTCGTCTGCAACGAGGATCGCCCGTTGCTGGCCGCGATCGAGCGCCTGATCAGCAAGAAGATCGAGGTGCGCCACGCCGAGGGCTTCGAAGCCGGAACCCGCGGAGCGGCGCGCAGCGACGAGCCCCGCGAGGAAGCGCCCCGCGAGCGCGGCCGCGGTGGGCGCGGGCAGCAGCGCCAGCAGAGGCAGCCTCAAGCCGCGAAGCCGCATTCGGGAGCCCGCAGCGAGGATGCCCGCCAAGGCTCTGGCCGGGGCGAGGGTCGTCCGCAGCCGGCGCAGGGCGAAGCACGCTCCCAACCTGCGCAGGGCGAAGCCCGTCCCCCTCGCGGCCGCGGCGGCAAGCCCCGCGAGGATCGCGCACCGCGCTATGCCACTTCGCCGGCGCCGCGCACCTCCGGGAATTCCGGCGGCATGGACTTCAACAAGCCGTACGAGCCGAGCCCGACGGCCGTCGCGGCGACCGCCGAGCCCGCCGGCGAGACCGCCCCGCGCAAGCGCCCGGCCCAGGCCGTTCCCGCGCTCTTCCGCAAGAAAGCGGCCTGACGAAGGATCGGATCCATGCGTGACGCCGCAGCGCAGGCGATCAACCTCGCCGACTACACGCCGCCCGCGTTCCTGGTGTCGGGCGTGGCCCTTGAAGTCGACCTGCGCGAAGGCGCGGCCACGGTGCGCGCGACCCTTGAGCTCGCGCGCAATGCGGCCCACCCGCGCGCGGACGCGCCGCTGGTGCTCGACGGCGAGAACCTCGAGTTGCTGGCGGTGACGATCGACGGCCGCGCCCTCGACCCGGGCGCGTATCGCCGGGACGAGACGCGCCTCACCATCGATGCGGTGCCCGGCGAATTCACGCTCGAGACCCGCGTGCGCTTCGACCCGTGGAAGAACACGCGGCTCGAGGGCTTGTACGCGTCCAAGGACGGCCTGGTCACGCAATGCGAGGCCGAGGGCTTCCGCCACATCACCTATTTCATCGACCGCCCCGACGTGATGGCGACGTACACCGTCACGTTGTGCGCGGACAAGGCCCGCTTCCCGCGCCTCCTCGCCAACGGCAACCTGGTGGCACAGGGCGGGGGCGAGCCGGCTGGATGGTTCGCCGGAGCCGAAGCCGGTCGCCATTGGGCGAAATGGGAAGACCCGTTCCCCAAGCCCTCCTACCTCTTCGCGATGGTGGCGGCGAAGCTCGACCTCCTCGAGGACCACTTCGTCACCCGCTCGGGCAAGAAAGCGCTGCTGCAGATCTACGTGGAGCCCGGCAAGCTCGACCAGGCCGGTTTCGCGATGCAGGCGTTGAAGAAGTGCATGCGCTGGGACGAGGAAGTGTTCGGTCTCGAGCTGGACCTCGACCGCTTCATGATCGTCGCCGTATCGGATTTCAACGCCGGCGCCATGGAGAACAAGGGTCTCAACATCTTCAATACCCGGTTCATCCTCGCGCGTGCCGACACCGCGACCGACTACGACTACCTGAGCGTCGACCGCGTGGTGGCGCACGAGTATTTCCACAACTGGACGGGCAATCGCGTGACCTGCCGCGACTGGTTCCAACTCTCGCTCAAGGAAGGCCTCACCGTCTACCGCGACCAGGAGTATGGCGCCGACGAGTACTCGCGTCCGGTGGCGCGCATCCAGGAAGTGCGCGGCCTGCGCGAACGGCAATTCCCCGAGGATGCCGGCCCGATGGCGCATCCGGTGCGCCCCGACTCCTACGTGGAAGTCAACAACTTCTACACCGCGACCGTGTACGAGAAGGGGGCGGAGGTGGTGCGAATGTACGCCACTATCCTCGGCAGGGAAGGCTTCCGCCGCGGCATGGACCTCTACTTCCAGCGCCACGACGGCCAGGCGGTGACCTGCGACGATTTCCGCGCGGCGATGTCGGATGCCAACGGCCAGGCCGATCTCGGCCAGTTCGCGCGCTGGTATTCGCAGGCCGGGACGCCGGTGGTCGAATGCTCGGGCCAGTTCGACGCCGCATCGAAGACCTATCGCCTGCGCGTGCAGCAATCCTGCAAGGCCAACCCGGGAGAGGCGGCGAAGGAGCCCTTCGTCATCCCGCTCGCCGTGGGCCTGCTGGATGGCGACGGAGGCGACATCACGCTCGACGTTGAGGGTCCGGTGTTCGCGCCGGCCGGATTCGTCCAGCCTGGCACCGCAGTGCTTGCCGTGACCCAGGCCGAGCAGGAATTCGTGTTCAGGGGCGTGGAGGCCGCGCCGGTGCCCTCGCTGCTGCGCGGCTTTTCCGCCCCCATTCACGTGCGCTTCGACTACAGCGACGCGGAGCTCACGCGCCTCATGGCGCACGACTCCGATGCCTTCGGGCGCTGGGAGGCGGGACAGGCCGCGATGACGCGCATCCTGCTCCAGGGCGTGCGCGACCTGCAGGCAGGACGCGCGATGACCGTCCCCCAATCCTTCGCCGAGGCCATGGGCCATATCCTCACCTCCGGCTCGCGCGATCCGGCGTTTGCCGCGGAGTGCCTGCAGCTGCCTAGCGACACGCAGCTGGGCGAGTGCATGGAGGTCACCGACCCCGAGGCCATTCACCTGGCGCGCCGGCAGTTCATGCGCGACATCGCGAGAAACTACCGCACGCGCTTCGAGGCGGCGTTCCGGCACTTCACCACCCCGGGTGCGTATTCGCCCGATGCGACCTCCGCAGGCCGCCGCGCGCTACGCAATGCGGCGCTCGCGTACGTGAGCACGATCGATGACGGCACCTCGCGCGCGCTCGCATTCCTGGAATTCCGCCGCGCCGAGAACATGACCGACGCGATGGCGGCGCTGGTCTGCCTTTCGAACTGCGCGGGCGCCGAACGCGCCCGGGCGCTATCGATGTTCTACGACAAGTGGAAGGGGGAGGCGCTGGTCGTGGACAAGTGGTTCACGGTGCAAGCGAACTCGATCCTGCCCGGCACGCTCGACGACATCAAGGCGCTCACTGCGCACGAGGCCTTCGACCTGCGCAATCCCAACCGCGCGCGAGCGCTCCTGCACGCGTTCGCGATGAACAACCCGCGCCATTTCAACGCCGCGGACGGCGCCGGCTACCGCTGGGTGGCCGAGCAGGTGGTGGCCCTCGACAAGCTCAATCCCCAGGTCGCCTCGCGCCTTGCGCGGGCGTTCGATCGCTGGAAGAAGTACGACTCGGTGCGCCAGGGCCATGCCCGGGCGGCGCTGGAGTCGATCCGTGACGCCGAGGGTTTGTCGCCGAATGTGGCCGAGGTCGTGGGCCGCGCGCTCGGCTAG
>JBDSRZ010000272.1:0-8136 GCA_039929025.1 Usitatibacter sp. | reverse complement strand
AAGCGCCTTGCGCGAACGCGACCAGTAGACCGCCTCGCCCGTCTCGGCGGTGCGTGCGAGGGATTCGCGGCTCATCCACGCGACCATCAGCACTTCGCCCGAGTCCGCGTCCTGCGCCACTGCCGGCGCCAGCCCTTCGGGGTTCCACGCCACCGCGTCGATCCACGCGCTCACAGGCGCATCTCGATGCCGCGCGCGGCGAGAAATCGCTTCGCATCGGGGATGGCGATCTCGCCGAAGTGGAATACCGAGGCCGCGAGCACCGCGTCGGCGCCGCCCCGCTCGATGCCTTCGGCGAGGTGCTCGACCCGCCCTACCCCGCCGCTCGCGATCACCGGCACGGTCACCGCGCGCGTGACCGCCCGGGTGAGCTCGAGGTCGAAGCCGCTCCTGGTTCCGTCTCGATCCATGCTGGTAAGGAGGATTTCGCCCGCGCCGCGCGCCGCCATTTTCGCGGCCCATTCTACGGCATCGATGCCGCGCGCCTTGCGCCCGCCGTGGGTGTACACCTCCCACTTCCCGGGGCCGGCGGCGCGCGCGTCGATGGCGACCACGATCGCCTGCGAGCCGAAGCGGCCGGCGGCGCGCGAAACCAGGTCGGGGTCTTCCACGGCGGCGGTGTTGATGCTCACCTTGTCGGCGCCGGCATTGAGGAGCTTCCTCACATCCTCCACCTCGCGCACGCCCCCGCCGACCGTAAGGGGGATGAACACCTGGTCGGCGACGCGCTCGATCACGTCGATGAGGGTGGCGCGCGCGTCGCTGGAGGCGGTGATGTCGAGGAACGCGAGCTCGTCGGCGCCGGCCTCGTCGTAGCGCCCGGCGACCTCGACCGGGTCACCCGCATCGCGCAGCTGGACGAAGTTGACTCCCTTCACGACGCGGCCCGCATGCACGTCGAGGCAGGGAATGATGCGTTTGGCGAGGCCCACTACGCGGGGCATGCGGCCGGTGGGGCCACCCTCACGCCTCGCCCGCGGCGACCTTCAGCGCTGCGGCGAAATCGAGCTTGCCTTCGTAGATCGCGCGGCCGGTGATGCAGCCGGTGATGCCTTCGGCCTCCACCGCGCACAGCCGGCGCAGGTCGTCCAGGCTGTTGAGTCCGCCGCTCGCGATCACCGGGACGCTGAGCGCCTGGGCGAGACGCACCGTGGCGTCGATGTTCACGCCGGTCATCATGCCGTCGCGGCCGATGTCCGTGTAGATCACCGCTTCCACACCGTAGTCCTGGAAGCGCCTGGCGAGGTCGACCACGTCGTGCCCGGTGAGCTTGGACCAGCCGTCGGTCGCGACCTTGCCGTCCTTCGCGTCCAGGCCGACGATGATGTGGCCGGGGAAGGCGTCGCACGCCTCGTGCAGGAATCCCGGATTCTTGACCGCCGCAGTGCCGATGATGATGAACGAGACGCCGTCATCGAGGTAGCGCTCGATGGTCTCCAGGTCGCGGATGCCGCCGCCCAGCTGGACCGGCACGTCTGAATCCACCGCCGCGATGATCGCCTTCACCGCCGGCTCGTTGCGCGGCTTGCCCGCCACGGCGCCGTTCAGGTCGACGACGTGGATGCGCTTCGCGCCCTTTGCCGCCCACTGCGCGGCCGCCTTGCCGGGATCGTCGGAGAACACCGTCGCGGAGTCCATGCGGCCCTGCTCGAGGCGCACGCAGTGGCCGTCTTTCAAGTCGATCGCGGGAATGATCTGCATGGGGCGCGGAACCGCTAGGGATTCCAGATGGAGAAGTTGCCGAGAAGCCTGAGTCCCGCGGCGGCGCTCTTTTCGGGGTGGAACTGCGTGGCGAAAATGTTATCCCGTGCGATTGCCGAGGTAAAGGCGTCGGCGTACCGCGTTTCGCCGGCGGCCAGGCCCGCGTCGGCCGGCTGGCAATAGTAGCTGTGCACGAAATAGAAGCGCTCGCCGTCCGCGATCCCGTCCCAGAGCGGGTGCGCCCTTACCTGCCGCACCTCGTTCCAGCCCATGTGCGGCACTTTGAAACCCGCCTCGCGGCGCTCCGGCGTGAGGCGGAACCCGAGGACGCGGCCCGCGACCAGCGACAGCCCGGGGGTGTCGCCTTCCTCGCTGCGGTCGAAGAGCATCTGCTGGCCGATGCAAAGCCCGAGGAAGGGCCTCGCGCCCGCCGCCTCCGCCACCGCCTCGCCGGCGCCGCTTTCGCGCAGCGAGCGCATGCAATCGGGCATCGCGCCCTGCCCCGGAAATACCACCCGGTCGGCCGTTCGGATGCGCTCGGGATCGGCGGTGATTTCCACGGTTGCGCCGGGCGCCACGTGCGCCAGCGCCTTCTGCACCGAGCGCAGGTTGCCCATTCCGTAGTCGACGATCGAGATGCGTTGCGCCATGGATGCCCGTGGGGCTCAGAGGCTCCCCTTGGTGGACGGGATGGTGCCGGCGGCGCGCGGGTCCAGCTCCACCGCCATCCGGAGCGCGCGCGCGAACGCCTTGAAAATCGTCTCGCACTGGTGGTGCGCGTTGTCGCCGCGCAGATTGTCCACGTGCACCGTGGCGAGGGCGTGGTTCACCAGCCCCTGGAAGAACTCGTGAGTGAGGTCGACATCGAACTCGCCCACACGCGCCCGCGTGAACTTCACGTTGTACTCGAGTCCCGGACGCCCGGAGAAGTCCACCACCGCGCGCGACAGCGCCTCGTCCAGCGGCACATAGGCGTGGCCGTAGCGGCGGATGCCCTTCTTGTCGCCCAGGGCCTTGGCGAGCGCCATGCCGAGCGTGATGCCGATGTCCTCCACCGTGTGGTGGGCGTCGATCTCGAGGTCCCCCTTGGCGCGAACCGTGAGGTCGAGCGCACCATGGCGCGCGATCTGGTCGAGCATGTGGTCGAGGAAGGGAATGCCGGAGGCGAGAGTGGCCTCGCCGCGGCCATCCAGGTCCACCGCCACGAAGACCTGGGTCTCCTTGGTGTCGCGCTGGATTTCCGCCTTACGCATTTTGGGGGCCGAGGATCGAGGCGAGCGCCTCGAGCAGTTTCGCGTTCTCGTCGGGAGTGCCGACAGTGAGCCTCAAGCAGTTGGCGAGCAGTGGATGCATGCCGTGCAATGTCTTGACCAATATACCACGCCCTCTGAGCGCCTCGAATGCGCCCGGCGCGTCTGCGACCCGGACGAGGATGAAGTTGGCGGACGAGGGGAAGCGGCGCACGCCCGGCATCGCGTCGAGCGCGGCTTCCACGCGCGCGCGCTCGGCCACGATCGCCGCCGTCTGCGCGGCGAAGACGTCGCCCTCTGCCAGCAGCATTTCCGCGGCCGCCATGGTGAGGGCGTTCACGTTGTACGGCGGTCGCAGCTTCTCGAATTCGCGCATCCAGCCGGGCGCGCCGATCGCGAGGCCGAGCCGCAAGCCCGCGAGGCCGAGCTTCGACACCGTGCGCAGGAGCACCAGGTTCGGATGCCGTCCGACCTCGTCCATGAGCGATGCGCCGCCCGCGAACGCGTAGTACGCCTCGTCCACCACCACCAGGCCGGGCGCCGCGGCCACCAGGCGCAGAATCGCTTCGCGCGCGAACAGATTGCCGGTCGGATTGTTGGGATAGGCGATCCAGGTGAGCGCCGGGCGATGTGCCTCGAAGGCCGCGCGCATGGCGCGTTCGTCCAGGGCGAAATCGCCTCCGAGCGGGACGCCCGCATATTCCATTCCTGCGGCGATCGCGCTGATGCGGTACATCACGAAGGACGGCTCGGGAGCGAGCGCGACGGCACCGGGCCGGGCGAGGGCGAGCGAGATGATCTGGATCAGCTCGTCGGAGCCGTTGCCGAGTACGAGGTCCAGCCCGGCCGGAATCTTCATCGCCCCCCGAAGCCGGTCCTTCAGCGTCGCGGCACCGGGATCGGGATAGCGATTCACGGCGACCTCGGCGAGGCGTTTGCCCATTCGCGCGGCGAGCTCGGCCGGCAGGAGATAGGGATTCTCCATGGCGTCCAGCTTCACCATCCCCGCGGCGCATGGGACGCGGTACGCCTCAAGGGCTCGGATTTCCGCGCGAACCAGGTCCTCCGGCCCCTTGCTCACGATCGCGGCGCCGCGGGCTTCATTGCTTGTCGATCCGCCACTCCGCGCTGCGCGCATGGGCTTCCAGGCCCTCGGCGCGCGCGAGGACTGCCGCGGCACGCCCCAGGGTCGCGGCGCCGCGAGCCGAAACCGAGATCACGCTCGAGCGCTTCTGGAAATCGTAGACGCCGAGCGCCGAAGCAAAGCGCGCGGTGCGGGAAGTCGGCAGCACGTGGTTCGGTCCGGCGCAATAGTCTCCGAGCGATTCCGACGCGTGGTGGCCGAGGAAGATCGCCCCCGCATGGCGGATGGCGGGGAGGAGCGCCTGCGGGTCCGCGACTGCGAGCTCGAGGTGCTCCGGTGCGATGCGGTTGGCGATCGCGCACGCCTCGGCAAGGTCGCGCACCGTGATCAGGGCTCCGCGCGCTGCGAGCGACGCGGCGATGATCCGCGCCCGCGGCATGGACGGCAGCTGCCGGCGCATCGATTCGGCCACGCGGTCGGCGAGCCCGCGATCGGGCGTGAGCAGGACCGCCTGCGCGATCTCGTCGTGCTCGGCCTGGGAGAAGAGGTCCATCGCCACCCAGTCGGGGTTCGCGCTGGAATCGGCGATCACGAGCACTTCCGAGGGGCCGGCCACCATGTCGATGCCGACGCGGCCGAACACCCGGCGCTTGGCGGCGGCCACGTACGCATTGCCGGGGCCCACGACCTTGTCGACGGCGGGAATAGTGGCGGTGCCGAACGCGAGCGCTCCCACCGCCTGCGCGCCGCCCACGCGGAAGATCCGGTCCACGCCCGCGAGCGCCGCGGCCGCGAGGACCGCCTCTGAAGGCAGGCCATCGGGGGTCGGCGTCACCATGACCAGCAGCGGCACGCCCGCCACCTTGGCGGCCAACGCGGTCATCAGCACCGACGACGGATAGGCGGCCTTGCCGCCCGGCACATAGAGGCCGACGGAATCGAGCGGCGTCACCTGCTGCCCGAGCACCGTGCCATCGGGCTCCTCGGTGCGCCACGACTCCTGCCGCTGGCGCTCGTGGTGGGCACGGATGCGTCCCGCGGCGAAGCGCAGCGCATCGACCTCGGCTGCCGGGAGCTTACGCAAGGCCTCGCGCGCCACGTCGAGGGGGATCTCGAGGTCCGCCGTGGAGCGCGGTGTCCATCGGTCGAAGCGCGCGGTGAGCTCGATCAGCGCCGCATCGCCGCGCCGACGGACGTCCTCGAGGATAGCGGCGGCCGCGCGGTCCACCGACTCGTCCTGTGCGGCCTCGAAAGCGAGCAACTCGGCGAGCGCGGCCTCGAAGCCCGCGTCCTGCGACCACAGGCGGCGAATCTCAACCACGGCAGGCGGCGCGAAATGCCTCGATCAACGGGGCGATCGCTTCGCGCTTGAGCTTCAACGAGGCGGGGTTGACGATGAGGCGGCTCGAGACCTGCATCACCTCCTCGACCACCGTGAGCTTGTTGGCGCGCAACGTGTTGCCGGTATCGACGAGGTCGACGATCGCGTCCGCCAGGCCAACCAGGGGCGCCAGCTCCATCGAGCCGTAGAGCTTGATGAGATCCACGTGCACGCCCTTGGCGGCGAAGTGCTCCCGCGCGGTGCGGATGTACTTCGTGGCGACCCGCAGGCGCGCGCCCCGCTTCACCGCGGCCGCGTAGTCGAATCCCTCGGGTGCCGCCACCGCCATCCGGCATCGCGCGATGCCCAGGTCGAGCGGCTGGTAGAGACCCTCGCCGCCATGCTCCGCCAGGAGGTCGCGTCCGGCAACACCGAGGTCGGCTGCGCCGTATTGCACGTAGGTCGGCACGTCGGCGGCGCGCACCAGGATCATTCGCAGCCCGGGTTTGCTGCTGGCGATCACCAGCTTCCTCGATCGTTCCGGGTCCTCGGTCGCCTCGATGCCGGCGCGGGCGAGGAGCGCCAGCGCCTCCTCGAAGATGCGACCCTTGGCGAGCGCGAGAGTGATCACGTCGCTCATAGCCGCCGGATGCGCGCGCCGAGGTCGGCGAGGCGTGACTCGATCCGCTCGTAGCCGCGGTCGAGATGGTAGATGCGGTCGATCGTGGTCTCGCCGGAGGCGACCAGGCCCGCGATCACCAGGCTCGCGGAAGCGCGCAGGTCGGTCGCCATCACCGCGGCGCCGGTGAGGCTCTCCACGCCGTGGACGATGGCGGTGTTGCCCTCGATGTCGATGCGCGCCCCCAGGCGGCGAAGCTCCTGCACGTGCATGAAGCGGTTCTCGAAGATGGTCTCGGTGACCTGCGCCACGCCGTCGGCAACGCAGTTGAGCGCGATGAACTGCGCCTGCATGTCGGTCGGGAAGCCCGGGTGCGGCGCGGTACGCAACCCTACCGCCCGCGGCCGCGCGCCCATCGCGAGGCGGATCGTGCGTTCGCCAGTTTCCACCGCGGCGCCCGCATCGCGCAGCTTGCCGATCACCGCCTCCAGGCTCGACACCGGCGCCTCGGTGAGCGTGACGCTTCCCCGGGTCGCGGCGGCGGCGCAGAGGAAAGTGCCCGCCTCGATGCGGTCCGGCATCACCGCGTGCTCGACGCCGAAGAGCGCGTCCACCCCCTGGATGGTGATCTCGTCGGTGCCGTGCCCCCTGATCTTCGCGCCCATCCCGATAAGGCATCGCGCCAGGTCGATCACCTCCGGCTCGCGAGCCGCGTTCTCGAGCACCGTCTCGCCGTTCGCGAGGCAGGCGGCCATCATCAGGTTCTCGGTGCCGGTGACGGTCACCGTGTCCATGAAGATGCGCGCGCCCTTCAACCGCTTCGCCGTCGCGTGAATGTCGCCCTGCTCGATCGTCACGTTCGCGCCCATCGCGCGCAGGCCCTTGATGTGCAGGTCCACCGGCCGCTCGCCGATGGCGCAGCCGCCGGGAAGCGACACCCGCGCCTCGCCGAAGCGCGCGGTGAGCGGCCCCAGCGCGAGGATCGAGGCGCGCATCGTCTTCACCAGGTCGTAGGGCGCGAACGGCTCCGACACCAGGCGCGCATCGAGGCTCACCGCTCCGGGGGCGGCCTCGACCTTCACGCCCATGCGCTCGAGGAGCTTCAGCATCGTGCGCACGTCGTTCAGCTGCGGCACGTTGGTGATGCGCACCGGGGCGGCGGTGAGCAGCGATGCCGCGAGGATCGGCAGCGCCGCGTTCTTGGCGCCGGCGACGCGGACTTCGCCGACGAGCGGCACGCCGCCCTGGATGGAGAGTTTCTGCATTCGGTTCAGGGCCAGGCGGCCCGGGTCGGGTTCAGCGCGCCGCCCACTCGTCGGGTGAGAATGTCTTCATGGAGAGCGCATGGATCTCGTCGCGCATCCGGTCGCCCAGGACGCGGTACACCAGCTGGTGCTGCCGCACGCGGTTCAGCCCCGCGAATTCGGCGCTCACGATCACCGCCTCGAAATGCGCGCCATCGCCCCGCACCTCGAGATGGGTGCACGCGAGTCCCGCGCGGATGTATTCCTCGATCGAGGCCGGTTCGACCATCGTCAATGCCTCAGCTTGTAGCCCCTGCGGAGCAGGAGCACGGTGAGCCATGATAGGGCAGCGAACGCGGCGCTCGCAATCGCGAGGCTCTGCCGCGGATCGACGTCCGACTGCCCGAAGAACCCGTAGCGGAAACCGTCGATCGCGTAGAAGAAGGGGTTCAGCTTCGACACCGCCTGCCAGAAGGGCGGCAGCGAGTTGATCGAGTAGAAGACCCCGGCGAGGAACGTGAGCGGCATCACCAGGAAGTTCTGGAACGCCGCCAGCTGGTCGAACTTCTCCGACCAGATGCCGGCGATGATGCCCATGGTGCCCAGCATGCCGCAGCCCGCGATCGCGAACGCAAGCGCCCACGCGGGGTGCGCGAGAGGCAGCGGCACCAGCCACACGGTGGCGGCGAAGACCCCGATGCCGACCGCGATGCCTCGCGCCATGGAAGCGATGAGGTAGGCGGCGAAGATCTCACCCGCGCCCAGGGGCGGCAGCAGGATGAACACGATGTTGCCGGTGATCTTCGACTGGATCAGCGACGACGAGCTGTTGGCGAACGAGTTCTGCAGCATCGCCATCATCGCGAGCCCGGGAACCAGGAACTGCAGGTAGCTCACCCCCGGAAAGGCCTGCACGT
>JBDSRZ010000271.1:0-38915 GCA_039929025.1 Usitatibacter sp. | reverse complement strand
CGGCCGCGGCCGCGCGGTTCTGTGCCGTGTTCGCTGCCTCGGCCTTGCGCTCCGCGGCCTTGACCAACTCGTCATTGGCGATTCCCGCCTTCGCCTTGTCTGCCGGGGCAGGCTCCGCCCTTGGCGGCACGGCCCGCGCGCTGGCCTCGTCCGGCGCTTCGACGATGGGAGCGGGCGCCGCAGCCGCCACCTCCGGGGCGGGCTGCGCCGAGGCGGCGAGCTGCTGCGGCGGTCCCTGCTCGATCGGGGGCTTCCTCGCGAGCCCCGCGGGCGGCGCGGGACGGATGAAGAGCCACCAATAGATCGCGGCGAAAGCCAGGCCCAGGGCCACCACGGCGAAGGCGGCGGCCTTCACGTAGGGATTCGAAAGGCGTTCTCCCAGCGGGTCGAAGCGGATGTTCTGGCTCGGGACGATGATCCCGGGAGCGGGACTGCGCGGCGCCGCATCGGCCAGGTGCGACAACAGCGCCGCGGCGTCGAGGTTGAGCAGCTTCGCGTAGTTGCGCACGAAGCCGCGCAGGAACGTGCCCTTCGGCAGGCGCTCGTAGTCGCCGTTCTCCAGCGCCTCGACCTGGTAGGCGCTCATGTGCAAGCTTTGGGCGACCGCGGCGCGGGCGAGCCCCTGCTTCTCGCGCTCGTCCGCGAGGATGCGGCCGAGGGGCCGCGCGGCCACGTTGTCGGCTGCGGGTTCCACGGCGACGGCTATTTGGCCTCGAGCTCGCGCAACTGCGGCGCGTCGGCGAAGCGGCGGCGTAGCTGCTGCATGAAGCTGTCCTCGGCGACCTTGTCGCCCTTGGCGCGCGCGATGCGCACGCCGAGCGCGAGGGCCTCGAGCGAGGGCTGGGCGAGCCGCATGTAGCGCAGCAGGTAGATCTCGGCATCCCTGGGGTTGCCGCGCTCGAAGGCGAGCTCGGCGAGGTTGTAGAGCCCGCCGATCATGTCCGGGCGTATCAGGATCGCGCGGCGCAGGTAGTCCTCGGCTTCCGCGGCGCGGCCGGCGCGGCGCAGGCAAAGGCCCGCCGAGAGGAACGCCTTCTCCGGCGAGGCATAGAGCGTGTCGCTGGCCGCGCGCTGCATCATCCCCAGGCCCCGCTCGGTTTCGCTGCGCAGGCACAGGAACCAGCCGAAGTTGTTCAGGACCTCGGGGTTGTTGGGCGAAATGCTCAGTGCGCGGTTGAAGGATTCACGCGCCGGCACATCCTCGCGCAGCTCCATGTACACCAGGCCCTGCATGTTGTACGCAGGGAAGTAGGTCGGATCGTCCTTGAGCGCGAGGCGGGACTCGGCGAGGGCCACCGAATGGTTGCCGCGGGCGTAGTACTCGCCCGCGAGCGCGGTGTGCACCTCGGCGCGGCGCCGCGCATCGGCACCGCCCGTGTCGGTCACCGGCCGCGTCTGGGTATCGCTTTGCGAGACGCACGCGGCGGTGGCCATTGCGAAGACGGCGGCGGCTATGAGGCGCATCAGGTCCTCCTTTCATGCATGCGCACGACGTTCTTGCGCTTCATGCGGTTCACCACCTGCCCGGCCAGCTGGCCGCAGGCCGCGTCGATGTCGCCGCCGCGGGTCTTTCTCACGGTGGCGATGATGCCCTCGTCCAGCAGTATCTTCTGGAAGAGGCGCACCCGTTCCGGCGAAGTGCGCTCGAACCCGGAGTCGGGAAACGGGTTGAACGGGATCAGGTTCACCTTGGAGGGCGTGCCCGCGAGGGTGCGCAGCAGTTCGCGTGCGTGGTCGGGCGCGTCGTTCACGCCTTTCAGCAACACGTACTCGAAGGTGATGAAGTCGCGCGGCGCGGCTTCGAGGTAATCGCGGCAGGCCGCCAGCAGCGTGGCGATGGGATACGCGTCGTTGATCGGCATGATGCGGCTGCGGATCTCGTCGTTGGGTGCGTGCAGGCTCACCGCGAGGGCGACCGGCAGCGCCTCCTTGAGCTTCCTGATGTTCGGAACGACCCCGGAGGTGGAGAGTGTCACGCGGCGGCGCGAAAGGCCATACGCGAAGTCGTGCAGCATGATCGCCATCGCGTCGACGACCGGCTGGAAATTGTTGAGCGGCTCCCCCATGCCCATCATCACCACGTTGGTCACCGGCTTGGGCGACTGCACGTCGACCGCGTGGGGCGAAAGGCGGGACGAAAGGCCTTCCTTTTCCATCTCCTCGAGGCGCTTGTTGGCGACCCACACCTGGCCGATGATCTCGGCGACACCCAGGTCGCGGTTGAAGCCCTGGCGGCCGGTCGAACAGAACTTGCAATCGAGCGCGCAGCCGACCTGCGAGGAGACGCAGAGCGTGCCGCGATCGTCCTCGGGGATGAACACTGTCTCGATGCCGTTTCCCACGCCCACGTCGAAGAGCCACTTCACCGTGCCGTCCGCCGACCGGTGCTCGGACAGGATCGCCGGCGGGCGCACTTGCGCGATTTCGGCCAGCTTCTCGCGAAGCGATCGGGCGAGGTCGGTCATCGCCTCGAACTCGGCCACGCCGCGCTGGTGGATCCACTGGAAAAGCTGCTTCGCGCGGAACGGCTTTTCGCCGCGCTCGCCGAGCCAGTCGGTCAGCTGCGGCAGCGTGAAGTCGAGGAGGTTGGTCTTGCCGGCCATGGAGGGCTCGCGCGCACCGCGCTAGCGGCTGTGAACCTGGGAGGACGAGAAGAAATAGGCGATCTCGACCTGGGCAGTATCGACCGCATCCGACCCGTGCACCGCGTTCGCGTCGATCGACTGCGCGAAGTCGGCGCGGATGGTGCCCGCGGCCGCCTTTTTCGGATCGGTGGCGCCCATGAGGTCGCGGTTCTTGAGGATGGCACCCTCGCCTTCGAGCACCTGGATCATCACCGGGCCGGAGATCATGAACTCCACCAGGTCCCTGAAGAACGGCCGCCCGAGGTGAACGGCGTAAAACCCTTCGGCTTCGTTGCGCGACAGCTGGGTCATCTTCGCCGCGACGATCCTGAGGCCGGCGTGCTCGAAGCGGCCCAGGATCTGGCCGATGACATTCTTCGCCACGGCGTCGGGTTTGATGATCGAAAGGGTCCGTTCCACTGCCATGAAAATCTCCGCTAAATAGATGAAAAATTTAGCTTTTCATTCTAGCACAGCGGAGCTTTTCCCGCCACCCTCCAGGTGGGCCGAAACCCATCCCGCCCCGGCTCGCAGGCGTACTCTGCGGCGATGCCGACGCCCGGGACCCAGACCAGCCGCTCGTCGTGGAAAAGCAGCGGCAATTTTTCCCGCTGCCAGGTCGGCACCCCGAGCTCCTGGAACAGGTTCTTGAGCGTGCGCGTCGGCCTTCCCGAACCGCCCAGGCGGATGCTCTCGCCGCCCGATCGCGGTGCGAAATACCACTTCCCAACCTCGACCGACTCGGCCGCGATGCCCTCGCCGGTGACTTCCTCGAACTCGATGATGCCGCGGTCGGCCCCGAGGTCAACCGCGCTCTCGAGTTCCCAGCCCACGCGCCACGGCCCGCCGCTGGCGAGGTGGCGCTCGATATGGACCTCGCTCTTGAAACGCACCAGGGACACGCCGGCATGGTCGATCCGCACGCGCGCGTCGTCGCGCGCCTCCCAGAGCTGCCGCACCATCTCCGCCAGTCGCGCCTCGCTCGGCATGGCGACGGCATTCCTCGTGAGGAAGCCTCGCAGCGCGTTCGCGCGCCGGGCCTCACGCAGGTCGGTTATCGGGAAAGGGTCCCCCGCGCGCAACGGCACGCCGTCGGCGGCCGCGAGTTGCTCAAGCAAGTCGTTGGCGCTGCCGGCGTGGCGCGCGAAGCGCGCCATCGCCTCGCGCCAGCCGCCGAAGCGCTGATCGAGCAGCGGCAGGATGTCGTGGCGCAGGTAATTGCGGTCTTGCCTGGTTGAGGCGTTGGACTCGTCCTCGATCCACTTGAGCTCACGCCCCCGTGCATAGGCCTCGAGGGCGGCGCGCGGATATTCGAGCATCGGCCGCACGATGCTCACCGGAGTGCCGCGCAGCTCGCGGATCTCCGGCATCGCGGAAATGCCCTTCAGGCCGGTGCCGCGCAGCAGCTGCAGCAGCACCGTCTCGGCCTGGTCGTCGAGGTGGTGCGCGAGCGCCACGAATTTTTCCGGCCGCGCCGAGAACACGGCATAGCGCGCGATGCGCGCCGACGCTTCGAGTCCTTCGGGAGACGAGCCGTCGATGCGCACCTCCTCCACTACCAGGGGCACGCCCGCGTTTGCGCACAGCCGCTCGCAGAATTTCACCCACTTGCTGGCGTTGGGGCTGATGTTGTGGTTCACGTGCACGGCGCTCACCGGGTAGCCGGTGGACTCCATGTTCTCGGAGAGGGCATCGAGCAGCACGGTCGAGTCGAGCCCGCCGGAAAGGCCGACGCAGATGGTCTCGCCCTTCGGAACCAGGCGCGAGACTCGCGCGCAGATGTCGGCGCCCAGGTCCGCGGCGGTGGTCAGCGTCACGGCGCCAGTTCCTTGAACTTGCCGTAGTTCACCCAGCGCTCCTGGCGGCGCTCGAGGAGCTGCTCGGGCGAAAGGTCCTGCAGGCTCCTCAGGCTCTCCTGGATCGCCTTCTTCAGGTTCTTCGCCGACTCGGCCGCGTCGCGATGCGCGCCGCCGAGGGGCTCGGGCACCACCTTGTCGATCACCCCCAGGGTCTTCAGGCGGGTCGCCGTGATCGCGAGACTCTCGGCCGCCTCGCCCGCGTTCTCGGCGCTCTTCCAGAGGATCGCGGCGCACCCCTCGGGCGAGATCACCGAATAGGTGCTGTATTGCATCATCAGCGTGACATCGCCCACGGCGATGCCGAGCGCGCCACCCGAGCCGCCCTCGCCGATCACCGAGACCACCACCGGGACCCTGAGGCCCGCCATCGCGTACAGGTTCTTGCCGATCGCCTCGGACTGCCCGCGTTCCTCGGCACCGATGCCGGGATAGGCGCCCGGCGTATCGACGAACGTGAGCAGCGGCACGCCGAATTTCTCGGCGAGCTTCATCAGGCGCAGCGCCTTGCGATATCCCTCGGGTCGCGGCATGCCGAAGTTGCGGTAGATCTTGTCGTTGGTGTCGCGCCCTTTCTGGTGGCCGATCACCATCACGCTCTGGCCGTTGAAGCGCGCGAGGCCGCCCACGATCGCCGGGTCGTCCGCGAACGCCCGGTCGCCATGCATCTCCTCGAAGTCGGTGCAGACGGCGTTGGCGTAATCGAGCGTGTAGGGGCGCTGCGGATGGCGCGCGACCTTGGAAATCTGCCAGGCGGTGAGCCTGGCGTAGATGTCCTTGGTGAGGTCGCGGCTCTTCTTCGACAAGCGCTCGATCTCCTGGGAGATGTCGACGGCGCTGTCGTCCTGGACGAAGCGCAGCTCCTCGATCTTCTGCTCCAGCTCGGCGATCGGCTGCTCGAAATCCAGAAAACTGGTTTTCACGTAGTTGTATGGAGCGATGTAACCGCGAAATGATAGCAGCCAACGAGCGCCACTCGGGCGCGCCAGCGCCGCGAGGGCGCGGGGTAGAATCGCTGGGCCATGAAGAAGTCCGACCGATGACGAGCCCCGATCTCGCCCAGGCGCGCCTGGCGGAGCTGCTCGCCCGCGCCGGGCTGGGCGATCGCAAGGCGTTCGCCGAGCTGTACACCGCGGCGGCGCCGAAACTGTTTGCCGTGTCGCTGCGTATAGTCCGTGAGAGACAGCTGGCGGAGGAAGTCTTGCAGGACAGTTTCGTGAGCATCTGGAAGCATGCCGCCGACTACGCTCGCGAAAAGAGCGCGCCCTCGACGTGGATGGCGGCGATCGTGCGCAACCGCAGCCTCGATGTCGTCCGCCGCCACCGCGAGGAGCCGGACGTCGACGACGTGGGCGCGGCGAACCTGGTCGACGAGGCCGCCGCTCCCGATCGCGAGGCCGAAGCGCGGGCCGACGGTCACTCCCTAGGGCGATGCCTGCACGAGCTCGAGGCAGAGCAGCGCCAGGTGGTCGCGCTCGCGTTTTTCCACGGCCTCACCCATTCGGAGCTCGCCGCGCACCTGCGCCGCCCGCTGGGGACGGTGAAGACCCACGTTCGCCGCGCACTGGCCCGCCTGCGGGACTGCCTGACGCGCGATCGCGCCGGCGCGCAGGGCTAGCATGCGTACCCTTTCCCCCGACCTCGCCCACGCGCTCGCCGCCGAATACGTGCTGGGCACACTGCGCGGGCGCGTCCGGCGCCGCTTCGAGGTGATCGCCGCCGCCGATGCCGCCGTGGCCGGGATCCTCAAGCGCTGGGAGGACGCGCTCACGCCGCTCGCCGAAGGGATTGAACCGGTCCCGCCGCCGGCGCGCGTATGGAAGGCGATCGAGGCGCGGATCGGGCCGCTCGAAGGAGCGCGGGCACCGGTCGCGCCCGCGTCCGCTTTCTGGCGCGCCTTCGGCATGTTGAGCGGGGGACTTGCGGCCGTCCTCGTGGTGGCCTTCCTCGGCTATGCGCCGCGGCCCGCCGGCGATCCCCTCTTCGTCGCCGTGGTCACCGCGCCGGACTCTTCTGCGCACATGGTGATCTCGATGCATGAGCCTGACCTGCTGCGCGTTCGCACCGTGAAACCCTGGTCTGGGACCGAGGGTAGGAGCCTCGAGCTCTGGGTGCT
Organism: Usitatibacter sp.; assembly: GCA_039929025.1. Lineage (GTDB taxonomy): Bacteria > Pseudomonadota > Gammaproteobacteria > Burkholderiales > Usitatibacteraceae > Usitatibacter. Next base: position 32,319 of record JBDSRZ010000271.1, on the reverse strand, counting down.
GCCGAAGCGCGGCGCGCCGCGCTCGCTTGGGTTGGTGTCGAACACACCGGGCGACACCGTGATTCGCATCGCACCGGGCGATCCGCGCGTTCGCGATGCGAACGCCCTGGCGATAAGCCTCGAGCCGCCGGGTGGCTCGCCCACGCAACAGCCGACCGGGCCGGTCCTGGGCTCCGGCGTCATCGCGCCGTCGCGCAAGACTTAGCCGCGGCGGGTGCGACGTCGCTCGTAGGCCTCGCGGGCGATGGCGCAGTCCTCGAGGAAATGGGGTAGTTCCTCGAGGGTGAGCGCCTGGCCCGCGTCCACCAGGGCCTTGGCAGGCTCGGGATGGACGTCGGTGAGCACCAGGTTGGCGCCGGCTATGATTCCCTGCGCTGCCACATGGAAGATGTCCTGCAGGCCGTCGGGAGATGCGGCGCGGATGCCGACGGAATGCGAGGGATCGATGCAGACCGGCATGCGCGTGAGGCGCTTCACCACCGGGACGTGGGCGAAGTCCACCAGGTTGCGGTGCGGGTCGCCGAAATTGGTCTTCATGCCGCGCAGGCAGAACACGATGTCGCGATTGCCCGCGGCGGCCACATACTCCGCGGCGAGCAGCGACTCGTGCAGGGTGATGCCGAAGCCGCGTTTCAGCAGGATCGGGAAATCGCGCTGGCTTCCCACCGCCTTCAGCAGCTCGAAGTTCTGCGTGTTGCGGGTGCCTATCTGCAGCATGACCCCGGCGGCGTCGCCCGTCTGTCGCAGGGCCGCGCGGATCTCATCCAGGTGCTCGTCGCGCGTGACCTCCATCGAGATCACGCGCACGCCGTACTTGCCGGCGAGCTCGAACACGTAGGGCAGGCACTGCTTGCCGTAGCCCTGGAACGAGTAGGGGCTGGTGCGCGGCTTGTACGCTCCCATGCGCGCGCAGACCTGGCCCGCGTCCCGGAGCGCCTTGAAGGTACGCTCGGTGTATTCGCGCGTGTCGACGGCGTTCAGGCCCGCGACCACGTGGAACGCGTCCTGGTCGAAGGCGACGCCTCGATACTCGAAGCGGATCGAATCCTCGTTGCCGGGCCGGCGCCCGAGGATGCGGAACTCGTCCTTCATTCGCCGTGCGCGAGGCGCCGGCGGCGCACGCCCTCGGCGAGTATCTCCAGCAGCTGCGCGGTGTCGTCCCAGCCCAGGCACGGGTCGGTGATCGAGACGCCGCGCGCGAGCGGCTTTCCGGGCACGAGGTCCTGGCGGCCCGGATTCAGATGGCTCTCCACCATGGCGCCGACGATGCGCTCGTCCCCCGCACCCACCTGTGCCGCCACATCGCGTCCGACATCCATCTGGCGCTCGTACTTCTTCGCCGCGTTGGCGTGGGAGAAGTCGATCATCAGGTGCGGGGCGAGTCCCGCGAGCGCGAGCTCCTCCGCCGCCGCCTGGACGCCGGCCGCGTCGTAGTTGGGCGCCTTGCCGCCGCGCAGGATCACGTGGCAGTCCTCGTTGCCGACGGTCTCGAAGATCGCGGCCTGCCCGGTCTTGGTCATTCCCATGAAAGCGTGCGGCGCCGCCGCCGCGCGCAGCGCGTCGACGGCGATCCTGATCGAGCCGTCGGTGCCATTCTTGAATCCCACGGGGCACGACAGGCCCGAGGCGAGCTGCCGGTGCGACTGCGACTCCGTGGTGCGCGCGCCGATCGCGCCCCACGCGATCAGGTCCGAGAGGTACTGCGGCGAGAGGAGGTCGAGGAACTCCGTGCCGCACGGAAGGCCGAGGCGATTGATGTCCAGCAGCAGCTTCCTCGCCTGCCTCAGGCCCTCGTTGATGGCGAAGCTGCCGTCCAGGTCGGGATCGTTGATGAACCCCTTCCATCCAACGGTGGTGCGCGGCTTCTCGAAATAGACTCGCATCACCAGCAGCAAGTCCGCGGCATGGCGGCGCGCGGCTTCCAGCAGGCGGCCGGCGTACTCGCGGGCGGCGTCGGAGTCGTGGATCGAGCACGGCCCCACGACTGCGACAAGGCGATCGTCGGCGCCGTGCAGCACGCGATGGATGGCCTGGCGCGCGCTGCCGACGGTGGCAAGCGCCAGGCCATCCATCGGCAGTTCCTCGAGCAGGAGTTGCGGTGCGATCAGCGCGCGCACGCCGGAGATCCGCAGGTCGTCGGTACGGCCGACCACGGCGAGGGGTTTGTTCTCGACTGCCTTCATGTTCATTCCTCCACCGCTACACGGCGTTTGCGCACATTGTCCGCCAGGCCTTCGAGAAGCGCGACGGTATCGTCCCAGCCGAGGCAGGCGTCGGTGATCGAGACGCCGTACTGGAGCGGCTTGCCGGGAACGAGGTCCTGGCGGCCCGGATTGAGGTGGCTCTCGGCCATCACGCCCACGATGCGACGCTCGGCGCCGGCGAGCTGGGCACCCACATCCGCCGCCACATCGAGCTGCCTGCGGTACTGCTTGGACGAGTTGGCGTGGCTGAAGTCGACCATCAGGTGCTGGGGCAGGCCCGCCGCGGCGAGGTCGCGGCCGGCGGCCGCCACGCTCGCGGCGTCATAGTTGGGCTCCCTGCCCCCGCGCAGGATCAAGTGGCAATCCTCGTTGCCCGTGGTCTTGAACACCGCCACGTGGCCCGACTTGGTGATCGAAATGAAGTGGTGGCGCGAATTGGCCGCCTTGATCGCGTCCACCGCGATGCGGATGTTACCGCCGGTTCCGTTCTTGAAGCCCACCGGGCACGAGAGCCCCGAGGCAAGCTGGCGGTGCGACTGCGATTCAGTGGTTCGCGCGCCGATCGCGCCCCATGCGATGAGGTCGGCGATGTACTGCGGCGAGATGAGGTCGAGGAACTCGGTGCCGCAAGGCACGCCGAGCTCGTTGATCTCGAGCAGCAGTTTCCTGGCCAGGCGAATGCCCTCGTTCATGTCGAAGGTCTCGTCCAGCCGCGGGTCGTTGATGAAACCCTTCCAGCCGACGGTGGTGCGCGGCTTCTCGAAATAGACGCGCATCACGATCGCGAGGTCGTGGGCGAGGCGATCGCGCTCGCCTTTCAGCCGCCCCGCGTACTCGATCGCGGCGCGGTAGTCGTGGATCGAGCATGGCCCTACCACCACCAGCAGCCGGTTGTCGGCGCCACGCAGGATGTCGTGCACGGCCTTGCGCCCCTCGAAGGTCGTGCGCTCCGAGCGCTCGGTGGCGGCGAGCTCCCGCATCACCTGCATGGGGGCGAGGAGCTCGTCTCCCTGCTCGATCCTGACGTCGTCGGTGCGATAGTGGGTCATAAAAAAACCGCCAGGTTCGCTGGCGGTCTTCGTGGATTGGGGGGTGTTGAACCTGGCTCAAATCCTCTCGACCGCCGGGGGCGTGAGATAGACGAACCAGAAGAAATACGCGGGCGATCGTGCCATGGCACTGATGCTAGCATACGGCCGATGAAACCTCTCTTCGCCTTTGCGATCGCGGCCTGCGTGCTCGCCGCGCACGCCGCCGACGCCCCCGGCGCCCCTGCAAAGAAGGCCGTTTCGTTCACGCTCGAGCCCGGCAAGGTCCACGAGGAATGCCTGCGGCTGGAAGCGGGCGACAAGCGAAAATTTCGCTGGCAGGCGAACGTGCCGGTGGACTTCAACGTCCACTACCACGAGGGCAAGGAGGTCTTCTTCCCGGTGAAGCGCGACGGCAAGCGTGGCGACGGCGGCACCTTCACCGCGAAGATCGCGCACGACTACTGCTGGATGTGGACCGCGAAGAGCGCGCGAGCGAAGGTCGAGGGGTCGATCGCGCCCGGGAAGTAGGGCGCCGCTGCGTTTCGCGCCACCCGTGCTCCAAATCCCCAGTCCCCATTCGCGAGGTCTGGATTCTCGTCCCCCTCCTTGCTAAGCGGGAATGAACTTCAGCGCGACGCCGTTGTTGCAGTAGCGCTTGCCCGTGGGCTTCGGCCCGTCGTCGAACACGTGTCCCTGGTGGCCCTCGCAGCGCGCGCAGTGGTACTCGGTGCGCGGGTAGAGAATCTTCCAGTCGGTCTTGGTCTCGATGCGGCCGGGCATAGCGGCGGAGAAGCTCGGCCAGCCGGTGCCGCTCTCATACTTGGTCTCGGAAGGAAAGAGCGGCAGGTCGCAGCCCGCGCAGGCGAAGACACCCTTGCGCTTCTCGTTGTTGAACGGACTCGAGCCGGGCGCCTCGGTGCCCTCCTGGCGCAGCACCAGGAACTGCTGCGGTGTCAGGCGCTTGCGCCACTCCTCGTCGGAGAGCTTCAGCTTCTCGATCTTGATCGGCTCATCGGCCTTCTGGGCGGCGCCAGCGCGCTGCGCCAGGAACAGCGCGGCCACGGTTGCCAGGAATTCGCGTCGGATCATGTCTCGCTCATCGGGTTGAAGTTGCAAATGGGTCGCCGCGGGAAGCGCGAAATTACAGCGCTCAGGCCGCGCCCGTGCCGCCCACGGTCAGGCCCTCGATGCGGATCGTGGGCTGTCCGACGCCCACCGGCACGCTCTGGCCATCCTTGCCGCACATCCCGATGCCCGGGTCCAGGCACATGTCGTTGCCGAGCATCGTCACCCGCGTGAGCGCCTCAGGGCCATTGCCGATGAGGGTCGCACCCTTTACCGGGTACTGGATCTTCCCGTTCTCGATCCAGTACGCCTCGGAGGCCGAGAACACGAACTTGCCGCTGGTGATGTCCACCTCGCCGCCGCCGAAATTCACCGCATAGAGCCCACGGTCCACCGAGGCCACGATTTCCGCCGGATCCTTGTCGCCGCCCAGCATGTACGTGTTGGTCATCCGGGGCATCGGGATGCTCGCGTACGACTCGCGCCGGCCGTTGCCGGTGGGCGCCACGCCCATGAGCCGCGCATTCAGTCGATCCTGCAGGTAGCCCTTGAGGATGCCGTCCTCGATCAGCACCGCGCGCCCGGTAGGATTGCCTTCGTCGTCCACCGAGAGCGAACCGCGGCGATCCTGCATCGTGCCGTCATCGATCACCGTGACTCCTGGGGCGGCAACCCGTTCGCCGATGCGGCCGCTGAACGCCGAAGTGCCCTTGCGGTTGAAGTCGCCCTCGAGCCCGTGTCCGATCGCCTCGTGCAACAGGATGCCGGGCCAGCCCGGACCCAGGACCACGCTCATCACGCCCGCCGGGGCGGGGCGGGAGTCGAGGTTCACGACCGCCTGACGGACCGCGTCGGTCGCGAGCTTCTCCAGCAGTTCGTCGGTGAAGTAGCCATAACCGAAGCGCCCGCCCGCCCCCTGGTAGCCCTGCTCGCGCCGCCCGTCCTGCTCGGCGATTACCGTGACGGAGAGGTGCACCAGCGGGCGCACGTCGGCGGCGGTGCCGCCATCGGCACGCGCGACCAGGACCACGTCGTACTCGCCCGAGAGCCGCCCGATCACCTGCTTCACGCGCGGATCTGCGCGGCGCGCGATGCGCTCGAGCGTCTCCAGGATCGCCACCTTGCGGGCGTCGTCGAACTGCACCACCGGGTCGATCGGGGCGTAGAGGGAATGGCCCGCGCGGACTACAGGGGCTCCGGCAGCCCGGTCGCCACCGTCCGCGGCGATCGCGCGCGTCACCTTGGCGGCGGCGTCGAGGGCGTCGAAGTTGATCTCGTCCGAATAGGCGAAGGCCGTCTTTTCGCCGGAAACGACCCGGACCCCGACCCCCTGGTCGATCGAATAGCTGCCCGACTTCACTTCACCCTCCTCGAGCGTCCACCCTTCGGAGCGGTTGTACTGAAAGTAGAGGTCCGCATCGTCGGCCTTGTGGCCCAGGATCGTCCCGAAGACCTTGGCGGTCGCGAGCTCGTCGAGCCCGGCTGGGGCCAGCAGGGTCGCCGTGGCAATGTCGAGGGGGGTCGGTCCAGGCTTGCTCATCAGAGTTCTTCTGCCTTTATCTACGGCGATCTGCATTCATCTGCGCTTATCCGCGGATATAAGCGAGGGTGCTACCACTGGCGGACGGTTTTGTGCGCCAGCGCCGGCAAACTGCGCCTGATCTTCGCCTGATAGGTGGGGTTCACTCCGGCAACCACAACCCCCGACCCCCGCGGCAAACGGTCCAGGACGACTCCCCAGGGATCGACGATCATCGTATGACCGTGGGTCTCGCGACCGTTCACGTGATAGCCCCCTTGGGCAGGCGCGATCACGTAGGCCAGGTTCTCGATCGCCCGAGCGCGGATGAGGGTGTCCCAATGGGCCTTTCCGGTAGTTTCGGTGAAGGCCGACGGCACCAGGATGAGATCGACATCGCCCATGGCCCGGTAGAGTTCCGGAAAACGCAGGTCGTAGCACACCGAAATCCCCAGCTTTCCGTAGGGGGAATCGACGGTGCAGACTTTGTCGCCGGGCTCGATGGTGCGCTCCTCGGAGTAGCGCTCCTGGCCCATGTCGAAGCCGAAGAGGTGGATCTTGTCGTAGCGCGCCACGCGTTCTCCCGCCTGGTTGTAGACCAGGCACGAGTTGCGCACCTTCTCCGGGTTGCCCGACTCCAGCGGCACCGAGCCGCCCACGATCCAGATCCGGTGGCGCCGCGCCTGCTCGGAGAGGAACGACTGGATCGGGCCCTCGCCATCGCGTTCGCGCGCGGCCACCTTGTCGGTGTCCTTCATCCCCATGATCGCGAAGTACTCGGGCAGGGCGACGATCCGGGCGCCGGTGGCCGCCGCGAGCTCGATCAGGCGTTGCGCCTCCTGCAGGTTGGCCGCGACGTTCGGGCCCGAGGCCATCTGCACCGCCGCCACGCGAAACATCGACTGCGTGGTCGACAGGGTCTCCCGCAGCTGCTCGGGCGTGGTCGAGTTCCTAGTGATGATCATTGTGGGCGCTTCAGGGCTTCGCGGCTTGCGCGGGCGTGGCCTCCAGGGGCACCGAGGCGGCGGCTCGCGCGGGCGGGGCGGAGGTTCGCGTGACCAGGGGATTATCCCACGAGCCCGTGACCTGGTACTCGTAGGAGACCGCCTTGCCGAGGGGGTTCTTCATCAGCTTGGACAGGAGCAGGGTCGACAGTCCCAGCACCGGTGTGCCGAAGACGGTGGCGGCGAGCGCCATGCCCTCGCCCACCTCCGGCACCACCTTCATGGTGAGCGCCTGGGTCTCCTGCGGCATCGACACTTCGCCGGAGAGGTTCACGAAGGCCGAGGAACCGCTGATTTCGAAATCGTTGGTGAGCAGGATCCCGCGCGCCACCTTCACGTCGCCGTGGATGCGATCGAAGGCAAAGCCCTCGCTGAAGATGTCGCGGAAGTCGAACATCGCGCGCCGCGGCAGCGATTGAAGCGACAACAGGCCGAGGAGCTTGCCCGCGCCCGGCTCGATCTTGGCGAACTGCCCGCCCTTCGCCTCCACCTTCAGCGTGCCGGAAAGGTTGGATAGCGAGAACTCGTTCGGCGGCCCCGGCCAGACGAGCGTGCCCTCGAGGTGCCCGCTGCCGCGCTTGAGATAGTCGCCGTAGCCGAACACGGTGAAGAGGGAGTTGAGGCTCGTGGCGTCAAGCTGCACCGTGAGCGTGGTGAGCGAGCCCGCTGCGGTGCGCCGCCAGACGCCGGTCGAAGTGAATTTCGAATGGCCCGCGCCGATATCGAGGCGGTCGATGCGCCACTCGCCTCCCACGGGTTCCGCCTTGAGCTCCAGGCTACCCAGCGTGCGCCCGCGGAAATCGAAGCGGGCGGCGTGCACGTCCAGCGCCGGCAGCTCCGATTGCTCCGCCTGCGCCGCGGCGCGCGCGCCTTCGGATGCCTCCGGAATCGAGAAACGATCGAGCTTGGCGATGAGGCGTCCGCGCCCCGCGCCGTTCCAGTCGATGTCGCCGGCGATGAGCGGGCTCGCGAGCCTGCCGCTCCACTGGGTGCCGTCGCGGTCGAGGCGTGCGCGCATCTGCTGGAACTCGCGGCCGAGGTAGCGCACGCGGCCCAGGTTCAGGTCCACGCCGCGCAGCTCCAGGCCCTGCGCGCGTTCCGCCGCGGCCTGCTGCTCGCCCGTTGCCGATCGCGGCGTCGCGAACACCGCCTGCCATGCGTCGACATCCAGCGACGCCAGCTCGCCATAGAGCCACAGGCCCTCGCGCGCCGGCTCGGAGGCGATCGGCGCGCCGAACTTCAGGACCGCCTGCCACCGTTCGGCGCCCGGCGCCCCACTCCGCGAGAAGCGGCCAAAGACCTTGCCGCCGATGGCGATCGTGGACAGCTCGCGCTCCTGCCCGAGCTGGGCGATATCGAGGTGCAGCGTGCGCGCCTCCTGGGGGTCCTTGGCGAACGGCTCCGGAAGCATGACCCCCAGCCCCTTCAGTTCGCTCGCGATGGACAGGCTCACGCCGGCGGCACTGGTGGTGATGCGCGCCTTCCAATCCGCGGCCCCGTTAGTGCGCGTCGCGATGGCCTCGGGGACATAGGCTCCGAGGACCACGGCATCCATCCGGCCGTCGATCGTGGCCAGCACGTACCCTTCGGGCTGCGTCGCAATGGCGAGCTGCGCGGGATTGCCGAAGAGCGTTCCGGTCAGCTCCGGCGCGCGTATGCCATTCTCCGTGAACGCGAGCTTGCCGCGCAGGTCGCGCATCGCCAGCATGCGCGAGACGCTCGCCGTCGCGCCCGCGAATTGGTAGTCGCCCGCGACACGGATCGTCTCGGTGCCCGACAACGGATAGTCGATGTGCAGCTTGAGGTGGGCGGGGCCCTCGACGTTCACCGCCCTGGTGAACGCGCCGGGTCCGCTCGCCAGGGGCGACTCGCGCAGGAAGCGCACGCTGTCGCCGCCGGTGGTGTCGATGTCGCCGTTGATGACGAGCAGCGGCGGTTGCGCACGCAGGTCGTCGATCACCGCCGTGGCCGCCCGTACGGGCGAAGCGAAGATCGCCGCACGTTCGGCGCGCACTTCCAGCCGTCGGTTCTGCAGCCTGAGCGTCCCGTCGATCGCGTCTACCGAGGGCCAATCGGGGTGGTACTTGAGGCGGGCGTTGCGCACGTCGCCTTCGAGGACGAAATTCCCCGCGGAGCCGCCGCCGAACGGGAACTCCCACAGGTCGCCCTTCAGCCGGAATTCGAGGCGGCGGCTCTCGCCCGTGACCGAGCGCTCCAGCCAGTCGCGTGGCCTGGCGATCGCATTGGGGATGTAGTCCGCCGCGTGCGCGAGGTTGCCGCGCGCGATGCTTCCCTTGATGTCGAGGAACCCGAGAGGGCGCTGCGTGCCCGGGAGCGATTTCCAGGTGCCGGCGAAGCGCAACTCTCCGTCGGCATTGGAGAACATCGCATCTTCTATCGCCACCTCCAAACCCGCGCCCGCCCGCTTCCAGCGCGCCACGCCCTCGACCTTGTCGAAGGCGAGCGGTGCCCTGAAGGTGCGCGCGAGATCAAGGCGCGCGTCGCGCCCGGCGATGCGCAGCGACCCGCCCGCCTCCGTGCCCTCGATGCTGCCGCTCACGCCCGCCAGGCCCGGCAGCGCATCGACCGCGTTGACGGCGAGGTCCTCGAAGCGCCCCTTGATCGAATACAACCCGGCATCCGCGCCGCTCCATGCGACCAGCGTGTCCGCGATGCGTCCGCGCGGCGCGAAGCGCAGCACGTGGTCCTTGATGTCGCGCGGCAGGGGAGAGTAAACAACCAGCGTCGCGGCGATCTTGAGGTCGATGCCGTCGGCGCGAACTTGCACCCGTGGCACCCCGCCCGCCGGCGCGCTCCTCGCGAGCGAGAAGTTGCCCGGTGTCGCCTCGACCCCGCTGGGCAGGCGCAAGCGCAGGCCTTCGGTCGCGAACGTGAATCCATCGGCCTCGAGGCGGTAGCGCGCGCGCCCCGAGATCGATGCGAGCTCGAGTGGCAGCGCATCGGCCGCCAGTTGCGCGCGCGCATCGCGCATGTTGAGGTCCCCGACCACGTCTTCCACGCCCCGCGGCGAGAACCTCAGCCAGACGCGCAAGCTGCCCACGCCGCTCCTCAGCGCCTCGGGAACCGCGAGATGCGCGCGCAGCCTGCCGAGGTCCGCGCCCAGCGTTTCGAGATAGGCATCGCCGGTGCCGCGCCAATGGGTGCCTTCGCGCGCGAGCTTCACGTCGGCGCGCAGGTCGATGCGGCCGGCGAGCTCGGGCGGCGGCCGAGCTGTGAGCGCCGCGCGGTGCTCGCCCAGGCTCCTGCGCACCGCGATCTCCACTTCGGTGAGGCGCACCTGGGGCGCACCGAGGAAGTCGTCGCGCCACGTGAGCGTCGCGTCGTGGATGCTCAGGCGAGGCTGCGCCAGGAGCCACTCTGTGAAAGCGCCGTCGTCGCCGGGACCGGCCGCGTTGAGGGGCTTGTCGGCGAGGTAGATGAGGCCGTCCGCGCCGCGCCGCAGCTCCAGGTCCGGCCGGTAGAAGTCCACGTCGTGGAAACGCACCTCGCCACCAAGGAGCGACCACCACGAGAGCGTCGCTTCCGCGCGCTCGAGATGGAAAGCCGCCCTGCCGCGCCGGTCGGCGAGCGCGAGGCCCTCGAGCGACAGTACCGGCCGCAACCCGCGCCAGTGGCCGCTCATGGCGCGCACCGATACCGACATGCCCGAGGCCTTCTCCATCTGGGAAACGACGAGGTCGCGGTAGCCGTCCACGCCGGGCAGGGCCACGTAACGCAGCCACAGCACCAGCGCGGCGAAGACGATGAGAGCGAAGCCCGCGATGCCGACCGCGAAGCGCAGAATGAGTCGCGGCAGCTTGATTGCCCGGTCCCCGGAATGAGTGCGTTATTGTAGCGTCAATGATGCACGCTCCCCCTCTGCCATTCGGAGCGGCGTTCGATCGCACCCAGCGGCTGTCCCAGTACGTGCGGCGCGTCGCCGTGGCGCGTCCCGAGGTCGTGGCCGAGCTCGAAGCACGGGGCGCCGCTCCCTTCATCCGCGACGAGATGCGCGCCGCCCTCGGGGCAGGCGAGGACATCGCGCCCCGCCTGAGGCGCCTGCGCGAACGAGTCATGGTCGCCCTCGCCCACCGAGACTTGAACGGCCTCGCGAGCCTGGACGAGGTATTCGCGACGATGACGGCGCTTGCCGAGGAGAGCATCGTGGCCGCGACCGCGGAGGCCGAACGGCGCGAAGCCGAGCTGCACGGCGCCCCTTCGGGCGACGCGCTCCTCGTGGCCGCGCTGGGCAAGCTCGGCGGATGCGAGCTCAACGTCTCATCCGACGTGGACCTAGTCTTCCTGCATGGCGGCGAGGGCGACAGCGCCGGTCCGAGGGCGGTGTCGCACGGGGAGTTCTTCGCCGCGGCGGGCCGGCGCGTGATCGCGCTCCTCTCGGAAGTGACGGCCGAGGGGCAGGCGTTTCGCGTCGACATGCGGCTGCGGCCCTTCGGCGACAGCGGGCCGCTGGTCACCTCGGTCCCGGCGCTCGAGGAGTATTTCTTCGGCCACGCGCGTCCCTGGGAGCGCTATGCGTGGCTGAAGGCGAGGGTCGTCGCCGGCCCGGAGCACGGGGTGGCCGAGCGCGTGCAGCCCTTCGTGTATCGCCGCTACCTCGACTACAGCCTGCTCGAGTCGCTGCGCGAGATGCACGGGCGCATCTTCGAGGCGGCCGTGCAGCGACGCAAGTCCGACGATATCAAAGTGGGCGCCGGCGGCATCCGCGAGATCGAGTTCGCGGCGCAGCTTTTCCAGATGGTCCGCGGCGGGCGCGATCCGGCGCTTCGCACCACGTCCACGCGCCGCGCGCTGCGGGCCCTGGGCGAGCGCGGCCTCATGAGTGGCGAGCGTGTGGTGAACCTGGGCCGCGCCTACGAATTCCTACGCCGCCTCGAGCATCGGCTGCAGTACTACGACGACCAGCAGACCCAGGCGCTGCCGCGCGATCCCGAGCCGCGCGCCGTCATCGCCGAGGCGATGGACTACCCCGCATGGGAGCCGATGAAGCGCGAGCTGGACCGCCATCGGGCCAACGTGCAGGAGGCGTTCGCCGCTCTCTTCGAAGGCGAGACCGCGCGATCGACCCCGGGCGCGAGCCTTACCGCCTGGCTCTACGACCCACAGGCGACGCCGGACCCGGTGGAGCTCGGTGAGCAGCTGGCGCAGGCTGGCATCTCGCCGCCCGACACGGTGGCGCGCGCATTGATCGAGTACACCCGCTCGCGCCGCTTCCGCTCCCTTTCCACCGCGGGCCGCTCCAAGGTCGAGCGGCTGCTGCCGGCGCTCGTCGCGGCCGCCGCCCAGGAAGCGGACGCCGCCCCGGCGGCGCTGCGCCTCATCGAGCTGCTGGAAGCGATCGACCGCCGCGAGACGTATTTCTCGCTGCTGCTCGAGCATCCCCAGGTGTTGCGCCGTGCGGCACACCTCATGACCCGCAGCCGCTGGGCGGCGCGGCTCCTCGCGCGCCATCCAATCCTGCTGGACGAGCTCACACGCACCGCGGCGAGCTTCGCGGCCACCGACTGGGTCGCCGAACGCGCGAGCCTGGCCGGCGAATGCGAGGCGCTCGCCGGAGACGTGGAGCGCCTCCTCGACCACCTGCGCCACTTCAAGCAGCGCCACATGCTGCGTTTCACCATCGCCGATATCGAAGGCGAGCTGCCGGTGATGGCGCTCTCCGACGAGCTCGCAGCGCTCGCCGACACGATTCTCGACGTGACGTTGAGGGAAGCCGCCGCGAGCCTGGGCTTCGCGCGCCGCGAGGTCACTCACGATGCATTGGGCCCCCGCCGGCACGGGGGCGACGAGCTGGCGCTCGGCAGCTTCGGTGTCGTCGGCTACGGAAAGCTCGGCGGCAAGGAGTTGGGCTACGCGTCGGACCTCGACGTGATCTTCCTCTACGACATGCCGGGCGCGCAAGCCGAGCGCCTGGCGCGCGTGGCGCAACGCATCACGACCTGGATGACCAGCCACACCGCCGCCGGCGTGCTCTACGACCTCGACCTGCGCCTGCGGCCGGACGGCGCCTCGGGCCTGATGGTGGGCTCGTTGGCGGCCTTCCGCGAGTACCAGCAAAAGCGCGCGTGGGCCTGGGAGCACCAGGCGCTCACCCGCGCGCGCGCCTGCGCCGGCGACCGCGCCGTGGGCGCGCGCTTCGAGGCGCTCCGCGACGAGATCCTCGCGCAGCCCCGCGAGCCGGCGAAGCTCTTCGCCGACATCGCCGCGATGCGCGCGAAGATGCGCGCCGAGCACCGCGCCGAAGCGCAGGAGCTGAAGCACATCGAGGGCGGCATCATCGACCTCGAGTTCTGCGTGCAGGCGCTGGTCCTCGCGGAGGGACCGGGGCATCCGCAATTGCGCGAAAACAAGGGCAACCACACCTTGCTGCACCGCGCCGGTGAGCTCGGGCTCATCGATCGGGCGCTGGCCGCCGCCGCCGCCGAGGCCTACCTCGCGATGCGGCGGCGCGCCCACCAGGCGGCGCTCGACGACGAGGAGAAGGTGAAGGTCCGGCCCGGCGAGCTGGAAAGCGAGCGCGAGGCGGTGAAGCGGCTCTGGAATGCGGTGCTGGGCTAGGCCTGCGCCGCCTCGGGCGCCAAGACGCCGGGCACTATCGAAGCCGCGAAGTCTGTTGCTGGTTCGACCTGCAGCGGGCGTTGCGATTATGTCACGGACCCACTACCGCCTTCGTGCACCGCAGCATGCAAACCGCTAGAATTTATGACATCCCCGCTTCGGAGTTCCCCCATGTCGATGGCAGACCGCGACGGTTTCATCTGGTACGACGGCAAGCTCGTGCCCTGGAGGCAGGCCAATACCCACGTGCTCACCCACTCGCTCCATTACGGGCTCGCGGTCTTCGAGGGCGTGCGCGCCTACAAGACCGAGATCGGCACCGCGATCTTCCGGCTGAAGGAGCACACCGATCGCCTGTTCAACTCGGCCAAGATCTACATGATGGAGATTCCCTACTCCAAGGAGCAGATCCTGGAGGCGCAGCGCGAAGTGGTACGCGCGAACCAGCTGGAGAGCTGTTATCTCCGCCCGCTCGCCTTCTACGGCTCGGAGAAGATGGGTGTGTCGCCACTGGGCGCCAAGGTCCACGTGGCGATCGCCGCCTGGCCGTGGGGCGCGTACCTTGGCGAGGACGGCCTGAAAAAGGGCATCCGCGTAAAGACCTCCTCCTATGCGCGCCACCACGTGAACGTCACCATGGCGCGCGCCAAGGTGGCGACCACCTACGCCAACTCGATCCTCGCCAACCTCGAGGCGACGCAGCACGGCTACGACGAGGGCCTCCTCCTCGACACCGACGGCTTCGTCGCCGAGGGCGCGGGCGAGAACATCTTCATCGTGAAGGAGGGCCGCGTCTACACGCCCGAGCTCACCACGGCGTTGGACGGCATCACCTGGCGCTCGGTGCAGGCGATCTGCGCCGACCTCGGCATCCCGGTCGAGAAGACGCGCCTTACGCGGGACGACATCTACATCTGCGACGAGGCGTTCTTCACCGGCACCGCCGCGGAGGTGACACCGATCCGCGAGCTCGACCGGCGCGTGATCGGCGCGGGCTCGCGCGGCCCGGTGACCGAGAAGATCCAGTCGGCCTTCTTCGACATCGTGAACGGCCGCAACCGCAAGTACCATCATTGGCTCTCGCCCGTGGAAAGCAAGAATGTCGCTGCCGTCGGAGCTTGACCGCAAGGTCGTCGAGGTGACCGCGGCGGCGCTGCCGCTGCACTGCCCTCTACCCTCGCAGAAGCTCTGGAATACGCATCCGCGCGTCTTCCTGCCGATCGACGTGCTGAAGGAATGCCGCTGTCCCTACTGCGGCACGCTCTACCGCCTGCTCGGCAGCGTGGGTCCCGGCGGGCACTGAGGGGCGGCCTCGTGGCGCGCACGCTCGTCGTAGCGCCATCGTGGATCGGCGACGCGGTCCTGTCGCATCCGCTGCTCGCGCGGGTCGCGGCGTCCGATCCCGCGGGCACCATCGACGTGCTCGCGCCACCGTGGGTGATCCCCGTGTACCTGCGCATGCCCGAGGTGGACGCGGCGATCGACAATCCCTTCGGCCACGGCGACCTGCGTTTGGCCGAGCGTCGCGCCTTCGCGCGGCGCCTCGAACGCTACGACCGCGCGCTGGTGCTCCCCAACAGCTTCAAGTCGGTGCTGATTCCCTGGCATGCCCGCATCCCGGTGCGCACCGGCTATCGCGGCGAGATGCGCTATGGACTCCTGAATGATGTGCGCAAGCTCGACGAAAGCGCGTTGCCGCTCATCGTCGAACGCTACGCCGCGCTTGCGCAGCCGGCGGGCGAGGCCTTGCGCCGCCCATTGCCCGAGCCGCGCCTGCGAATCGATGCCGAATCCCGCGAGGCGACCGTTGCCAAGCACCGCCTCGATGTCTCGGCACCGGTCGCCGCTTTCGCGCCCGGCGCCGAGTACGGGCCAGCGAAGCGCTGGCCGGCGCGCCACTTCGCGGCGCTTGCGCAGACGCTCGCGGCGCGCGGCTGGCGGGTATGGCTGCTGGGGTCGCCGCGCGACGCCGAGGTGACCGCGCAGATCCAGTCGTTGTCGGGAGATTCGTGCGTGGACCTCGCCGGGCGGACGTCGCTGGATGAAGCCATCGACCTGCTGTCGCTCGCCACCCGCGTAGTCACCAACGACTCGGGCCTGATGCACGTGGCCGCCGCGCTCGACCGCCCGATCGCGGCGATCTTCGGCTCCTCGAGCCCGGTCTTCACGCCGCCGCTCGCAACGGGCGCGCGCGTGATCTCGCTCAACCTCGCCTGCAGCCCGTGCTTCGCGCGCGTCTGCCCGTTGGGGCACACCAATTGCCTCGAGACGCTGGAGCCCGCGCAAGTCCTCGAGGCGCTCGAATGATGTGCGCGCGGGAGCTCCGTCCCGTCTGCCTCGACAAGCCGAAGCTGCTCCCACGCGATGCAGCGGGCGAGTTGCGCTGCCTGCAGCGGGGCGTCCACCATTTCCACCGCCTGCCGGCCGAGTTTATGGGTGTCCGAGTTTATTGGTGTCTGACACCATTTATCGGCTCAATTATGTCAACCATTCCAATGCCTTACAATCGGCGACCATCGCCGAACCGGCAAAGACAAATAGGTGTCTGACACCAATTATGCGAATCCACATCCTCGCCCTCTGTGCCTTCCTGGCCGCGCCGCAGGCCTTCGCAGCCGATCCGGACCACGCCAAGTCGGTGCAGGCCTGGCGCGAACGCGCCGAGCAGGGTCTGCGCCGCGACAACGGCTGGCTCACGCTGGCCGGCCGCTTCCCGATGAAGCCGGGTGTGAACACTTTCGGCACCGGCGAAGGCAACGACATCGTCTTCCCGAAGGGACTGGGCCCGGAGCGCATGGGCACCATCGCCGTAGAGCCGGGCAACGTGAAGGTGAGGCTCGCCGAGGGCCTCACCATGACCACCAAGGACGGCCAGGCTTACACCGAGCGCGAGATGGGCACGCGCACCGACGACCGCGACTGGGTGCAGCTGGGGCGGGCGTCGTTCCACGTGATCGAGCGCGACGGCCGCTACATCCTGCGGCTCGCCGACAAGGAGAGCGAAGTCCGCAGGCGTTTCGGCGGCCGCGTCTGGTACGACGTGAAGGACGGCTACTACGTCAAGGCGAAGTACGTTGCCTACGACCCACCGCGCAAGATCGCGATCGTCAACGTGCTCGACGAGGTCTCCGACGAGCCCGCACCGGGCTACGTGCAATTCAGCGTGAACGGCAAGACCCATCGCCTCGACGCGGTGGGCGATGATGACGGTCTCTTCTTCGTCTTCCGGGACGCGACCGCCGGCAAGGGCACCTATCCTCCCGGACGCTTCCTCTACGTGGACAAGAAGCCCAAGCCGGGCGAGACCTTCATGTTGGACCTCAACCGCGCCTACAACCCGCCCTGCGCCTTCAGCGAGTTCACCACCTGCCCGCTGCCACCGAAGCAGAACATCCTCAAGGTGAAGATCGAGGCCGGCGAAAAATATCCGCCGCGCAAGGCGGGTTAGCGATGCGCATGCGGTCGGCGCTCGCAGCCGTGGCTTTTGCCTGCAGCGCCGCGAACGCGCTCGAAACCGCGCAGTGGCCACCGCCGGACTCCGTCGCGGCCCGCATGAAGGCCCTGCAGGAGACGCTCGCAAGCGCCGGCGCAACGCCCGCGCGGCGCGAGGCTGCGCGTGAAGAGCTGGCCGGCCTGCTGAAGAGTCCCGCGGGCCAGGCGCGCGGCCGCAGCCGCGACGAAAAACCGGCGCGCGCGGCCATCGATCAATTCCCGAGCACGGTGGGGCCCACGCCGGCGCCGGTCACGGTTGCGCCCCCCGCCGGGGGCGTCGCGCGTCTCGAAGTGGTGGAGCCGCCGAGGCTCGTCGTGGACACCCGCACCGGCTCCGCGGCACCGGAGGCGGGACGCTTCGCCATCGACCCGCGCACCGGCAGCGTCCTGCACGAGACGCCCGGTGGGTTCATCGACCCCAAGACCGGCCGATTCGTACCTCGCTAGACGTCATGGCCGCATCGCGTGACGCGGCCATGATGTCCAGTAGCACTGCTGATTCGGGCCCTCAGGTCGCCCCGGACTCCAGGCGCCGCAGGTCGTCGGCCGTGTCGATGTCCACGAAGATGCCGGGATCGTCGCTCACGACGCGCGTGATCTGCGCCATGTGACGCGCCAAAATCTCCCTCGCGCCGCTGTCGCCACGGAGCGCCAGGAGCTCGTCGCGCAGTGCGGCGGCGAAGGCCACGGGATGCCCGCGTCGTCCCTGCGCATCGAACGGCGCGGCGATCGATGCGCCCGCGATCAGCGCCTGCCTTACCTCACCGAGCGTCTGCGGCGCGATCGCAGGCATGTCGCCCAGCGCCACGATCCACCCATCAGCCGTGATGCTCGCCTCCACCGCGGCCGCGAGGCTGGATCCCATGCCGAGCGCGGTGCGATCGGTCTCGAGCATCCGGCATCCCGCCGCTTCGAGCGCTCGCGATAGCGCAGCATGCCCCGGCGGCACCACCGCGAGCACCTGTCCCACCACCGCGAGCAGGTTTCGCGCGGCGCGCACGGCGATCGGCTCCGCGCCGGCGAGCAGCTTGTCGGCACCGAAGCGACGCGCGCTACCTCCGCACAAAAGGATGCCGATGCAGTCCAGGCCGCGTCCTACTCTGCCTTGGCGTTCGCGACCTGGACCGCCTTCTCGAAGCGCACGCGATCGGCCGCAAGGAGCGCGGCGTAGTCGCTCGGAGTGCCGCCGACGGGATCTATCCCCAATACCGCGAGGCGCCCGGCGAGCGCGGGCTCTTTCACCACCCCGGCCACATCCGCCGCGATCTTGTTCGCGATCGCGGCCGGCATACCCGCGGGGCCCGCGAAGCCGATGCTCGGCGCGAAGTCGAAGCCGGGGATGTGGCTCTCGGCGACCGTCGCCACATTGGGCGCGAGCTTCGAGCGATTCTCGGAATTCACCGCGATCAGCTTCAGCTTCCCCTCCTTCACGAAGCCCGCGATCGAGGGCATCGCCGACCACACCGCGGTCACCTGGTCGCTCACCAGCGCCGGGATCGATTGCCCGGTGCCCTTGAACGGCACGTGCAGGATGTCGAGGCCGAGCGCCGCCTTGATCGACTCGAAAGTGAGGTGGTGGATGCTGCCGATGCCAGACGATCCGTACGAGTACTTGCCCGGGCTCGCCCTCACCATCTGCACGAAGTCGGCGAAGTTGTTCGCGGGCGACGACGGCGGCACCGCGAGGAAGAGCGGCGCCCGCGCGGTGAGGGAGATGAAGGTGAAGTCCCTCAGCGGGTCGTACGGCAGGCTCTTGTAGATGTACTGGTTCACCGCGAACATGGTCGCGTCGGTGACCAGCAGCGTGTAGCCGTCGGCAGGCTTGGAGGCAAGCGCCTGCGCCGCGACCACGCCGTTGCCGCCCGGCCTGTTCTCGATCACCACCGGCTGGCCCCACTTGTCGCCGAGCTTCTGGCCGACCACGCGAGCAACGGTGTCGGGCAGCCCGCCGGGTGAATACGGGACGATGATCGTCACGGTCCTGTTCGGGTACGGCGCCTGGGCTGCGGCGGTGATGCATGCGCAGGCGGCGATCGCCGCGGCAGCGCGCGCGAGAAACTGCCACTTCATCGGGATTCCTTCGTACGTTTTCTGGTGGCGGAGAAGTCTACGCCCGCAGGCGCTCGCCGTCTCGCGCGGCGACCTCCAGGACGATGCCGTTGCGCGAAGCGACAAGGTCACCGAGGATCGCGAGCGCGATCTCCGGGGGCGTGCGCGAGCCGATCGCGAGGCCCACGGGCCCGCGCAGCCGCGCAACCTGCGAAGGCAGGAGGTCGAACCCTGCGAGGCGCTTCCTGCGCTCGGCGCTGGTACGCGCCGAGCCCACCGCGCCCACGTAGAACGCATCGCCCTTCAACGCCTCGAGAAGCGCCATGTCGTCGAGCTTCGGATCGTGCGAGACGGCGAGGATCACCGAGTGGGCGTCGGGCCGGAAGGCGATCACGGCGTCGTCCGGCATGCCCGCCACCCAGATCGCGCCCTTCGCCCGCCAGGCAGCGCGGTATTCTTCGCGTGGGTCGCAGACGTGCACCTGGAAGTCCACGGTGGCGGCGACCTCGGCGAGGTAGTGCGCGATCTCGGAAGCGCCGATGATCAGCATCCGCCAGCGCGGGCCGTGGATGCTGGTGAAGCGCGACGCGGTGCGCTCGCATTGCGCGCCCGGATCGCCGCGCTCCAAGGTCCACGCGCCACTCGCGAGGTCCACATGGCGGCGCACGACCCGGCCGGCGGCGATCGCGGCGAGCAGCGATTCGAGCTCCGCCACCGTGACCTCGGGCTCGATGATCACTTCGAGCTCCCCGCCGCAGGGAAGGCCGAAGCGCCGTGCCTCCTCCGCGCTCACGCCGTAAGCGGCGAAATGCGGCGTGCGCCCGGCGTATTCATCGCGCCGCGCGACGAGGTCGTCCTCGATGCAGCCGCCCGAGACCGAGCCCAACAGGATGCCGTCCTCGCGGATCGCGGCAAGCGAGCCGGGCGGCCGCGGGCTCGCGCCGAGAGCCTGGGCGACGGTGAGGAGCCACACGCGCTGTCCCGCACGCTTCCAGTCGCGGGCATTCTCCAGGACGTCCAGGTCGAGGCTCTGCATCCCGGAATGTTACCGGGCCTGGCGAGGCCTACGACTTGCGCTTCAGGCCGAAAAGCTCCGTGAGGGCGGCACGGTACTCGGCGAAAGCGGCGCTGGAGAGGTTGTGGTGGCTGCCACCCTCGACCTTGATGAAGCGCTTGGGCGACTTCACGGCCTGATACAGCCGCTCTCCCATCTCGAACGGCACGATGGCGTCGAGGGTGCCGTGGGTTACGAGCACCGGCATCTTCAGCTCGCTCACCTTGGAAAGGGTGTCGAATTTCTGGGTGAGGATGAGGCCCACCGGCAGCCAGCTGAACGCGGTGTGCTCGACCATGTCGCGCACCGAAGTGAAGGTCGCTTCGAGCACCAGCCCCGAGGCATCCGGCCGGCGACGCGCGAGCTCTGCTGCGATCGCGCCGCCCAACGAATGGCCGACGATGTAACGCTCGCGCCGGGGCGCCAGCTTCGCCAGGTACTCCCACGCCGTTTCGGCGTCCTCGTAGGCGTACTCCTCGGTCGGGGCGATGTCGGAGCTCTTGCCGAAGCCGCTGTAGTCGACGGCGAGCACCGCGAAGCCGAGTTGCCGCCAGCGGTCGATGCGCGTCACGCTGCCGGTGAGGTTCCAGCGCGCGCCGTGGAGGTAGAGCACCACGGGGGCGCCGGGATCGTCGCCCTTGAGCCACCACGCGTGCAGCTTCTGCTCGTTGCCTACCGGGATCCAGTGCTCCTCGAAGGGGTAGCGTTCGGCGCTGTAGCCGCGCCACGCGTCCTTGTTGGGACGGAAGATGAGCTCGCCCTGCCTCTCGGAGACGTAGGCGCAGCCGCCGGCGAACGCGACCGCGAGCGCAGCCGCGGCAGCGAGAGCTACTTTTGACCGAACGGAGCGGCCCCGCCATGGGGTGGGCGCAGGTCGACCTCCGTCTGCACCATGAAAGAGGTGGCCAGCAGCACCATCACGGCCGGGTTCTTCACGATCCTCACGAATGTCTTCTGCCACTGGCTGCCAATCCTGGGTTGCATGGGGCTTGCCCTTTCCTGCCACTACGACGCATTCCGGGTGGGCGGTTCCCCCGGCGAGACGCCTAGGAGGACTTGGGAGGGGTGGGCGGAAGACGACGATTATGCCTTTGCTAGAATGCGGCAGCATTGCCGTTCGTAACCATCCCTGTGCGCCGAAGCAAACCCTTCCCGACCCCCGACGAAGCCGAAACCGCGTTCTACGACGCGTTCGAGCGCGGCGACCTCGCGGCCATGATGGCGGTGTGGGCGCAGAGCGACTCGGTCGTCTGCGTTCATCCACGCGGGCCCCGCCTCGTGGGCTTCGATGCGGTGCGCGACAGCTGGACGCAGATCTTCGCCGGGGGCAACACCAAGCTGCGCATCCGCTCCACGGAGCTGCGCAAGTTCGATGGCCAGAGCGTGGCCGTCCATACGCTGGTCGAGGTGCTGACCGCGCCCGGGCAACAGGCCACCCAGTCGGTCTGCTCCACCAACGTCTACGAGCTCACCGACAGCGGCTGGCGCATGGTCGTGCACCACGCCACGCCGCTCCCCGATCCCGCGGCGCCGCCCGGCGGGGAAGAGCCGGCATCCGGTCGCCACACGCTCCATTGAACAGCCTGGCCGGGGCCGCGGTGCGCTTCCTCGCGATCGCCGCGGCGGCCCTCACGGCCCACGGCGCGGATCCCGCCAAGGTGGTGCGCACCGCGTACACCGGCGCCGAGCGCGGCTTCGATTGCGTGCGGGAATCGGACGAGTTCACCGGCACCATCTGCGACAACATCTTCGACTCGCTGCTGCAGTACGACCACCTCGCGCGCCCGATCAAGCTGCAGCCGCGCGCGGCCGTGGCGCTGCCCGAAGTAACCGACGGCGGGCGCACCTACACCTTCCGGATCAAGCCGGGCATCTACTTCACGGCCGACCCGGCGTTCAAGGGCGCCAGGCGCGAGCTCGTCGCCGCCGACTATGTCTACAGCCTGAAGCGCTTTTTCGACCCGAAGGTGCGAGCGCAATGGGCCTTCCTCCTCGACGGCAAGGTGGCCGGCGCCGCGGCGCTCGTCGAGGAAGCCAAGCGCACCGGCAATTTCGACTACGACCGGCCCATCGAGGGACTGCAGGCGCCGTCCAGGTACGAGTTTCGCCTGAAGCTCCTCGAGCCCGACTACAACATGCTCTACATCCTCGCGATGCCCGCCACCGCGGCGATGGCGCGCGAGGTGGTCGAGCATTACGCCGAGGCGATCGCCGAGCATCCGGTCGGCACCGGCCCCTTCAGGCTCGGGCAGTGGCGGCGTTCCGCGCTCGTCGTGCTCGACGCCAATCCTGATTTCCGCGCGGAGTATTTCGAGACCGCGGGCGGCGAGGACGAGCGCGATGCCGGGATCGCGAGGCACCTCGCCGGCAAGCGCCTGCCGCTGGTGGGCCGGATCGAGATCACCGTGATCGAGGAGCACCAGCCGCGCTGGCTCGCGTTCCTCAACGCAGAACACGACTACATCCGCTCGGTGCCGGTGGAGTTCGTCGAGATGGCGCTGCCGGGCGGCAAGCTCGCGCCGAACCTCGCGCGCCAGGGGGTGCAGGTGCGCCCCGACGAGGTCGCGTGGATCACCTACACCACGTTCAACATGCAGGACCCGATCGTCGGCGGCTACACCGCGGACAAGGTGGCGCTGCGGCGCGCGATATCGCTCGCCTATCCGGTGCAGGAGGAGATCGCGATCGTCTACAAGAGCCAGGCGATCAAGATCGACTCGCCGATCGCGCCCGGGATGGCAGGCTACGTCCCCGAGACCAGCCCCACGCTCGAATACAACCCGGCGAAAGCCAAGGCGCTGCTCGACATGTTCGGTTACCTCGACCGCGATGGCGACGGCTTCCGCGAGATGCCCGACGGCTCGCCGCTCACGATCGACCAGGCCTCGACGCCGATCCAGCGCGATCGCCAGCGCAACACCCTGTGGCGGCGGGCGATGGCGGACATCGGCATCCGCATGACCTTCAACAAGGTGGAGAAGATGCCCGACCTGAGGAAGCAGGCGCAGCTGGGCAAGGTGCAGATGATGACCTACGGCTGGATCGCCGACTATCCCGACGGCGAGAACTTTCTGCAGCTTTTCACCACCAGGTCGATCGGCGGTGCCAACTACTCGCTCTTCTCGCTGCCGGAATACGACGCCCTTTACGCGCGCGCAAAGTCGCTACCCGACTCGCCGGAGCGCACCGCGATCTACCGCCGGATGGTCCACATCCTCTGGGTGTACAACCCCTGGCGGGTGAACTCGATGTTCCAGTACACCATCCTCATCCATCCGTGGCTCAAGGGGTACAAGAAACACCCCTTCGGCCACGAGCCCTTCCGCTACATCGACATCGAGCCGCCGAAGCGCCGCTAGTGTCCCGAGTCAGAAACAACTTGCCGAACAACCGACATGTCCCGGGGATGAAAGTCGATGCAAGTTATTTCTGACTCGGGACACTAGCGGTCGGTGACGAGGCGCGCGACCGGCGCCGCCGAGGTGCCGAGCAGGTAGACCGTGGCCACTGTCCCCGCGGCGAGGGCGCCGGTGCCCAGCGAGGCGACCACCGCAGTGCCGTCGGTGGTGGTGAAGGTCAGGGTATTGTCGACGGATGCCGCGAGCGTCACGTAGGGCGCGGCGCTGCCGGCGGCGAGCGCCGGGGCCCGGCTCACGAAGTTCACCAGCGCGTTCACGGCGACGTTGTCGCCCAGCGCGTTCACCACCCTCAGCCGCACCGACGCGCTGACGGGGATGGTGTTGTCGTCGGCGAGCAGCAGCAGCCGCGGCTGCCCCGGAACGCCCCAGGCGAGCGCGGTATGGTCGCGCGCGGGCTGCAGCGTCGCGCTGAGCGAGGCGAGCGCGGTGCCCGGCACGTTGGTCGCCTCGACCTGCAGCGCGCGCGCCCCCGACGCGGTCTCGGCGTAATCCGACGCCTGCGAATAGACGACGGCAGACTGCACCGCTGCGCCGCCCGCCTTGAGGTCGAGCGTGGCGCCGGGAATGCCGTTCACCAAGCGCAGGCGCGCACGCGAGTTGGCGAGCACGCTGCCGCCCGAGTCGCGCAGCAGCGCGGCGTTGACGAGACGGCCGCTGCGGGCGGGATAGATCGCGACGGTGGCCTGCTCGCGCTCGGCGAATTCGACCGACGCCGATCGGTAAACAACGTCCTTGGTGCCGGCAAGCGTGAAGATGACGACACGGCTGCCGGCGTCCAATTCGAGGTAGTCGATCAGGCCGCCGTACGACATGCCCGCGAAGACGGGAGTGGCGGCGGCGATGTCGTCGGAGCCCACGTAGATGTCGTAGACCGTGGTGTCGAACGACAGGTTGAGCGCGCGCAGCTTGAACTTGCCGGCGGCGGAGACGGCGGCGGTGTCGCTGAGGCTCACCGGCGCGACCGAGCTGCGCAACCCGCGCAACACGATGGTTTGGCGAACGCCCGCAAGGAAGTTGACGCTCGCCTGGGAGATGACGCTCGCGCCGGGGGAGGTGGAGCGCACCTTGACGACGCGCGTTCCCTGGTCCACGTCGGAATAGCCCGTGAGCGTGCCGGGCGCCACGGCTGCGGCGATCAGGTTGTCGCTCACCAGAAGGTCGAGCGGCTCGGAATCCGCGACGGCGTTGAAGGTGCGTACGCGCGCGGGGTCGGCTCCGCCGCCCGATCCGCCGCAGCCGGCGAGGAGGGTCGCGGCCGCGAGCAGCGCGCCGAGCGATCGGGTCAGGCTTCTTTTCGTCATGGGTTCCTGGAGCCTCTAGCGATCGCGGACGATCCGCGTCGCGAGCGCGGATGCGGTGCCGAAGAGATAGACGGTATAGACGCCGTTCGCCTCGAAAGTCACGCTGCCGGTGGAGGCGACCACGCCCCCGCCGGCGACGAACTCGATCGTCTGCGCCTCGGCCGCGGTGACGGAAACGCGGGGCGTCACCGTATCGGCGCCGAGCGCCGCTACGAGGCCGTCGCCGTTGCGCCGCACTTCCACGACAACGCCATCGGCGCGCACGTTGGCGAAGCGCAACCGGGCGGCGGTAGCACCGGGCGCGGTGTTGTCGTCGGTGACGAGAAGCAGGCGGGGGGCAGCCACAGTGCCCGCGGCGATGAGCGTATGGTCGCGCGCCGGCTGCAATGTGGCAGCCAGCGAGGCGGCCGCCGAGCCCGGCACATTGGCGGGCTCGATCCGCACCGCGCGTGCGCCGGAAGCGGCGATCACGTAATCGGAGCTGCCCTGGTACGGCACGCTCGCGAAGAGCAGTGTGCTGTCCGCGCGGAAGTTGTACGGCCCGGATCCCACCACGGCGTTGACCGCTTTCACCCGCGAGAGCGTGTTCGCGAGCGCCCGGGCGTCGCCCAGGGTCGGCAGCAGCACCGCCGAGACGAGGCTTCCGCCCGCGGAAGCCAGCGCCGCGATGGTGGCGCGGGTGCCCGCCGAGAACTCCTGCGGCGCGGCCTGGAAGACCACCTCTTTGGTGCCGTTCTGCGTGAGCGTGATGGCGTAGCTGCCCGGCTCGAGTGTCACGTAAGTGCCCACCGCGGAGTACGGAACGCCGGCGACCTGGGGTGTGGCCGCCGAGATATCGGTGGTCGGCGTGATGTAGAGGTCGAGACTGGCGCTCTCGGGCGCGGCGCCGAGAAGCCGCAGGCGGATGCGCCCCGAGGACACCGTGTTTTCCTCGTTCATCGGCACGACTGTCACCGCGGTGCGCGTGCCCTGCGCCACCATGGTGTAGACCCCGTTGGGCCCGAAGCTCGCCTCCGTCTGCGCGAGCACCTCGCCCGTGGTGGCGGAGCGCACCTTCACCACGCGCGAGCCGAAAGTGAGGTTGGTGTACGGCCCGGCGGTGCCGAACGCGACACCGCTCGAACCCACGCCGTCGTCGATGAGCAGGTCGAGCGGCTCGGAGCCGGGGACGGCGTTCAGCAGGCGCACGTCCACGGAGTTCTGCGGTCGGCTGGAGCCGCCGCAACCAGCCAGGCACAGCAGGGCGAGCAGCAGCAGGTGCCGAAATCTCATCGGTTCGCGTCTCTATCAGGGGTTAGATACCGGATTCTAAAGCACGCGCGAGCCAAATCGCTCATGGCCGCATCCTCTGCCCCCGTGGTCGAAGCCGGGCGCCTCATGAAGAACGCAAACATCGGCCGCCGTACGGGTCGTGAAGCGGTTAGGTCGGGGCCTGTCGCCCGGTCTTGTCGATATGTTCGCCTCCGCGCGCCGCGCCCCATTCGAGACCGTCGTCCGCGCCTGCTTGTTCAGAGAAACGTCGCGATGTCCTGCAGGGGTTTGCGCGAAATTGCCGGAACGCTGGCGCCGGCTGCCGGATACCCGGTCACCAGCAACACGAACGGCCGCTCGTTGCGGGGCCGCCCCAGGATCGGGTTCAGGAAGGCCATCGGGCTGGGCGTGTGCGTGAGCGTTGCGAGCCCCGCGTGGTGCAATGCGGCGATCAGGAATCCGGTGGCAATGCCGACGGAGTCGGCGGGGTAGAAGCGCCTTTGCCGCGCGCCATCGGCCGAGTATCCGTAGGCCTCGTAGAACACCGCGATCAGCCACGGCGCGGCCTCCAGAAAGGGCTTGCTCGCATCGGTGCCGAGGGGTGCCAGCGCCTCGCGCCATTCGTCGGTGGCCCGGTGTTCGTAGAACTCGCGCTCCTCGGCCTCAGCGGCGGCGCGAATCGTCTGCTTGATCGCGGGGTCCGAAATCGCGACGAATCGCCAAGGCTGCTGATTCGCCCCGCTCGGGGCGCATCCAGCCGCCGCGAGGCAGGCGGCGATGATCTCCCGCGGGACCGGATCGGGCGCGAATTCCCGCACCGTGCGGCGGCGGGCGATCTCGTCACGAAATTGCGCCGCCCGGTCGTGCATCCGTTCGACGCTCAGGCGTTGAAAATCCAGCGGCATGCGGTCCTGGCTCATGCGATGCTGCTCCATTGGGCGCCCGCGTGACCCTCGGGCCGGCGAAAAGGCAAGACTTGGAGGAGACATTGTCCCCCGAAGAGATAAGAGCATGGCGGCCGTATCCGCCGCCCGAGGACGGCCAGCAGCCGCTCGCGCGCGCGCAGCGCCGGATGCTCGCCGTCAACCAGTGGGCTCCGTGGCAGATGGTCGGACGACGCATGGCCGTCGGCTGCGTCGCTCTCGAGGTCACGCAGCGCTGCAACCTCGACTGCTCGTATTGCTACCTGTCCGAATCCTCGCAGGCGCTGAAGGATATTCCGATCGAGGAGGTCTACCGTCGCGTCGACCTGATCGTTGCGCACTACGGGCCCGGCACCGACGTGCAAGTGACGGGAGGGGAGCCTACGCTTCGCGATCGCGCGGAACTCGTCGCAATCGTGCGCTACATCAAGCGCCGCGGGCTGCGCTCCTCGCTATTCACCAACGGCATCAAGGCGAGCCGCGAACTGCTCGCGGAACTGGCGCGGGCGGGCCTGGAGGACGTGGCGTTTCACGTCGACATGACCCAGGGGCGCGTCGGGTACGCGTCCGAGCGCGCCCTCAACGCCCTGCGCGCCGAATACGTCGAGCGCGCGCGCGGCCTGCCGTTGGCGACGATCTTCAATACCACGGCGTTTGGGGGCAATTTCCACGAGCTGCCCGATCTCGTCCGCTTCTTTGTGGCCCATGCCGACGTGGTCCGCCTTGCCTCCTTCCAGGTGGCGGCGGACACAGGGCGGGGCACCGAGCGCACGCGCCTCGCCGTCGATTCGTCCACGGTCATGCAGGCGATTCGCGCGGGTGCGGGCGCGAGCCTCGATTTCGGTGCCGCGAGCGCGGGACACCGGGAATGCAACGGTTACGCTTTCGGCCTGATCATCAACGGCAAGGTCCACGACTTTTTCGCCGACCCGGCATTCATCCAGGAGACCATGGCGAAAAGTTGGCGCCTCGAGGTGAATCGCGCCGATTTGCGCGCGCTGCGGATGAGGCTCGGCGCGTTCCTGGTGCGCCACCCCGCCATCGTCTGGGGCGTGCTGCGCCGGTTTGCCGCTCTCGCATGGCGTGAGCGCCGTGACCTCCTCGCGGCGCGCGGCAAACTCGGCAAGATTTCTTTTTTCGTGCACAACTTCATGGATGCGGGCGCGCTCGACCGCGAACGCTGCGAGGCGTGCTCCTTCATGGTGATGACGGCCGAGGGGCCGATGTCGATGTGCGTCCACAATGCCAAGCGCGACGACTACCTGCTGCTGCCCTCCGCGGTGAAGCGCGGCGCGCGGCTGCGCTACTTCAACCCGGCCACGGGCGCGCTCGAGGACAGGATTCCCGCCCGGATCGCCGTTGTGCTCACTCGCAAGAACGCGCGCGGCCGGGCGAAGGCGTGAAGCCGCTACTCGTACTTCTCACCGCCCTTCTGCTCGCCGGTTGCGCCGCGGTGCCGCGACCCGACCGGATGGCGGCGGGCGCACCGACCGCGCCGCCCTACGACGCATGGGCACGCGTGCTCATGCGACACGTGGACGATCGTGGGCGTGTCGACTTCGACGGCGTGGCACGCAGCCGCTCGGACCTCGACCGCTTCGTCGCCTACGTTTACGACTTCGGACCCGGCAACGCGCCGGAGCTCTTCCCGACGCGCGATCATGTGCTGGCTTTCCATCTCAATGCCTATAACGCGCTCGCGATGCACAACGTCATCGAGTCTGGCATTCCCGCGACGCTCGAAGGGTGGCGCAAGGTGAGTTTTTTCCTGCTGCGCAGGGTGCGGGTGGGCGGCGAGGCGATGTCGCTCTACGAATACGAGAACCGCGTGATTCGGGCCCTGGGCGACGCCCGCATCCACGTGGCGCTCAACTGCATGGTGGTGAGCTGCCCGCGATTGCCGCGCGAGCCATTCCTCGCCGCGACGCTGCAGTCGCAGCTGGAAAGCGAAGCCCGGAATTTCTTCAGCGAACCTCGCAATGTCCGGGTCGATGCGCGCGCGCGAATCGTGCGCCTGTCCGAAATCCTGAAGTTCTACACCGCCGACTTTCTGGCCGCCGCGCCTTCGTTGACGGCCTACGTAAACCGCTACGCGGCGGACAAGGTGCCCGATTCGTTCGAGGTGGAGTTCCTCGACTACGACTGGACCATCAACCGGCAGCCTTGATGGCGCCGATCGTTCGGCGCTGCGCCGGCCGCGAACGATTTTCCGAAGAATGCGGCCGCAACCGCCGCAACGGCGGACCGGGTTCCAATTTCGATACCATCGAGCCATGGCCACCACGAACCCTCCAGCCGAAAAAACCGGCACGCTCGGCACCCTGCTCATCGTGGCCTTGGTGCTCCTGCTCGCGTGGCAGCTCGCCTACTGGACCTGGACATTCGTCTCGCCACCAAGACTCGCCTCTGCGCCCGCCCAGGGCTCGGAAGTCGATCTCGGGGCGATCGCGCGCCTTTTCGGCGCCGCTCCGCCCGCCGGGTCTTCCGCGGCCGCATCGACCTCGGGCCTGCGCTTGAAGGGCGTCGTCGCGCCGACGCCGGGTGTGGCGGCATCCGCCATCTTCTCCACCGGCTCGGGACGCGACATCGCCGTGTACGTCGGCCGCGAGGTGCAGCCGGGCGTGAAGCTCTCCGAAGTGCACCCCGACCATGTGCGGGTGGCCCGGGGCGGCGCCAATGAGCGCATCGATCTCGAGCTGGCGCGCTCCTCCGCCGCGAGCTCGCCGAATGCGGGAGCGCGCCAGGTCGGCTTCCGCGTGAACGTCGCCCGTACCGGGGCGAACGCCTTCACCCTCTCGCGCAAGGAGCTGGACGATGCGCTCCGCGACCCCAACCAGCTGAACTACCTGGGCGCCCTCGGCACGCCGCCCGGGGGTGGCGTTCGCATGGAGCAGGCGCCCGCCGGCAGCCTCGCCGCGAAGCTGGGACTGCAGCCCGGGGACATCATCCGCAAGGTGAACGGCCAGCCGGTCGCTTCCCAGGGCGACCTCGCCCGCGTCTACACCCAGTTCAACTCGCTTTCCCTGGTCCAGGCCGAGATCCAGAGAGGGGGCAATACGGTGCAGCTATCGTATTCCGTCCAACCGTAGACGTTGGGGCCGTTTTGGGCGCAAAATGCTCAGATAAATCAAAGCCAAAGCCCCAAAACGTGACAAGGTTTCTAGCATCTTTCGCGGTGTCCCGGCTGGCCGTTGCCGCGTTCGCGCTTGCGCTGGCGGGGGCCGCCTTCGCCCAAGTCCCGGCCACCGAGGACAAGTTCACGGTCAACTTCGTGAACGTCGACATCCAGTCGGTCATCAAGACCGTGAGCCAGCAGACGGGCCGCAATTTCATCCTCGACCCGCGCGTGACCGGCACGGTGAACATCGTCTCCGACAAGCCGATCTCGAAGGACCTGCTTTACCAGCTGCTGCTTTCCACCCTGCGCGTACAGGGCTATGCCGCGATCGAGGGCGATGGCTTCGTGAAGATCGTGCCCGAGGCCGAGGGCAAGACCAGCGGCGGTCCGATGGCGGGCGACGCCTCGCGCGGGCCCGGCGATCGCATCGTGACTCAGGTCTTCATCCTGCGGAACGAGAACGCGGTGCAGCTGGTGCCGGTGCTGCGCCCGCTGGTGACGGCGAACAACTTCATCGCCGCGTACCCGAACAACAACGCGATCGTGATCGTCGATTACGCGAGCAACGTGCAGCGCATCAAGCGGATCATCGACTCCGTGGACCTGTCCTCCCCAGCCGAGGTGCAGATCATCCGGCTGCAGAACGCCTCCGCCATCGACATCGCGCAGATGCTGAAGACGGTGGTGCCGGAGACCGTGGCGCCCGCGAACGCACCGGGAAGCACGCCCAAGGCGGCGGTGGCGGTAGACCCGCGCACCAACAGCCTCATCGTGCGCGCCGAGAGCGCGCAACTGATGATGCGCATCAAGGCGCTGGCGATCGGCCTGGACGCCCCCGGCGCGGGCAACAACAACATCTACACGGTGTTCCTGCGCAACGCCGAGGCGACCCGCATCGCCGATACGCTGCGCGGCCTGCTGTCGGGCGGCGAATCCGCCCGCACCACAACCGCCGCACCGACGCCTCCGGGACAGGCGGCGACGGCCTCCGCCAGCGCCGGCGGGACGGTGGCGGCCGCGCCAAGCTCGGTGATCCAGGCTTATCCGCCCACCAACTCGATCATCATCACCGCGAGCGAGCCGGTGTACCGCGCGCTGCGCACCGTGATCGATTCCCTCGACCAGCGCCGCCACCAGGTGTTTGTCGAGGCGCTCATCGTCGAGGTCTCCACCGGGCTCGCGGCTGAATTCGGCGTGCAGTGGAACGCGGGCCGCAACATCGGCGACGGGCAGACACTCTTCGGCGGCACCAACTTCAGCACCACCGCCGGATCGAACATCCTCTCGGCGGCCGTCGATCCGCGCAACCTCGGCGGCGGCCTGAACCTCGGCATCATCCGCGGCTCGCTCAAGATTCCCGGCACCGACATCGAGGTCGCCAACCTGCAGCTGCTGGCCCGAGCGCTCGAGGGCGATTCCGGCGCCAACGTGCTCTCGACGCCGAACGTGCTCACCCTCGACAACGAGGAGGCGAAGATCGTGGTCGGCCAGAACGTCCCGTTCATCACCGGCAGCTACACCCCGACCTCGGGCAGCGCCACCAACCCGTTCCAGACCATCGAGAGGAAGGACATCGGCATCACCTTCCGGGTGACGCCTCAGGTTTCCGAGTCCGGCGCGGTCAAGCTCAAGATCTTCCAGGAGGTCTCGAGCGTCACGCGCGACAAGGCGCTGGTGCAGTCCGCGGACATCATCACCAACAAGCGCGCGGTGGAATCGACGGTGCTGGTGGATAGCGGCCAGATCGTGGTCCTGGGCGGCCTGATCCAGGACGACCAGCAGGCCTCGATCGACAAGGTGCCGTTCCTCGGCGACATTCCCTATCTCGGCACGCTTTTTAAGTACGAGTCTCGCAACCGCCGGCGCACGAATCTCATGGTGTTCCTGCGCCCGGTCGTGCTGAAGGACGAGCGCGCCGCGGCCTCGATCACTGCGGATCGCTACGAGTACATCCGCAACCTGCAGGGCGAGATCAAGCTGCCGGCGAGCGGCATGCTGCCCGAGCTCGACACCAAGCAACTGCTGCCGCTCGACGCGGCGCGCACGCAGCCGCTGGGCAAATAATCGACTCCGACACCATTTTCTGAAAATCGACTCCGACACCATTTTTCGATGACCGCACCGCTCGAACGCACCGTGAATCCTCGCGATCTCGACCCGCACACCGTGCGGCTGCTGCCCTACCCTTTCGCGAAGTCGAAGGGGGTGCTGGCCGCACGGGTCGTGGGGGGCGCGCTCGAGGTGTGGATCCGGCCGTACCCGCAGGCGTCCACGCTCACCGAAGTGCGGCGCATGGCCGGCAAGCCGCTGAAG
>JBDSRZ010000270.1:0-15460 GCA_039929025.1 Usitatibacter sp. | reverse complement strand
CAGGCTGTAGGGTATCCGCGAGAAGTGCAGGTAGCCGGGGTGGACGGGAGTGTGGTTCACGGGTGTCGTTCTCCGGTATGCGCTATTTCGCGGGGATCACGACGTACGTGACCGGCCGCGCCGTCTGGCGCGAGTGTGGGCGGCAATATCCTTCACGTCGGCGTCGCTCAGCGAGGAGGACATCGCAGACATGCCAGTGTCGCCTTTCACCGGCCCGGGCCTTTGCGGTAGATCAAATCCCCGTCATCGGGTCATGGACGTGGGCTACGACCCGCAGCGACGGCGAAGAGCCCGCCGGACCTTCCCTAGCTTTTCAGCCTGTAACCCGTCCTGAAGATCCACGCGGCGAGGCCCAGGCACGCCGCGAAGAACACCAGCGTCATCGCAAGGCTCGCGCCGAAGCTCACGTCGGCCGCGCCATAGAAACACCAGCGGAAGCCGCTGATCAGGTACACCACCGGGTTGAAGAGGCTGAAGGTGCGCCACGCCGGCGGCAGCATGTCGATCGAGTAGAACGCTCCGCCGAGGAACGTGAGGGGTGTCACGATCAGCATCGGGATGAACGAGAGCTGCTCGAAGCCCTTCGCCCAGATGCCGATCACGAAGCCGAACAGGCAGAAGGTGGTCGCGGTGAGGACCAGGAATCCCATCATCCAGAACGGATGCTCGACGTGCACCGGCACGAACAGGTTCGCGGTGGCGAGGATCACCAGGCCCAGGATCACCGACTTGGTCGCCGCCGCGCCCACGTACGCCAGCACGATCTCCAGCGGCGAGATCGGCGCCGACAGCAGCTCGTAGATGGTGCCGGTGAACTTCGGCAGGTAGATGCCGAAGGAAGCGTTGTTGAGGCTTTCGGTGAACACCGACAGCATGATGAGGCCGGGCACGATGAAGGCGCCGTAGGTCACGCCGTCGATCTGGTTCATCCGCGGGCCGATGGCGGCGCCGAAGACGACGAAATAGAGAGAGGTGGTGAGCACCGGCGTCACCAGGCTCTGCCACAGGGTGCGCTTGAAGCGCGCCATCTCGAAGCGGTAGATGGCGAGGATTCCGTGTCGGTTCATGGCCGGGTACTGGTGAGACTCACGAAGATGTCCTCGAGGGAGCTCTGGCGCGTCTGCAGGTCGCGGAAGCCCACCCCGAGCTCGTCGAGGCGCTTCAGCAGCGCCGGGATGCTGCGCTCGTCGTCGGCGTCGAAGTTGTATTCCAGGTCGGCGCCGTCGTTCTTCATCACCAGGCGCCAGTCCTCGAGCCCGGCAGGCAACGCCGCAAGCGGCTGCGTGAGATGCAGCGTGAGCTGCTTCTTGCCGAGCTTCTTCATCAGGCGCGCCTTCTCCTCGACCACGATCAGCATCCCCTTGCTCACCACGCCGATGCGGTCGGCCATCTCCTCGGCCTCCTCGATGTAGTGGGTGGTGAGGATGATGGTGACGCCCTCCCCGCGCAGCTGCCGCACCAGGGCCCACATGTCGCGGCGCAGCTCCACGTCCACCCCCGCGGTCGGCTCGTCCAGGAACAGCACCTGCGGCTCGTGGGCGAGCGCCTTGGCGATCAGCACGCGCCGCTTCATGCCGCCCGAGAGCGTCATGATCTTGTCGTTGCGCTTCTCCCAGAGAGTGAGGCTCTTCAGCACCTTCTCCAGGTGCGCGGGGTCCGGCCCGCGCCCGAAGAGGCCGCGGCTGAAGGTCGCGGTATTCCAGACCGTCTCGAACATGTCGGTGTGCAGCTCCTGCGGCACCAGCCCGATGAGGGACCGCGAGGCGCGGTAGTCGCGCACCACATCATGGCCGTCCACCTTCACGGTGCCCGAGGTGGGGGTGACGATCCCGCAGACGATGTTGATGAGGGTGGTCTTGCCGGCGCCGTTGGGGCCGAGGAGCGCGAAGATCTCGCCACGCTCGATCTCGAGATCGACATCTCTCAGCGCGGTGAGGCCCGAAGCGTAGGTCTTGCCGAGCTTCGCAATGGAAATGATCGAGGGCATCGGGTGCGAGTTTAGCGTTTTCCGTAAACTCCTCCGCATGGATGCGCTGCGCGCGGAGATCGTCGCCAGGGGCTTCGCGCTTGTCGCGGGTGCGAAGATGCGCCCGCTGATCGCCTGGTCGGGCGGGCTCGCGGACTGGGAGCGCTTCGCCGCGAGCTGGAGCGACCTCGAGCTCGACATCCACCTTCCCGACGGTCACCGATACCGCCGCCGCCGCCACGCGACGCTCTCGGCGCCCGCGGGCGAGACCCGGCCGACCGTGGAGAAGCACCAGCCGCACTACCAGGGGCTCGAATACAACCGGCTTGTGGGCGGCGTCGAGCGATGGTTCGAGCCGATCCGGCCGGAGATCCTCGCGGGCGCGACGCTGAACGACATCCTCTCGTTCTGCCTGCGCCTTTACGGGCCGCTGCGTCCCGCGGCGAACTGGCACATCGAATGCCATCAGTTCCGCATCGAGGCTCGGCGCGACGCCGCGGGGCTTCCCACGCCGGAGGGCGTGCACCGCGACGGCGTCGATTACGTACTGGTCCTCCTCGTCGACCGCACCAATATCGCCAGCGGCACGACCACCGTGCACGCCCTCGACGGCACCACGCTCGGGGACTTCACCCTTGCCCGACCGTTCGACTCGGCGCTGGTCGACGACTCCCGCGTCATGCACGGCGTGACGGCGGTTCAGCCCCTCGACCCGACCCAACCGGCGTACCGCGACGTGCTCGTTGTAACGCTGAAAGCTCGATGACGTTTTTCCTCCCCGGCCTCCTGGCCGCCACTGAAACCGTGCGGGAATGTGGGCATTTGCGTCAGCCCAGTCCTACGTCACTGGCGCCATTTGGACCGGTCCGAACTACCCAAGCACCGAGGCCAAGTCGGGGCCCGCGCCGATTCTGGTCGGGATCGGAAGTCGGGAGGATGGGCTCCATTCAGAGAGGTACGCGGTTCCCTGAAGGAGTCCGAGATGAAAGAGATCGTTTCCCTGGTCCCCGGCTTCAGCGTCGCGCTGGCACGCCTTCCGGGCACGCTCGGCGCCTATGCGGACCTCCTCGCCTCGCTCGAGCACGGCACGCTCTCCCAGCGCAGCCGGATGGAAATCGGGCTCGTCGTCGCCAACCGCGTGCGCTGCGACTACTGCCGCTGGGTGATGGAGCGCCTCGCTGCCAACCAGGGCATGCGCGAAGAGGACATCTTCTTCGCCGGCATGGGCATCTCCCGCGGCCGCCGCGAAGCCGCCATCGTCAAGATCGCGCAGATGATGATAGCCGGCGCGCCGCTCGACCCGAGCGCCGCCGCCCGCGCGCCGCAGGCCCGCATGTTCACCCAGAACGAATTCGGCGAGATCGTCGCGCAAGTCGCGCTTTCGGTGCTCACCTGCACCGTGCTGCAGAGCGTCGCGCCGCAGACGGTCACCGCCCGCAAGGAAGCCTGATCATGACGCTCCCCGGATACGGAATGGGCTCTTCCCGCAAGCCCGGCTCCAAGCCGCGCCCCTAGGACCTCGGCAAACACCGGCGTCAGTCGCGGCCACCGTCGACCGGAAGGCCTTCGGCGCCCCACCGCTGCATTCCGCCGGCGAGGTTCGCCGCCTCGGCGAAACCCGCCTTGGCCAGCAGCGCGGTGGCATGGGCTGAACGCGCCCCCGAGCGGCACACCAGGACGACGGGCCGGTCGCGGGCAAGCTCGTGCGTCCGCGCCGGCAGCTCGGCCAACGGAATCCACTTGGCCCCGCGAATTCGCCCCAGGGGTCCCTCGAACTCGTCGCGCTCGCGCACGTCCACGACCTGGATCGAGGCGGCGCTTTCTTCCAGCGCCCGCGGCTGAATCTCGAAGATTCCGGCGAAGGTGAAGGTGAGCGGCGCGAAACGCGGCTCCGGCGCGACCGCCGCATCGGACTCAGGCTTGCCGCAGCGAAGGTTCGCGGGCACGGCGATGTCCATCAGCTTCGGGTGCGGCAGGCCGAGGTTGTTCATGTAGCCGACGAAGTCGCCCTCGGCCACCCCGTTCCCCAGGCGCGGATTGAAGCGCCGCTCCTCGTCGACGCTGGTCACCGTGAGGCCGCGATAATCGTGCGCGGGATACAGGAGGCAGGAGGGCGGCAAGGTGAGGATCCGCTCGCGTACCGAGTGATACATCGCGTACGGGTCGCCTTGCTGGAAGTCGGTACGTCCGCTGCCCCGTATCAGCAGGCAGTCGCCGGTGAACGCCATGCTCTCGTCGTCGAGGACGAAAGTGAGGCATGCCGCGGTATGCCCCGGCGTCGCGAGGACATCGAGATGGCGGCTGCCGAAGGCTACGCCATCGCCATGGGCGAGGTATCGGTCCGCGCCCACCGCGCCGCTGTCCTTCGACACCGCGATCTGGCTGCCGCAGCGTTCCTTCAACAACCACGCCCCGGTCACGTGGTCGGCATGCACGTGGGTCTCCAGGGTGGCGACGAGCTGCAGTTCGAGCTCGCGTATCAGCGCCGCGTCGCGCCGCGCCTGCTCGAATACCGGGTCGATGAAGACCGCCTCGCCGGTGCGGCGATCGGCGAGTAGGTACGAATAGGTCGAGGACTGCGGATCGAAGAGCTGGCGGAAGACGAGCATGCCGCGAGGATACCTTCAATCCACCGCTGCTACCGACCGCGCGCGCTCCTCACGAAATCGATGGAGGCCTGGAAGAGCTCGAGATCCTTTTCGTAATCGGCCGCATCCTCGCGGTCGATCTGGATCCACTCCCGCGAACTCGCCACGCCCGGACTGAAGGGCACCACGTTCTCCCTCGAGAACTGCAGTTCGTTCGCGGTCGCCACCGGCAGGCGCAGCCCCACGCCCTTGCCGCTGATGCACGCGAACATCCGGTCGCCCACGAAGTAGGCGTCGAGGTTGTTGATCTTCTTGGCGCTTACTCCCGCGAGCTTGAGCAGCAACGCGTCGAGCTGGGCCTTGCGGCCGGAACCTGGCGTTTCGGATTTCATCTTGACTGCGAATGTACACGCCCTTGACGCGTCCCGGAACGGGTATCGGGGGGCGCCGAGGACACGCCAGGCTCGCCGCGCCCTCAGTAAAGGTCCGCGAGAAGGCGCTCCAGTGCCGCGCGCCGCTCCGGCGACGTGGGCGCGATCACGCCCTGTTCCTGCAGGATCGCTAGCAGCTTGCGCGGCGCGGCGTCCTTGTAGCCGACAATGCCGACATGCCCCTCCTTCACCTCGACGTTGCTCAATCGCGGGTAGCCATCGACCACCGGATGGTATTGCTCCGCAAGGCTGAAGATGAAGTCGCCTTCGATACACGCCCCGGCGGCATCCCGTCGCCGGCACGCGCCGCGTTCGTCGGTGACCACCTTCACATAGCGCTGCACCGAGGGCATCAGCGGCTTCGGGCTGCGGATGAATTCCGAAGACGCGACGATCTCGTGCCAGTTGTCGCCGGTGATCGCCCAGCACATCGCGGGCACGATCCCCAGGCTCAGCCATTGCAGGGCGCGCTCGCCGCAGGGGCGGGCAACCGCGATGCCCGCCACCGGCGCCGAGACCGTCACCAGGCTGACCTTCACGTCACGCTGCCGCCATTCGCCCTGGCGCTCCGACTCCATCGCCTTGCGCGCGACCAGCCCGCCCATGCTGTGGCCGATGACAGTCACATTGCGATCGCGCAGGTGTCCCGCGAGCGTGTCGAGCGCCTTGACCAGCTGGTCCGCGCCGCGAACGAGGCTCCCGCCGCTGTCGTAGCTGAAGCAGACCGCCTGCTGCCCATGGAATGCGTGCAGCTGCGCAAGGGCGCGGAAACGCCCGGCCGATCCGCGGCAGCCGTGCACCAGAACCGCGACCGGCTGCCGGGAGTCGAATCGCAGCGTCCGGTCGGGGTCATCGGTGCAGGGGCCCAGCTGCGGGATCTGGACGGTGACATCGGGCAGCGGCAACCGGCCGCGATCCAGCGGCTGGGTGTCCTGGACGTGCGGCGAGGAAAGGGTGCAACCGCCCAGAAGGAGCGGCAGCAAGGCGGCGGCGCAGCGCAGGGACGGGGCCATGCACCCAATGTACGTGAGTTCGCTTCCTGCCGCGCTGGGGCAAAATGGCGTCCCGGATTGTTTCGCGATCGGACCCCCTCGTGACCAAGATGAACGGCGCCGAAGCGCTGGTGCGCATGCTGCAGTTGAACGGCGTGAAGCACATCTTCGGACTGTGCGGCGACACCAGCCTGCCCTTCTACGACGCCCTGGCGCGCATGGACCACGGCATCGACCATATCCTCACGCGCGACGAGCGCAGCGCCGGCTACATGGCCGACGCCTACGCGCGCGTGACCGGCAAGATCGGCGTGTGCGAGGGTCCGAGCGGCGGCGGCGCGACTTATCTCCTGCCCGGCGTCGTCGAGGCGAACGAATCCTCGATCGCGGTCCTCGCGATCACCTCCGACGTCTCGGTCGGCTCGCGCGGCAGGTTCCCGTTGACCGAGCTCGACCAGCAGGCCCTCTACCGGCCGCTGACCAAATGGAACACCACCGTCGATCGCGCCGAGCAGATCCCGGGCGCGGTGCGGGGAGCCTTCCGCGCGATGACCACCGGCCGTCCCGGCGCGGCGCACATCTGTCTCCCCTACGACCTGCAGAAGCACGAGGTGAATGCGGACGACGTGTGGGCGCAGCACGGCCACGACCGCTTCCCCGCGATGCGCACGCGGCCCGATGCCGCGGAAGTCGACAAGGCCGCGGACAAGATGGTGGCCTCGCGCTCGCCGGTCATCATTTGCGGCGGGGGTGTCGTCAATGCTGGGGCGTGCGCGGCGCTGGAGGCGCTCGCGACGATGCTGAACGCCCCGGTCTGCACCAGCGTGAGCGGCAAGGGATCGCTTGCCGATGCGCATCCGCTGAATGCGGGCGTCGTCGGCACCAATGGCGGGGTCGAGTCCACGCGCGCGGTGGTGATGGGCGCGGACCTGGTGCTGTTCGTCGGCGTGCGCGCCGGCTCCACCACCACGGAGCACTGGAAGTACCCGGCCCGCGACGTGCCCATCATCCACATCGATGTCGATGCGATGACCATCGGCACCAACTATCGGACCGCCGTGGCACTGGTGGGCGATGCGCTGCTCTCGCTCGACGACCTGAACGCGGCGGTCAAGGCGCGTCTCGGCAAGCGGTCCGCGGGGGCTGCCGATGGCCGCGCCATCGCCGGCAGGGCGCGCTCGCAGAAGATGGCGGACTTCGCCGCGTTGGCGGCCTCCACCGACAGGCCGATCAAGCCCGAGCGCGTAGTCGACGCCCTCAACCGGCTGCTGCCGGCGAAGGCCATCGTGGTCGCCGACCCCGGAACGCCCTGCCCTTACTTCTCGGCGTTCCTCCAGGCGCCGCAGGCGGGCCGCCATTTCATCACCAACCGCGCCCATGGCGCCCTCGGTTTCGCGATGTCCGCGGGGGTCGGTGCCGCATTCGGCCGTCCCGACTCGATGGTGGTCGCGGCGATGGGCGATGGCAGCTTCAATTTCACCTGCGGCGAGCTGGAAACCATCGTGCGCCGTGGGGTGCCGCTCAAGATGATCGTCTTCTCCAACAGCGTCTACGGCTGGATCAAGGCGAGCCAGAAGACCGGCTACGACGGGCGCTACTTCTCGGTGGACTTCGACCGCACCGACCACGCGCGCGTGGCCGAAGCGTTCGGCGTCAGGGCGTGGCGCGTGGAGGATCCCGCCGGCGTCGATGACGCCCTCAAGGCGGCACTCGCCCACGACGGCCCCGCGCTCGTCGACGTGATCTCGCAGCAGCTCCAGGACACCGCCGTACCGGTGAGCCAATGGATGGGCTGACCGGAAACCGGGGTCAGACCCCGGTTATGACCGAAAACCGGGGTCTGACCCCGGTTTAGCGATGCGCTTCGCGCTCGACCATGTCGTCATCGCCGTCGCCGACCTTGCCAGCGCGATCGAGGACTACCGCGCGCTGGGCTTCACCGTGCAGATCGGCGGCAGGCACCCGGGGCGCACGTCGCACAACGCGCTCATCGTGTTCGCGGACGATGCCTATGTCGAGCTGATCGCGTGGTCCGAGCCGGGGCCCGCGGAACGCTGGTACGACATGCTCCAGCAGCATGGCGAGGGGTTCATGGACTTCGCGCTGGTTCCGGGCGACGTTGCCCTCGCCATCGATGAAGCGCGCTCCCGGGGACTGGAGATGTCGGGACCGCACGACGGCTCGCGTGTGCGGCCGGATGGGCGCGAGCTCCGCTGGCGCACGGCCCGCCAGGCCAGGTTCGATCTCCCGTTCCTGTGCGGCGATGTCACGCCGCGCGATTGGCGCGTACCCACCGGTGCTGGGCGGCGACACCCGAACGGCGCCAGGGGCATCGCGAGCCTCACCCTCGCGGTCCACGACGTGAAGGCCTCGCTCGCCGCCTACGAGGCCCTGCTCGGCAGGTCCCTCAGCGGCCCCGCGTTCGCCGTCGGCGCAACGCAGCTGGTGCTGCAGCACACCCCCCATCGCCGCGAAGGTGCGTGCGCGATGCTCATTTCCTCATCGCATCGCAACGGGCGGCTGGACCCGGCGCTCGCTCACCGCGCCGCCATCGACCTGGGACCTGGATAGACTGCGGCCCGGCAACGATGCCGGCCGGCGAGGCTCGACCCGCTGCTAGAGCAGGCGAGAACCCCGACCGCGATCGCGAAGGCGCCGACGACGAGGGCGAGCGTCGGATTATTCCCACGGCCGCTCAGAGGTCGCGCTGCATCATCACCGAGTCCACCCAGCGGCCGAGCTTGAATCCGACCGACTCGAGCGTTCCCATGTCGCGGAACCCCAGGGCGCGATGCAGCGCGATCGAGCTGTGGTTGGCGCTGTCGCCGATGATCGCGACCATGCGCTTCCACGGCCCGCGGGAGCAGCGCTCGAGGAGCTCTCGCAGAAGCGCGCGCCCGATCCCGCGGCCGGCGTAACCGTCGCGGATGTAAACCGAATCTTCGAGCGTGAAGCGATACGCGGAACGCGTGCGGTAGAGGGTCGCGTAGCTGTAGCCGACCACCTTTCCGTCCAGCTCCGCAACCAGGTATGGCGCGCCCAGATCCCTCACGCTCCTCATGCGCGCGAGCATCTCGCTTTCCGGCGGCGCCTCCTCCTCGAAGGAGGCGAGCCCCGTCATCACGTGGTGGCCGTAGATCTCCGCGATCTGGCCCGCATCCGACTCCACCGCATCCCGTATCACCGCCCGCCCTCCCTGGTTTCCAATTCTAAGGCTCAGCGCTTGCGGCGCAGTGCGTTCGGCGTCGTTCAGGCGGCCGTATTCGGCGTGGCTAGCCGCAGGGCTCGCGGTGTTGGCGCCGGCAAGCGTGTGGTGGTGGACCGCGACCGCAGACCTGCGGCCCTACCTCCTGCTGCAGGGCGCGCCGCTCGTCCTCATTCCCCTCTGGCAGGCGCGCGGGCAGACGCCGTTGGCCGAGCGTGCCGCTTTCGGCTTCGCGATCCTGCTTTATGTCGCCGCCAAGATCGCGGAGCTCGGCGACCACGCCATCTATGAGGCGTTGGGCGCCATCAGCGGGCACACCCTCAAGCACCTGCTTGCCGCCGCCGCGAGCGTGGTGATCGCAGCAAGCCTCGTCGCGCGTTTGTCGACTGCGTCACAGCCGCGCTGTCGACCCCATCACATCCGGCGCCGCATGTTTCCGTGGTAATCGGCCGCGGTCGCG
Source organism: Usitatibacter sp. (assembly GCA_039929025.1). Classification (GTDB taxonomy): domain Bacteria; phylum Pseudomonadota; class Gammaproteobacteria; order Burkholderiales; family Usitatibacteraceae; genus Usitatibacter. The sequence goes on along the minus strand of JBDSRZ010000270.1, from coordinate 5,818 downwards.
AAGTGTGTGCGTTTGGTACAGCGTCTGGTCGCTCACCTTGTGCTTCTTGGATACTTCCGCGACCGAGGTGCGATCCGCTTCTCGAAGCATCGCAACCATTTGTTCTTCGGTGAATCGGCTCTTCTTCATGGGCTCCCTCTGGTGAGTCCAGGAGCCATTCTCTCAAGTTACGATTGGTCCGAAAATCGCGGGCAGGTCAGGGAAATCTGAGGTTGTACGCAAAAGCCGGCCCTCGCGTCATACGTGTAGGTTCGCAGGGCGGTGTGCCCTTCAGGCGGCCTTTCGCAACGCTGCTCGAATGACCAGCTCATCGTAGGGTGCCGTCACCAACCCGGTGTCGTCGCGCTCCAGAAGATGCCTCGCTTCCAGCTCGACGACGTCCGTATGGACATTCTTGTAGTCCCTACCCAGAGCCTGCGCCAGACTCCTGATCGACAAACCCGGGCTTTGGGCAACGTGGCGAAGAAGCTCCATTCGCTTTGGCGAAAGGAGCGCCGTCAGCTCCGCAATGGAACCGAGGCCGATCGTTGCATCAACGACCTTACCGGACGAGGTCCCCTTCCACGCACGGGCAATCCGCTTCAGAGCTTCTCCAGAACTCATCACCTCGACATAAAGTCTCTTCATTTGTCCCACCTCCATCCCTAGTGGATGACGGCGCCGCTATACGACCCGTGCGCCGACGTCCCTACGACCGATCAGGCGCGCGGCTTGCGAAGGTGAAGCAGCAAGCCCCACCCAACGCTAGGCATAGACGCCTGGCCGTACGCTCAGCTCACCTTGGCGTGCAACTTGAGGCCTAGGGCGTTGACGACTCTCAGAATGGTCTCGAAATCGGGGCTCCTCTCGCCGGAGAGCGTTTTGTAGAGACTTTCGCGGGACAGGCCGGCGTCGCGAGCCACTTGCGCCATCCCTTTTGCCCGCGCGATGTCGCCCAACGCCTTGGCGATGAACGCGGCATCCTCGCCGGCTTCATCGAGGCAGGCTTCGAGATACGCCGCCATTTCCTTTGGTGTCCGGAGATGCTCTGCCACGTCGTAACGGGTGATCTTCGTCTTAGCCATTTCAGTGCCCCTCACAGTTCACGCGCCATTCGAAGCGCGGTCTTGATATCCGCAGACTGCGTGGCCTTGCTTCCGCCGGCGAGAAGGATGACCAGCTTATGTCCGCGCCGCTTGAAGTAGATCCGATAGCCCGGGCCATAGTCGATTCTGAGCTCCGTTACGCCTTCACCGACCGGTTCGACATCACCCGGATTACCCGCCGCCAGTCGCTCGACTCGTACCTGAACCTTGGCGCGCGCCCGGACATCTCGCAGTCCGTCAAGCCACGTTGCGAAGACAGGCGTCTTTAGAACCCGGACCATGCTGAATTGTAGCCGGCGGGCTACATTCAGGCAAGTGACGCCGACTTGCCCAATCTACGTGCCTTCGCTGCAGCAGCGCGAGCTAAAGCAGCGCGCCTCAGCGATCGCCGCTGCTACGGAGACGCCCGCGATCTTCTCGGCAGGCCCGGGGAAGTGGCCCTTGCTCTCGTGGCTTCGGGAAGAGCTCGCAGCTAAGGAACGGAGCAAGGGCCACGTTCACATAACGCCACGATTATGCGTCGCGGCTCTCAACGCTCATCGCTATCCCGCAACGCATAACCGAGCGTTATGTCTGGCGCCCGGGCCTGCCTCGGCCACGCTCCGCGCGATCGCGCTTCGCTGCCACACCGCACGCTCGCCGTGGCCCGGCTCCGCGTGTGCTTCAGCGCGGCGGCTAGCGCCGCCGCTTCACCCTACATCCCGCGCTCGCCGTCCTCGCGCGGCCCTCTGCCCCGCCCACCCGCCCATTCGACTCAGCCGTGCGCTACCGCGCGCGGCCTGGAGCGATCACTTAATCACTCTTAGAAGTCAGCGACCGCGGATAAGATCGGTCGTAAAGATGGAACATCATTATCAAGGCCCAACCCACGAGCGCGATCGCTCCGCCGGTGTAAGCCGCGACGACAAGGACGGTGAACAACGTCGAACCTTCCTCGACGCCCAAACCACGAACAGCGGCGAATACCAGCACAACGACTCCAAATCCTATGGCGATTAAGCGCCAACCCGTCTTTGCGCGGGCTCGGACCTTTCCGCGTTCCGCCTCTATCGATTCCATGGACTTCTCCTTACTCATGGCGCGTTAAAGTCGCCCATCCCGACCCGCGGAGGAGACGACGGGCACGTATTACATGGCTTGCTCATCAAACAGAAATACTGCGTTCGGCAAGCCTCGATGCCACCAGCCATACCTCCTCCCAAACCGCCACCAACGCTGGTGGACAGAGAGCCAGATCCTTTAGCGGAGCTGAGACCGCCCAAGAACGGGCCACCGCTAGCAAAGACCCCGGTCGAATCGACGACCTGGGTGCACAAATCGCCAGCGTTATAACCAAGCGCGGCGTTGATTTGTGCCGCGAAACCAACTCCACCTCGGCCGCATGTTTCAACCTTGATGCAAATATTGTTGCCGAAGGCGACGCCAAAGCCAGACTTGCCACCGAATGCCCCGATGAATCCGTGCGCGTTCACGTCGATCGATATAGACGCCAAGCCCCTCGGATCGCTAAGCAGGAGAGGCCGCCCATCCACGTAGCCGTACGTATTGATGCCGCCCTTCAACCCAATTGGGTCGGATTCGATGTACCTGCCGATTGCGGGGTCGTAATCCCTGAAGTAGTTGTAGTGTTTCCCAGTCTCAGCGTCGTAATACTGGCCCGGAAATCTCAAGCTGAATGCGAATGCACCCGCCCCGGCCGGATTCTCGTTCGGCGCATTGTTGCCGAAGGGATCGTTGTGATTCCACTCCCAGCGGCTCACGTTGCTGGTGTCGGTGATCTGCCGCGGCGATCCCAAGTGGTCTGCCCACACATAGTAGACCGTGAAAGCCGGTGGCGTGTTCGGCCTGATTACCGCGACCGGAAGATCCCCCAGCCACACCGTCTCCTGGATTGCCGCACCGGTGCTGTCGTACTCGCCGATGAGCCGACCCGCCTCGTCATAGGCGAAGTAGGTGTCCACGCTCGCCGTCGACTTCTTCACGCGCTGCCCCAAGCCGTTCACGAGGTAGGTCGTCGCCCCGGCACTCTTCATCCGCCCCCGGCCGTCGTAGACGTAGGTGATGCTCTGGCTGTTCGTCACGCTCCCCGCGTTGTCGTAGGTAAAGCTCCTCGTCGTGGCCCCACTCAGGCTCGTGAGCTTGTGGCTGGTGGAGGGATAGGTGTAGGTCGTGGAGGCCCCATTTACCGTGGCATTGGTGCGGTTGCTGTTCGAATCGTAGGCAAAGCTCTGCGTCTGGCCCGCCGCGAGGTTCGCGCTGATGAGGCGATTCAAACTGTCGTACCCAAAAACCTGGCTCAGGTCGGAATACGTCCCCGTGCTCGGCCCCAGCGTGAGGGACTTCACCCGCCCGTCGTAGTCGTAGGTGCGCTCCATCGCCTGGCCGTTGCCCCAGGTCCACTTCTTCACCGGTCCGAACGGAAAATACTCCCCGCTCGCCAAGATGCTGGTCCCGTCCACCGTGATCGAGGTCACCTGCCCGGCGGCGTTGAAGCCGTAGGTGACCGCCCGCCCGCTGGGATAGGTGATCCCCGTCTGCCGGCCGCTCGAGTACGCGTAGCCGAGGGTGAAGACCTTGTTGGCCGGGCTCGCAGTGACGGTCTGCACTTTCGAGGTCACGCGCCCCAGGCTGTCGTAGACGTAGGTGGTGTTGCCGGAGGGATCGGTCACTTTCGTGAGCCGGCCCTTGGCGTAGGCGCCCCCGGTGGTGAGGTTGTCGTATTCGTAGGTCACCGTACCGTCAGTGACCGTGGCGGCCGTCACGCGGTTGAGCGTGTCGTAGCTGTAAGTCGTGACGACACTGCGCGCATCGGTCTGGGTGGCGACGTTGCCGGCTGCATCGTAGGTGAAGGTCGTGGTCCCCGTGTCCGGCGAGGCTTGCGTCAAGAGATCGCCCAGGCCGTTGTAGGTGTACGTGGTCGTGGCCGTGAGCTTCGGGTCCTTCACGGTGGCGAGCCGGTCCCGGGCGTCGTAGGTGAAGACCGTGTTGCCGCTCGCCGCGTCGTTCACGTTGGTCAGGCGGTTCAGGATGTCGTAGGTGTTGGTGGTCACGCGGTTGAGCGGATCGGTCACCGTGGTCACGTTGCCGTAGCCGTCGCGCCCGTAGCGGGTGGCCTGGCCCAATGCGCCCAAGTCCTTTTCCAGGCGGTTGAAGCCGTCGTAGAGGCGCTGCAGGGTCTTCTTGAGCGTCCCCTGGGGATCGAAGACCGCTTCCTGCACGCGGTTGCCCAACACGTCCAGCTCGTACTCGATCGAGTTGCCGAGGTTGTCCTCGACGGCGACGAGTGCCGCAGCGGCGTCGTAGGCATATCCCACCCACGAGGCGTCGGGGAGCGTCACCTTGGTGAGGTTGCCCACGGTGTCGTAGTCGTAGGTGGTGGTCTCGCCACCAACCGTCCGGCTCTCCAGCCACCCGCGCGGCTTGTAGGTGAGCGTGGTTGCGACACCGTTGGCATCGGTGATCTGCGTGGGGCGGGCGTCGGCGCTGTAGGTGTTGAAGGTCGTGACCTGCGCAGCGGCGTTGGTGACGGTGTTCACCTGGCCACGGCAACCGACGCACGCGTCGTTGTCGGCGTAGTACGTCATCGTCGTGACGTCGGTCACGTCGGTGCGCGGGCCGTTGATGGTGAGCACCTGGCCGCGGGTGTTGTACGTGTAGTTCCACTCGCGCACGGAGGCTCCGGCGGTCACCTTCTTCTTGGTCACGTTGCCGGCCGTGTCGTGGGTGAACTCGGTCACCAGGTTGACGCCGGCCACCCCCGAGGGCTCGGTGATCGTCGCGGGCTGGCGGTAAGTCGCATGCCAGGTCGTGGTGATCGTCCGCGCGAGCGCGGTGCCGTAGGCCTCGGTGCGCGAGGTCTCGAGGTTGCGCGTCGAATCGTGGGTGTAGTTCGTCACCATGCCGCGGCGATTGGTGTACGAGGCAGGGTTGCCGTTGGCATCGAAGGTGCGCGATTCCCCGCCGAGCAGCCCGGTCGTCGAATTCAGCCTCAACTTGAGCACGCCGTTCACCCGGTCGAAGCTGTAGACGTGCCCGGCGCCGAAGGCGTCCGTGACGTCGACTCGTATCTGGGTCACCTGATCGGTCCAGACGAGCGAATGAAAGTTGTCTGAACCGGCTCGCGTGGTGGAGGCGGCGCGCCCCTGCCAGTCGTACGTGTAGGTGGACAGCCGCAGCCCGCGCTCATCGACGATGCCGGTGAGGCGCTGCTTGCCGTTCGCGTCCTCGTAGAGGTACGTGCGCGTGGTCGAGTTGGGGTAGGTGACGCTCACGAGCCGCTTTACGCTGTCGTAGCCGTATTGGTAGGTGCGGCTCGCCGGGTCGGTCATCGTCGCGAGCAGGCCGTCGGCGTTGTACGCGAGCGTGATGGTCTTGCCGTAGGCGTCGTAGGTGAAGCGGGTCATGCCCGCGCCCGAGCGATTTCCCTCAGCGGCTTGAACCTGCAGAGCGGAAGTGAAGGCAGCTCTCCTCGGGAGAATAATTTTTCCCGTGGAGGCGATTCTCGCCTGTATGCGGGCAGCGCGCAAACCAAACTGTGCACGCCTCGTGGGTCTGCCGCGGCTTCGGACACACCGCGATCTTCTCGGCAGTCCCGGGTAACTGGCCCTTGCGATTGTGGCTTCGGAGAGGCCCGCGCAGCTAAATAGCGGCGCAAGGGCCAGTCAACGCCCGGGCCCGCCTCGGCCACAGCTCCGCGCTCGCGTGCTGCTTTGCCTTCTCCGCCTGGCACGGGG
>JBDSRZ010000269.1:0-30168 GCA_039929025.1 Usitatibacter sp. | reverse complement strand
CAGGAAGTCGCAGCGCGCCGAGTTCGTTGCGCTGATGCGGATCGGCGCGGAGTGCGGCGCGGCCTCGACCCGCTCGACGATGGTCTCGCCCGCCGCCGACGGCTTGCGCGTGCAGGTCGGCTCCTCCACCGTGACCTTCGGTGCGAACGGCGCGACCGTTGAAGAGCGCGGCGCCGCGCCGCTGCTGGTGAACTATCTTCGCTGATTGCCGCCCCGCTTCGCTGATTGCCGCCCGCTTCGCTGATTGCCGCCCGCTTCGCTGATTGTCTCCCCCGCGCAGGCGGGGGCCCAATTCCGACTGTCGCCCCGAGCAAGCGGAGTCCCATTCAGATTGTCTCCCCCGCGCAGGCGGGGGCCCAATTCACGACGCTATCGCGTCATACAAATCCATCCAGTCAGGATTCATCTGCTGGATAAGATTGATCTTCCAACCCCGATTCCAATTCTTGATGCGCTTTTCGCGAGTGATGGCTTCGTACGGCGATTCGTGCATCTCGTACCAGACGAGTCGGTGCAGGGCGTTCTCGCGGCAGAAGCCTGCCACGAAATCGTTCTTATGCTCCCACGTTCGACGCGCCAGGTCGTTCGTGATCCCCACATAGAGAGTGCCGTAGACGCGATTAGTCAGGATGTAGACGAAGTACTGGCGTCCCATTCCTTCACAACGCGCTGGCGGGATTTCCGCGCACCGCGGAAATTGGGCCCCCGCCTACGCGGGGGCGACAGCTTTCTACGCGGGGCGACAGCTTCCTACGCGGGGCGACAGCGCTCTACGCGGGCGACAGCTTTCTACGCGGGAGCGATAGTCCTGATGTAGCTCTTCACCGCTTCGGCGTCGGGCTTCATCACCTCGAAGCGCTGCGGCAGGTTTTCTATTCCCTCGAAGCCGTGGGGACGCTCGGCAGAGTGGCCGAGGGCCTCCACGATGGTCGCGTCGAACTTGGCGGGCAGCGCGGTCTCCAGGCAGATCATCGGGATGCGCGCCTCTTTCACGCGCATGGCGATCTTCACGCCATCGGCCGTGTGCGGGTCGATCACGCGTCCATAGCGCTCCTTCACCTGGCGAATCGTCGCGATCCTGTCGGCGTGGGTGCTGCGCCCGGAAACGAGCCCCGAGTCCTCCTCGATCTTCTCCCAGGCGCTCTCGGTCGAAAGGTCGAACCCGCCCTCCTCGTCCACCTGCCGCCAGAGCGCGGCTACCTTGTCGCCATCCTGGCCCACCGCGTCCCAGATGAAGCGCTCGAAGTTTGACGCCTTGGAGATGTCCATCGAGGGGCTCGAGGTGGCCTGGGTCTCTGCGCCCTTGCGCGGCCGGTAGCGGCCGGTGCGGAAGAACTCGTCGAGCACATCGTTCTCGTTGGTCGCGAGCACCAGGCGGCGGATCGGCAGCCCCATCTGCTTCGCCACGTAGCCGGCAAAGATGTTGCCGAAGTTTCCGGAGGGCACCGCGAACGAGACTTCCTCGTCGTTGCCGCGCGTGGCCGTGAAGTAGCCCTTGAAGTAGTACACCACCTGCGCGGCCACCCGCGCCCAGTTGATCGAGTTGACCGCGCCGATGGCGTGTTCGTCCTTGAACCGCCGATCGGCGTTGACCGCCTTCACCACGTCCTGGCAGTCGTCGAAGGATCCCTCGATGGCGATGTTGAAGATGTTCGCGTCCTGGAGCGAATACATCTGCGCGCGCTGGAATTCGCTCATGCGGCCGTGGGGCGAAAGCATGAAGACGTTGACGCGCGCCTTGCCGGCGAGCGCGTGCTCGGCGGCCGAGCCGGTGTCGCCGCTGGTGGCACCGAGGATATTGATCCGCCGATCCTGGCGCTCGAGGGCATTCTCGAACAGCCCGCCGAGGAGCTGCATCGCGATGTCCTTGAACGCGAGCGTGGGTCCATTGGACAGGCGTAACAGGTAGAGGTTGTTTTCCAGCTGCTCCAGCGGCGTGATCTCGGGCGTGCCGAAGTTCTCCGCGTTGTAGGTGCGCTCGACGATGCGCTTAAGCTCCGCGCCGGGAAAATCGTCGGCGAAGAAGCGCAGGATCTCGAAGGCGAGTTGCGGATAGGCCAGATCGCGCATCGCGGCGAGTTTGGGCTTCATGATGCGCGGCCAGAGCTCCGGCACCATCAGGCCGCCGTCCGGCCCCATGCCCTCCAGCAGGATGTCGGTGAATCCCTGCGAGGACGAATGTCCCCGCGTGCTCACGTACTTCAAAGCAGCTCTTCCAGCCGGATCCTCACCACGGGGGACGGGATGGTCGGCAACGCTTCGATGCGCTTGATGGCCGCGTTCACGTTCTTTTCGGCCGTCCGGTGCGTCAGGATCACGACGTCGACCTGGTCCTCGCCCTCGCCCGCCTCCTTCTGGAAGATGGCGTCGATCGAGATCGAGAGGTCGGCGCAGATGCGGGTCACATCCGCCAGCACTCCCGGACGGTCGAGCGCGCGCAGCCGCAGGTAACAGCCGGTCTCCACGTCCTCCATGGACAGGATCGGCGCGCTCGAAAGGCGATCGGGCTGGAAGGCGAGGTGCGGCACGCGATGCTCGGGATCCGAGGTCGCCATGCGGGTCACGTCCACCAGGTCCGCGACCACCGCGCTCGCGGTCGCTTCCGACCCCGCGCCGCGGCCGTAATAGAGCGTCGGGCCCACCGCATCGCCGTTCACCAGCACCGCGTTCATCACCCCTTCCACGTTGGCGATCAGGCGCCGCGCGGGAACCAGCGTCGGGTGCACGCGCAGCTCGATGCCCTTGGGCGTGCGCCGCGTGATTCCGAGAAGCTTGATGCGGTAGCCCAGGCCCTCGGCGTACTTGAGGTCGATCGCCGTGAGCCTGGTAATGCCCTCGGTCGCCACGCGGTCGAACTGCATCGGGATGCCAAACGCGATCGCGGCCAGGATGGTGAGCTTGTGGGCGGCGTCGGTGCCCTCGACATCGAAGGCCGGGTCGGCCTCCGCATAACCCAGGCGCTGGGCTTCGGCGAGCACCACCTCGAACGGCAGCGCCTTGTCGCGCATCTCCGAGAGGATGTAGTTGCAGGTGCCGTTGATGATCCCGGCGATCCACTCGATGCGGTTGGCGGTGAGGCCCTCGCGGATCGCCTTGATGATCGGGATGCCGCCGGCGACCGACGCCTCGAAGGCGACCATCACGCCCTTGGCGTGGGCGCGCGCGAAGATCTCGGTACCGTGCTTCGCCAGCAGGGCTTTGTTCGCGGTGACGACGTGCTTGCCGCTGTCGATCGCCTTCAGCACCAGCTCGCGGGCGACCGTGTCGCCGCCGATCAGCTCGACCACGATGTCGATGTCGGGCCGCTCGACGATGGCGGCCGCGGTCGGCACGATCTCGATCCCTTCCAGCGAGACCTTGCGCTCCTTCGCGGGGTTCTTCGCGCTTGCCACGCGGATCACGATGTCGCGCCCCGCGCGACGCGAGATCTCCTCGCGGTTGCGGCGCAGCACCTCGATGGTGCCGCTGCCGACCGTGCCGAGGCCGAGGAGGCCTACATGAATTGGTTTCATGCCCCGAAATTGGTGTCGGACACCATTTACTTGAGCTTCTTGCTGAAGTGGAACGCGGTGATCGGCATCTGCTCGCGGAAGTAGAACTTGTGCGCCTGCTGCCGCTGGGTGCCGGAGTCGAGTGCCAGCATGTCGCATTTGCGCTCGCGGCCGACTTTCTCCAGGTACGCGATCAGCGCGCGCCCCACGCCGGTCGAACGCTGCTTCTCGTCGGTCACCAGGTCGTCGCAGTAGAGCTCGCGGCCGGTGAAGGTCTTCTCGAGGATGCGGAAAACCGTGAGGCCGGCGACCCGGCTGCCGACGATCGCGACCGCCATCTCGGCGCCGCTGCCGAAGACCTCCTTCATGCGGGCGCCGTAGTCCTCCGGCAGGTGCGGGCGGAGCTGGCGATGCACTCCCTCGGCGGCCGCAAGCATATCGGCGTTGACGATCTCGCCGTCTTGATTGGTGATCGGAATGACGTTCAAGAGCGACCCTCTCCCCGGCCCTCTCCCAAGGGAGAGGGGGATTTTTGCTTGATGCCCCCTGCCCTCCCAACGCAGAGGGGGATTTTTGCTTGATGCCCCTGCCCTCCCAACGCAGAGGGGGATTTTTACTTGATGCCGTCCCTGCGGAACATCTCCTTCACGCCGCGGATGGCCTGGCGCGACCGGCTCTCGTTCTCGATCAAGGCGATGCGGACGTGGTCGTCGCCATAGTCGCCGAAGCCGATGCCGGGCGAGACCGCGACCTTCGCCTCGCGCAGCAGCTTCTTGGCGAACTCGATCGAACCCATGGCGCTGTACTGCTCGGGGATCTGCGCCCAGACGTACATGGAAGCCCTGGGCTTTTCCACCATCCAGCCGGCATCGTGCATCCCCCGCACCATAACGTCGCGGCGGCGCTCGTACTTGGCGCGAATCTCCTCGACGCAATCCTGCGGCCCCTCCAGCGCGCACACCGCGGCCACCTGCAGCGGCGTGAACGTGCCGTAGTCGTGGTAGCTCTTGATGCGCGCCAACGCGTTCACCAGCTCCGAATTGCCGACCATGAAGCCGATCCGCCAGCCCGCCATGTTGTAGCTCTTCGACATGGTGAAGAACTCGACCGCGACATCGCGCGCACCGGGCACCTGCATGATCGAAGGTGCCTTCCAGCCGTCGAAGGTGATGTCGGCGTAGGCGAGGTCGTGGACCACGAGGATGCCGTGCTGTTTCGCGAGGGCCACGATCCTGGCGAAGAAGTCGAGCTCGACACACTGGGCCGTCGGATTCGACGGGAAGCCCAGGATCATCATCTTCGGCTTCGGGATCAGCTCGCGGATGGCGCGCTCGGCTTCCTCGAAGAAGTCCACGCCCGGCGTCATGCGCACCGAGCGGATGTCGGCGCCGGCGATGATCGCGCCGTAGATGTGGATCGGGTAGCTCGGGTTTGGAACCAGCACCGTGTCGCCACGGTCGAGGGTGGCGAGCATCAGGTGCGCGAGCCCCTCCTTCGAGCCGATGGTGACGATCGCCTCGCGGTCCATGTCGAAGTCCACGTCCCAGCGGCGCTTGTACCACTGGCAGATGGCGCGGCGAAGCCGCGGGATGCCCTTCGAGACCGAGTATCCGTGCGTATCCTCGCGTTGCGCGACTTCCACCAGCTTGTCGACAATGTGGCGCGGCGTGGGCCCGTCGGGATTGCCCATCGACAGGTCGATGATGTCCTCGCCGGCGCGCCGCGCCGCCATCTTCAGCTCGTTGGTGATATTGAATACGTAGGGCGGCAGGCGCTTGATGCGCGAGAATTCGGGGAGCATGGGCTGCGAGGTGTCGTTCAGATTCATGTAGTGGGCAATCCCGCGCAGCTAGTCGTCAATCCCGCGAAGGCGGGAATCCAATCACCAATGCTGCGGTGCAAAAGACTATGATTCTATCAGGCTAAACAGGAGCTTACGGCGTTGAAGTTCCACCGCGAAGACGCAGGGGACAAGAACACCTTCACCGGCTACGGGGACGGCTATGTCGAGGTGAACCGGGCGCGCCATCAGTCGAGCCTCGTCGTCACGGGCGAGCGCCTGGTGACCGATTGGCCGGCGACGGCGGTCGAGGCTCTCGCACCGGACCACATGGCCGCGATCGCGGAGTTGAATCCCGAAATCGTGCTCATCGGCACCGGGTCCAGGCTCACCTTCCCCGATCGCGCGTTGCTGGCTCCCCTCTACAAGGCGGGCATCGGTGTCGAGGTCATGGATACGCCCGCCGCCTGCCGCACCTACAACATCCTGTTGAGCGAGGGCCGCGGCGTGTTGGCGGCGGTGATCGTCGAGTCTGAGGTCGCCCGCGACGGGAAGAGCGTCGCGAGTTTCCCTTCCGACGTCGAGCCGGAATCGCCGCAGTTCGTGGCGCGGCTCGAGCAGCTGCACCGCGCGAAGTAGGCGCACGAGGGCGGGCCCGCCCCTACGCCAGCCCGCGCAGCTCCCTCAGCAACACCGAGAGAACCGCGAGGTCGAGCGTGCCGCCGCGCTTCAGCTCCTCGGTCATCGCCTTCAATCGCGCGATGGCCGACGCGTAGCGCTCCCGCCATGCCGCGAGCATCAGCGCCGGGTCCTGCGACTCCGACATCTTCGCCACCGTTGCGGTCAGCGCGCGTTGCTGGCTCGACAAATCATCACGCAATGCATTGCGCGCCAGCGCCTGCCATGACGTGTCCGTCGGCAGCTGCGTGATGCGGTCCGCGAACCAGCGCAGCTCGAGCTCGCCCACGAGCGCGAAGTAAAGGGCCGCGAGCGATTCCACGCCCTTCTTCTGCTCCAGGGCGACTTCGGTCACGTCGAGCGCCGCGTAGAGCGCGCCGAGGCTCGCCACGCGGGCGGCCAGATCCTGCGGGACGCCCTCTTTCGCAAGCTTCGCCACCGATTCGTCGAACGCGAGGCGGTCACCCTCCGAAAGGATCGCCGGGATGCGGCCGCGCAGCGCCTCGACACCGGGAAGGAAGATCTCGAGCACCTGCGCCACGGGCAGCCGCTCGCGCCGGCGGCGCAGGAACCAGAGCGTCGCCCGCACCACCAGGCGGCCCGCCTCGATCAGCATGGCGTTCTGCACCTGCGCCGGCACCTTGTTGTCGAGCGCGTCGATCGCGCTCCACAGCGCTTCCAGCCCGAAGATGTCGCGCACCAGGATGTAGGCACGGATCACTTCCTCGGGCACCGCGCCGGTCTCCTCGATCATCCCGTGCACGTAGGTGCTGCCCGTACGGTTGATCATCGTGTTCACCAGCACCGTGCCGATGATCTCGCGCTTCAGCGGATGCCGGCCCATGACTTCGGGATATCGCTCCCGCAGCAGCGTCGGGAAGTACGCCACCAGCAGCGAGTGCACGTAGGCCTCGTCCACCAGCGCTCCCGCGAGGAGGTCCTCGAAGAGCGTCATCTTCGAATACGCCAGTAGCACGGCGCGCTCGGGCGCGGTGAGGCCCTGCTTGGCGAGACGCCGCTCGGCGATCTCGTCCTCGGCGGGCAGGTACTCGACCACCCGATTGAGCTTGCCTGCTTTTTCCAGCGCACGAATGAACGCGGCCTGGGAGTCGAGGAGCTTCTCGGCCCGCACGCCCGAGACCGAGAGCGATTGCGTCTGGTAGTAATTGTCGGTAAGCACCAGGTGGCCCACCTCCTCGGTCATCTCCGCGAGCAGCTTGATGCGCTGCTTCTCGGTCAGCTCGCCGTCGGCCTGCACCAGGCCCAGCAGGACCTTGATGTTGACCTCGTGGTCCGAGCAATCCACGCCGGCGGAGTTGTCGATGGCGTCCGTGTAGATGCGCCCTCCGGCTTGTGCGAACTCCACGCGCCCGAGCTGGGTAAAGCCGAGGTTGCCGCCTTCGGCGACCACCTTGCAGCGCAGCTCCGCGCCATTCACGCGGATCGGATCATTGGCGCGGTCGCCGACTTCGGCGTTGCTCTGCCGCGCCGCCTTGACATAGGTGCCGATGCCCCCGTTGTACAGCAGGTTCACGGGCGCCCTGAGGATCGCCTTGAGCAGATCCTGCGGTGTCGCCTCCGCGGCCTCGAAGCCGATGGCAGCGCGCGCTTCGGGCGACAACGCAAGGGTCTTGGCGCCGCGCGGAAAGATGCCGCCCCCTTTGGAGATGAGCGACTTGTCGTAGTCCTCCCACGAGGAACGCGGCAGGTTGAACATCCGCTCGCGTTCCTTGAAGCTCGCTTCGGGATCCGGAGTCGGGTCGAGGAAGATGTGGCGGTGATCGAATGCGGCCACGAGCTTGATGTGGCGAGACAGGAGCATGCCGTTGCCGAAGACGTCGCCCGACATGTCGCCGATGCCGGCAACGGTGAAGTCCTGCGACTGGGTGTCCACGCCCATCTCGCGGAAGTGGCGCTTCACGCTTTCCCACGCGCCGCGCGCGGTGATGCCCATCTTCTTGTGGTCGTACCCCGCGCTGCCGCCGGAGGCGAACGCGTCGCCGAGCCAGAAGCCGTACTCGGCCGAAACGCCGTTCGCGTAATCGGAGAATGTCGCCGTGCCCTTGTCCGCGGCGACCACCAGGTACGGATCGTCCGGATCGTGGCGAACCACGTCGGGCGGCGGCCTGACCGCGCCCGCCACCCGGTTGTCGGTGATGTCGAGCAGCCCTCGCAGGAAGTTGCGGTAGCAGTCGATGCCTTCCTTGAGGTACGCCTCGCGATCGGACATCGGCGGCGCGCTCTTGAGGACGAAGCCGCCCTTGGAGCCCACCGGCACGATCACCGCGTTCTTCACCATCTGCGCCTTCATCAGGCCCAGCACCTCGGTGCGGAAGTCCTCCGGCCGGTCCGACCAGCGCAATCCGCCGCGCGCCACCTTGCCGCCGCGCAGGTGGATCGCCTCGAAGCGCGTCGAGTAGACGAACACCTCGAAGAGCGGCCGCGGCTCCGGGAGCTCCGGCACCTGCGAGGACTGGAGCTTGAACGAGACGAAGGGCTTCCTCTTGCCGCCCTCCCGCACCCAATGGTTGGTGCGCAGCGTCGCGCGGATGAGATAGAGGTAGCGCCTGAGGATCTTGTCCTCGTCGGCGACCGCGACCGCGTTCAACGCGGCCTTGATCTCGTCGCCGAGCGCCGCCTGCAGCTCCTCGCGATTGCCGGCGAGCGCGGGATCGAAACGCGCGTGGAAGAGCGCCACCAGCTTCGCGGTGATCGCCGGATGCGCGGCGAGCGTCTGCTCGATGTACGCCTGGCTGAAGGTGAACCCGGCCTGCTTCAGGTACTTGGCGTAGGACCGCAGCACGATCACGTCGTCGGGCGAGATCGCCGCGCCCGGCGTGAGGAGGTTGAATCCGTCGCTCTCGATCTCGCGGCGCGCGACGCGGCCGAGCGCGTCCTCGGTCAGCGGCTTGATCGCCTCCACGTCCGTGATCGGACGCGCGCTCCTCATGCCGAAATCGTGGATGAATACCGGCGGCGTGCCCTCGCGGCGAATCTCCCAGGAAAGCTCGTCCAGCACCTCGAGTCCCATGTTCTCGAGCACCGGGAGGCTACCCGAAAGCGGCACCGGCGTGCCGAGCCGGTAGACGCGCAGGCGCAGCGTGCGCTCGTCGCCCTCGACCGGCCGATAGAGGCTCACGGCGTACGGCTGCGCCTCCGAGAGGCCCTGCATCACCGCGACGTCGCGCACCGCCGAGCGGGCGGGAATCGAGTCGCGATAGGAAAGCGGGAATGCCCCGGCATACGCCTTGAGGATCGGCATCGCGCGTTCTTCGCCGACAGTCGCGATCAGCGCCACCTTGAGGTCATCGTCCCAGCGCCTGGTGGCCTGGATGATGTCCGCCTCGATCGCGCGGATGTCGTAGCTCGGCGTGTCCCTGGGACTCGTTCGCACCAGCAGGTGGATGCGGGCGAGCACCGCCTCCGAGAGGCGCACGTTGAATTCAGCGGTGGTGCCGCTGAGGTGGCGCTTGAGGATCTCCTGGATCTTCACGCGCACGTCGGTGTTGAAATTCTCGCGCGGCATGAAGACGAGGCAGGAGTAGAAGCGTCCGTACACATCGCGGCGGATAAACACGCGGGTCCTGCGGCGATCCCCCAGGCGCTGGATGCCGAGCGCGGTCTCGAGCAGGGTGTCCTCCTCGATCTGGAAGAGCTCGTCGCGCGGATAGTCCTGCAGCACGGTGAGGAGGTTCTTGTAGGCGTGGCTGTAGGGACGGAAGCCGGCGCGCTCGATCACGCGCGCCACCTTGCGCCGCAGCAGCGGGATCTCGCGCGGGTCGGCATGGTACGCGGACGAGGTGTAGAGGCCGATGAAGCGGCGTTCCCCCACGACCTTGCCGGCGGCGTCGAAGCGCTTCACGCCGATGTAGTCGAGATAGCCGGGGCGATGCACGCTCGCGCGCGCGTTGGCCTTGGTGAGCACCAGCAGGCGCGCCTCGCGCGCCAGGGCGCGCATCTCCTTGGGCAGCTCGGCGAAGCTTTGCGAGACACCGCCCAGCGTGGGCTCGCGCAGCACGCCCAGCCCGGTGCGCGGCACGATCCGCAGCTGGTCCTGGCCATCGACGGTCGCGAGCTCGTAGTCGCGGTAGCCGAGGTAGGTGAAATGGTGGTCCACGGCCCAGGCGAGGAAGGCCCGGACTTCATTCGTCTCCTCGCCGGCAAGTGCCGCCGGCGCCTGCTCCAGCTCGGCCACGATCTCCTCCATGCGGTTGCGCATGACGGACCAGTCCTCGACGCAAGCGCGCACGTCCTGCAGCACGTGCAGGATGCCGTTGCCAAGATCCTTCAGCTTCGCGGGATCGACCTCGCGATCGACCTCGACATGGATCAGCGACTCCTGGCGACCCTCGCCGCCCGAGGGCGCGAGGCCCGTGAGCATGCCTTCCTTGTCGCGCTGGGTTGCGAACAACGGATGATTGAGCAGGTGCAGGGTGTAACCCTGCCGGTTCACCTCCATGCTCACCGAATCCACGAGGAACGGCATGTCGTCGTTCACCACCTCGATCACGGTGTGCGGGCTCGTCCAGCCGTGCTCCTCGGCGCGCGGGTTGTAGACGCGGATCTTGGGCGTGCCGCTCGCGAACTGCCGCGCGAACTGCAGGTGCGCGACCGCGGCGCCGTAGAAATCCTCGGGATTGCGGCTGGCGAGGTCCTCGGGATCGATCTGCTCGTAGTAGAGCGCGATGAAGGCGCGCGCTTCCTTCGCCGCGGCGCCCGACTGGCGCTGGTCGGCGATGCGCATCACCTGCTCCAGCAATGCCTGCTTCTGCTCGTGCGTGGGAAAATGCATGAGATTTGTCGAAAGACGAACGGGGAAACCCCCATTCTCCTCCAACCGACCGGGGATGGCAGGGCGCACCGAATTCGTCCCGTCGGCACTCGCGATGCTCGATCGCGGTGCGCCTTGCGACTGCCCGGGGCGCGACGTATCCTAGCTCCGGAAGCGGCCCGCCGGTCCAGGCACATCCCTTGCAGAGCCGCCACACGCAGTCTCAATAACCCAGTGGAGGATTCACCATGACCCGCCATGACAAGGCCGCCTTCGGCATTCGCGCGCTGGCGCTCGCCGCTACCGCGGCGCTCGCGTTCGTCGCCGCCCCGGCGTTTGCCCAGGACCTCACCGGCACGCTGAAGAAGATCAAGGATTCGGGCTCGATCACCGTCGGACATCGAGAGACCTCCATCCCGTTCTCGTACCTCGACGACAAGCAGCAGCCGGTCGGCTACTCGATGGACCTGTGCGCGGCGATCGTGGAAGAGGTGAAGAAGGAGCTGCAGATGACGCAGCTCGCGGTCAAGTACAACCCCGTCACCTCGCAGACGCGTATCCCGCTGATGGCCAACGGAACCATCGATCTCGAGTGTGGCTCCACGACGAACACGCTTTCGCGCCAGAAGGAGGTGGCCTTCGCGCCGACGACTTTCATCACCGGCACCAAGCTCGTGGTCAAGAAGTCCTCGAAGATCAAGTCGTACAAGGACCTCAAGGGCAAGACGGTGGTGGTCACCCAGGGCACCACCAACGAGCGCGCCATCAAGGCGCTCTCCGACAAGGAGAACCTCGGCATCAAGTTCCTGAACGCCAAGGACCACGCCGAATCGTTCCTCACGGTCGAATCGGGCCGCGCGGTCGCCTTTTCCATGGACGACGTGCTGCTCTACGGCCTGGTCGCCAAGGCGAAGAACCCGAAGGACTTCGAGGTCGTCGGCGACTACCTCTCGTTCGATCCGTACGCGATCATGTTCCGCAAGAGCGACGACTCGTTCGGCGTCGTGATCCGGCGCGCGCTCGCCGGCCTGATGCGCTCGGGCGAGATGAACAAGATCTACGACAAGTGGTTCGTCGGCAAGCTGCCCTCCGGCGAGACGCTCAACATGCCGATGCAGCCGCTCCTCAAGGCCGCGTTCACGCTGCAGGCGCTGCCGGAATAGAAAACCGGAGACGGACCCAAACCGCGCAACATCGACCCGGGTCCGTCCCCGTGGACTGGAGCGTATTCCTGCAGAAGGCGCCATCCGGGGGCATGACCTACCTCGGATGGCTCGCGTCCGGCACCCTGTGGACGCTCGCAGTGTCGGTCTTCGCGTGGATGATCGCGTTCACGCTGGGATCGATCCTCGGCGTGCTGCGCACCACGCCGCTCAGGGTCCCGCGCGCGCTCGCCACCGCCTACGTCGAGGTCTTCCGCAACATCCCCCTGCTGGTGCAGATGTTCCTCTGGTACTTCGTGATGCCGGAGGTGCTGCCGAAGAGCTGGGGCGATTGGATCAAGACCGAGCTGCCCAACCTGGTGGACCTGCCGTTCGCGCAGTTCAGCATGTGGGAGTTCACGGCGGCGGTCCTGTGCCTGGGGCTGTACACGGCCTCCCGCGTGGCCGAACAGGTGCGTGCCGGCATCGAGTCGTTGCCGCGCGGGCAGACCCATGCCGGGCTGGCGATGGGCTTTTCGCTGCCGCAGGTATACCGCTACGTGCTGCTGCCGATGGCCTACCGGCTGATCATCCCGCCGATGACGTCGGAGTTCCTCACCATCTTCAAGAATTCCTCCACCGCGCTCACCATCGGCGTCCTGGAGCTCACCGCGCAGAGCCGCCAGATCTCGGAGTACACCTTCAAGACCTTCGAGGCGTTCACGGCCGCGACCCTCATCTACGTGGTGATCACGCTCACCGTGATCTTCGCCATGCGCATTCTCGAAGGCCGGGTCGCGGTGCCGGGCTTCATCTCCAAGGCGGCGCACTAGCCTCGATGACGTTCCTCTCAACTACGCCGCCTCGATAGCGCCATGGAAGGCTTCGACTGGTCGGTGATCTGGAAGAGCCGCGAGGTGCTGTGGAGCGGCCTGCTCCTGTCACTCAAGCTCTTCGCGATCGCCCTCGCCGGCGGCGTCTTCTTCGGCACCCTGCTCGCCATGGCGCGGCTTTCCAGCTGGCGGGTCCTTTCGTACCCCGCCACTGGCTTCGTGAACCTGATCCGCTCGATTCCCTTCATCATGGCGATCTTCTGGTTCTACTTCCTCACGCCGATGGTGGTGGGCAAGTTGACCGGCCAGCAGGGCGAAGCGGTCGGCCCGCTCACCTCGGCGATCGTCGCTTTCATCATGGTGGAGTCGGCCTACTACTCCGAGATCATCCGCGCCGGCATCCAGTCGATACCGCGCGGCCAGCCGTGGGCGGCGTACGCGCTCGGCATGAACTACTGGCAGGCGATGGGCCACGTCGTGCTGCCGCAGGCCTTCCGCAACATGCTGCCCATCATGCTCACGCAGGCGATCATCCTCTTCCAGGATACTTCGCTCGTCTACGTGGTCGGCCTCAAGGACTTCCTCGGCGCCGCGAGCAAGCAGGGCCAGATCAGCGGCCGCATCGTCGAGCTCTACGTGTTCGTCGCCGTGTGCTTCTTCCTCATCTGCTTCCTCGCCTCGTGGCTGGTCAAGCGCCTGCAGGCGAGGTTCTCCGTCGTCCGATAGGAATCACCCATGCCGATGATCGACATCCAGCAGGTGAACAAGTGGTACGGCGCTTTCCACGTGCTCACGGACTGCTCGACACGGGTCGAGAAGGGCGAAGTGGTCGTCGTCTGCGGCCCTTCGGGCTCGGGCAAATCCACCCTGATCAAGTGCGTGAACGCCCTCGAGCCCTTCCAGAAGGGGAGTATCACGGTCGACGGCGTGCCGGTGCACGACCCGAAGACCAACCTGCCGAAGCTGCGCTCGCGCATCGGCATGGTGTTCCAGAACTTCGAGCTCTTCCCGCACATGAAGGTCGCCGACAACCTCGCCATCGGCCAGGTGAAGGTGCTGGGACGCGGGCGCGACGAGGCGATGGAGCGCGGCCTCAGGTACCTGGACCGCGTGGGGCTCCTCGCGCACAAGGACAAGTATCCCGGCCAGCTCTCCGGCGGCCAGCAGCAGCGCGTGGCGATCGCGCGCGCCCTCTCCATGGACCCGATCGCGATGCTGTTCGACGAGCCCACGTCGGCGCTCGATCCCGAGATGATCAACGAGGTGCTCGACGTGATGGTGCAACTCGCCAAGGAGGGCATGACGATGATGTGCGTCACCCATGAGATGGGCTTCGCGCGCACCGTGGCGCACCGTGTGATCTTCATGGATCAGGGGCAGATCGTCGAGGATTGCACCCGTGACGAGTTCTTCGGCACGCCCCGCTCGGAGCGGGCCCAGCAGTTCCTGTCCAAGATTCTTCATCATTGAGCGGAGAACCGGGGTCAGACCCCAAACCTGGCGACGGCGAAAACCGGGGTCAGACCCTGCGAAATCATTGACGAGATGGCGCTTTTTGGGGAAACTCCCCTTCCATGAACCGCCTTACGGCCATCGGCCTGGCTTCGCTCGTTGCCTACGGGGTGCTGATCGCGAGCAAGTACACGGGAGTCGTTTCCGCCGCTCCCGAGGAAGCCGCCTCGCAGCAGGCCGCCCAGGAACCCCGCGAGCGCGTTGCGAGCATCACCCCACGCGCCACCGACGAGGCCCCGAAGCCCCTGGCCACGCTGCCCGCGCCCATCCCGCGCGCCGAGCCTTCTAGGATGTCCCCCGTCGCGCTGGAATTCCGTTCCGCGCGCGACCTCAAGGCCTTCGCGGAAGGACTTTCGGCCCGCCGCGGGGACCTCACAGGCGACGAGCGCTACCACCTCGCCAAGGCACTCGAGGAGTGCCAGTTCGCGACCAGCATCAACGAAGACCTGGCCGCGCACAGTGCGAAGCAGAAGCGCCAGTTCCTCGCGAGCCTGCCGGCGGGCGACGCCCTGAACCCCAAGCGCATCGCGGCCTACGACGCCGTCGACAACACCCAGCGTTGCCTCGGCTTCCAGAACGCCAAGATCTCGCCCAAGGACATCGAGGACCTGTACCGCGCCGCAGCGCTGCAGGGTGACCCGCGCGCGCAAGCGCGCATCGTGACCGCCGAGATCGCCCGCGGCAGCACCGGTACCAGCCGCGCCAACCCGGAGCCGGCGCAGACCGCGCGCGAGACGAACGACGACCTCTCGCGCCTCATCGGGCTCCTCGAAACCCGCGATCCGGAAGCGATGCTGATCGTGGGCGAGTACCTCGCGCGCCAATCGGCCAACCTGCGCGTCGGCCCCAACGGCGAAACACCCGAGCCATCGGCCTTTCTCGGCGGCTTCTCGCTGGTGGCGTGCGATGTGGGCCTCGATTGCAGCCAGTTCCATCGCGAACCGATGATGGCATGCGCCTACGGCGGCTACTGCAACTCGGCGAGCTTCGAGGAGCTCTACCAGAACTTCCTCGCCTCGCCCTGGGCGTACACCCAGGCGATGCGCTACCGCGCGATGATCCACACCGCCATCCAGGATCGCAACTGGAGCCTCATCGGCATCACGCCGAAGCTCCTCCATCGCGACGCCGCTCCGTAGCGAATTCTTCGTGCCGTCCCCGGCGTTGCCGGGCCGAGGCTACTGCGCGAGCACCCTCACGTGCTCCACCACGCAGCGGGCGAGCGCGTCGGTGTTGTAGCCGCCTTCGAGAGTCGAGACCACGCGGCCCTCGGCGTGGCGATCGGCGACCTCGACCAGCCTCTCGGTCACCCAGCGGTAGTCCTCGTCGCCGAGCTTGAGGTAGGCGAGCGGATCGTCCTTGTGCGCGTCGAAGCCGGCGGAGACGAACACCATCTGCGGCTTGAAGTCCTCGAGGGCGGGCAGCCAGTCGCGTTCCACCGCCGCACGGAAGCCGCGGCCGTCGGTCATCGCGGCGAGCGGCGTATTGATGATGTGCGCGTTGCCGGAGTCCGAGCCGCTGTAGGGATAATAGGGATGCTGGAAGGTCGAGCACAGCATCACGCGCGGATCGTCGTGGAAGGCATCCTCGGTGCCGTTGCCATGGTGCACGTCGAAGTCGAGCACCACCACGCGCGCGAGCCCGTACTCCTCGAGCGCGTGTGTCGCGCCGATGGCCACGTTGTTGAACATGCAGAAGCCCATGGGCCGCGAACGCGTCGCATGGTGGCCCGGGGGCCGAACCGCGCAGAAAGCATTGCGGACTTCGCCCGACATCACCATGTCGGTCCCGCGCACCACGGCGCCCGCGGCGCGCAACGCCGCCGAAAGCGATTTGGGATTCATCGAGGTATCGGGGTCGAGGTAGGCGTAGCCGCGCTCCGGCGCCGCGCCGAAGACCTGCTCCACGTGCTCTGCGGAATGCACGCGCTCCAGATGCGCGCGCTGGGCGAGCGGCGCCTCGACCCTCGTGAGCGTCGCCGCGAGCCCGGATTCCTCGAGCGCGCGCAGGATCGATTTCAGGCGCTGCGGGCTCTCGGGGTGGCCATCCCCCATTTCATGGAGGGTGCAGTCCGGGTGCGTGAGGAGCGCCGTCGACACCCGGTCAGAAGCCCTGGCGAATGATCGCCTTCGCGCCGGACAGCGTCGGCAGGTTGAACGCCGGGTCGGTGGAGGCGATTCCGGCGGGGGGCGCGATGTTGTATGTGAAGGTGCCCGCGCTGCTGCTGGAAAAACTGAAGGTGAAGGTGCCGACCGCAGTCACCGTGGTGCTCGATCCCGGCTGCGAGAAGGGGCGGCCGTGGGTCACATAAACCGGGCCCGTGACCGAGGTCGGCGTGGTCCAGGTGTTCTGGCCGGCCATCACCAGCCACATCGGCTTGAACTGGCCGGTTGCAGCGTCGGGCTCGCGGGGATCGTAGGTGTACCAGACCGCGTACACCTGGTTGGTGCCGTGCTGCACGAAGCTCACCCCCCATCCCGATTGCTCGGAGTTCCACCACATGTCGGTGTAGTTGGCGGCGGGCGTGCTCTGCGCGGCGGCGTGGCCCGCCATGGCGAGGGCAACGACGAAGGTGAGATTCCTGATCATGGGCGCGTTCTCGGCATGCAACCATTGTGGGTAAACACGCTTCCAAACTCAATGCTTCCACGGGATGTCGGGAAGCAACGTCCGGCGCTGTAGAATGGACCCCTAACTCACTGACAGGGTTCCCTTTTTCCCGATGCTTCTCGAAAGCCGCAGCCGACTTGCCGCAGGCCCGATCGAGGCCGTGGTTTCCGCCGCCGGCGAAGTCATCCTCGGCAAGGAGCGCCAGATCCGCCTCGCCATGGCGTGCATCCTGGCGCGGGGCCACCTCCTCATCGAAGACGTCCCTGGCGTGGGCAAGACCACGCTCTCGCATGCGCTAGCGAGGCTCCTGGGGCTCGACTACCAGCGCATCCAGTTCACCTCCGACCTGCTGCCGGCCGACATCATAGGTGTCTCGATCTTCGACCGCGAGACCGCGAGCTTCCGCTTCCACGCAGGCCCCATATTCGCGCAGATCATCCTCGCCGACGAGATCAACCGCGCGAGCCCGAAGGCGCAGAGTGCGCTGCTGGAGGCGATGGAGGAGCACCAGGTGACCGCAGAAGGCGAGACGCGCCCGCTGCCCGAGCCCTTCTTCGTGATCGCCACCCAGAACCCGATGCATCAGGTCGGCACCTTCCCGCTTCCCGAGTCGCAGCTGGACCGATTCCTGATGCGCATCAACCTGGGCTATCCCGATGCCAAGGCGGAGCGCGAGCTGCTGCGCGGCGCCGAGCGGCGCGACATGATCGCGCACCTCAAGCCGGCGATGGCCGCGGGCCAGCTGCGCGAGCTCCAGGGCGGCGTGCCCGCGATGCAGGTATCCGACGCCCTGCTCGACTACGTGCAGCAGATCATCAACTTCACGCGCCACTCGCCGCGCTTCACCCAGGGACTGTCCCCGCGTGCGGGCGTTGCCGTCCTGCGCGCCGCGCAGGCGTGGGCGATGATGGAAGGCCGCCGCCAGGTGCTCCCGGAGGACGTGCAGGCGATCCTGCCGTCGGTCGTGGGCCACCGGCTGCACGGCAACGCCGACGCGGTGAAGGGCAGCTTCGACGCCGCCAAGGAGCTCATCAACGGCGTGCCGATCCCGTAGCGCGGGCGCTCGGGCCTTGCTCGCCAACCTGCGCCAGACGATCGCGGACCGGATCTTCCGCCTCGACGCGCCGGAGACCCCGCCGGTCACGCTGCTCCAGCGACGCATCTTCATCCTCCCCACGCGGCAGGGGTACTTCTTCGCATTCGTGCTGCTGATCCTGCTGCTCTCCTCGATCAACTATTCGCTCTCGCTCGGCTTCGTGCTCACGTTCCTCCTGGGCAGCATGGCAGGTGTCGCGATGCTGCACACGTGGCGCAACCTCGCGCACCTGCGTATCCGCCCCGGCCGCTGCGAGCCAGTATTCGCGGGCGAAACGGCCCACTTCACCGTGACCGCCGAGACTCCCTCCCAGTCGCGCTTCTCGGTGGCGGTGCGCCGCCGCGGCGACGAGCCGGTATACGCCGACGTTGCTGCGGGCGAGATGGTGCCGCTCGTGATGCCGTTGGTCGCGGCGCGGCGCGGGCTCCTGCAGTGCGCCCGGCTCGAGATCTTCACCCGCTATCCCGTGGGCCTTTTCCACGCGTGGTCCTACGTGGATTTCGGCATGGCGGTCGTGGTGTACCCGCGGCCCGATCCCACCGGGGGCACCCCACCCGCGCAGTCGAAGAGCGCCTCGGAGGAAGGCATCCCGGTGGCCGGCGACGAGGAATTCAACATGCTGCGCGCCTATCGCGCCGGCGACACGCCGAAGCAGATCGCCTGGAAGGCGCTGGCCCGCGAGCAGGGCCTGCTCACCAAGGAGTTCAGCGCTACCGCGTCGAGCGAGCTGTGGCTCGACTGGCAGGAGGCCCGCGCGCCGGACGTGGAATCGCGACTGTCGATCCTGTGCCACTGGGTGCTGCAGGCCGAGCGGTTCGGCCAGAGCTATGGCCTGAGGCTCCCCGGGAACGCGATCCGCCCGTCGCGCGGCGAGGCGCATCGCACCCGCTGCCTCGAGGCGCTCGCCCTCTTCAACACGAACCCATGAGCGCGCCTGCTCGCTCCCCCCACCTGGATGTGAAGAACATCCTCTGGCTCCTCGCCAGCATGGGCTTCGTCGTGGCGCCGCACCTGCTGCGGCTGCCGAGCTGGGTCACGATCTTCTTCGGCGTGGTGGTGGGCTGGCGCGCATGGATCGCTTGGTATGCGCTACGCTCGCCGCCGCGGGCGCTGATGTGGGCCGTCACCATCGCCGCCACCGTCGGCATCTTCCTCACCTATGGGCGCATCGTCGGCCGCGAAGCTGGCACGACGCTCCTCATCATCATGGCGGCGCTGAAGCTCCTCGAAATGCGCAGCCAGCGCGACGTCGTGCTCAGCATCTACCTCGGTTTCTTCCTCGTCGTCACCAACTTCCTCTTCTCGCAGGCCATCCCGCTCGGCCTCTACATGCTGGCGTGCGTGTGGATCTTCGTGGCGACGCTGGTGGGCTTCAACCACCAGGGGCGCACGCCCACGGTGATGGAGCGGCTGAGGCCCGCGGGCGCGCTGCTGGTGCAGGCACTGCCGCTGATGGTCGCCTTCTTCATCCTCTTCCCGCGCAACTCCGGGCCGCTCTGGGCACTGCCGCAGGATCAGCGCACCGCACGCACGGGGCTCTCGGAGACGATGACACCGGGCAACATCGCGAACCTGATCAAGTCCGACTCCATCGCCTTCCGCGTGCAGTTCGACGATGCGCTGCCCCCCTACCAGACGCTCTACTGGCGCGGGCCCGTACTGGTGGACTTCGACGGCTCGACGTGGCGCATGCCGCAATTCATCAGCCAGGGCAACTTCAACTACGCGAGGAAAGAGCGCCCGACCCATTACGCGGTGACGCTCGAGCCGCACAACAAGACGTGGCTCTTCGCGCTAGACGTGCCCGGCGAGCTGCCACCGCGCTCCAACATCCTCTCAGACCTGCAACTGCGCGCGCACCGTCCGGTGAACGAGCGCATGCGCTACGAGGTTACATCGTGGCTGCGCTACCAATACGGGCAGCGCGCCACCCAGGGGGTGCTCGCCAACAACCTGTGCTTCGACGACTCCCGCAACCCGCTCACCGTGGCGCTCGGGCGCCAGTGGGCGGCGGAAAACCGCGACCCGCGCGCGGTCCTCGCCAGGGCCTCGCGCCACTTCGCCACCGCCGGATACACCTACACGCTGGAGCCGCCGATCCTCGACAGCACCCATCCGTACGACGACTTCCTCTTCAACTCCAAGCGGGGATTCTGCGAACACTATTCCGGCAGCTTCGTGCTGCTGATGCGTGCCGCCGGCATCCCCGCGCGCGTGGTCACCGGCTATCAGGGCGGCGAGGTGAACCCGCTCAACAACGAGCTCATCGTGCGCCAGGCCGATGCCCATGCCTGGGCCGAGATCTGGGTCGCGGAGGAAGGCTGGGTGCGCATCGATCCCACGGCCGCGGTCTCGCCGATGCGCGTCGAGGGCGGCGTGAATGCGGCGCTGGGCCCCATCGGCGTGGTTTCCTCGCTCATCGCCGCCGACGCCTTCGGCCTCCTCGCGCAAGTGCGATTCGCCTGGCAAATGGCGAACAGCCAGTGGGAGCAGTGGGTGGTCGGCTACAACATGGACCGCCAGCGGCAATTCTTCTCGCAGCTGGGCTACGCCGGCATCGACTGGCGTACGCTCGGCATCTGGCTGGTGCTCATCACCTTCGCCGTGGGCGCGGCGATCTCCATCGGGCTCCTGGTGCGCGACCGGCCACCGCGGCGCGAGGCTTCCCTCGTCGCCTGGAACCGCTTCTGCGCCAAGCTTGCCGCGGCCGGGCTCGCCCGCGCCCCGCACGAGGGCCCGCTGGACTTTCTCGCGCGGGTGCGGCAGGTGCGGCCCGAGCTCACACCGATGCTGGAGGACATCACCTCGCGTTACGTCGAGGCGCGCTATGGCGGCGGTGCCTCGCGCGAGGAGATGCACGAGCTCGCACGCCGGGTGCGCGAGTTCCGCGCCGCGTGAGCGCGGCTCCTCCGGTGCGGCGCAACGATCCCTGCCCCTGCGGCAGCGGATTGCGCTACAAGGCCTGTCACGGCAAGCCCGACGCCGGCGCGCCCAGCACCGATGCGCTGGTGCAGCGCGCCCTGCAGCTGCACCAGCGCGGCCAGGTGGACGAGGCCGCGCGCCTCTACGACGAGGTCCTGTCGCTCGATCCCGGCAACGCCATAGCGACCCACTACCTCGGCATGGTGGCCTGGCACCGCGGCGACCTTGCGCTCGCCGAGCGCCTGATGCGCGAATCGATCGCCGCCAACGCCACCATCGCCGACTTCAACAACAACCTCGGGCTCCTGCTGCGCGACACCGGACGCCACGACGAGGCGATCGCGTGCTACCGCCGCACGCTCGAGGTGGACCCGGGCTGGTTCGCGGCGTACAACAACATGGGCCTCGCGCTCGAATCCAGCGGCCACTGGGACCAGGCGTGCGAGAGCTATCGTGCCGCGATCGTGCGCGAGCCGCGCTTCGCGGCGGCGCGCCAGAACCTCGCGCGCGCGCTGCTTGCCACCGGGCACTTCCGCGAAGCATGGGAACAATATCGCTGGCGGCTGGTGGCGCAGGGCGCGACGATTCAAATGCCGGGGGCCTCGGACCCGCAGCTGGAAGACTCCCTCAACGGCCGGGAGGTGCTGCTGCGCTCCGAGCAGGGCATCGGCGACGTGCTCTTCTTCCTGCGCTTTGCCCCGGAGCTCGTGCGGCGCGGCGCGCGGTTGGCCTTCCAGGGCGATACGCGCCTGCATCGACTGCTCGAGCGCACCGGCCTTTTCGAGCTTGGATTCTCATCCGAGTACGTCGCCACCCCGGGCCGCGAATCGTTCTTCGTCGGCGATCTGCCGTGGCTGCTCGACGCCCATGACCCCGACTCGTTCCCGCCGCCGCTGCGGCTCACGCCGCAGCAGGAGCGTGTCCATAGGCTGGAGGAGCGTTTTCCCGCGAACCGCGGCACGCCGCTGGTGGGTCTCACGTGGCGTGCGGGCACGGTAGCGCCAGGGCCCATCGCGCGGCAGCTGAAGGAGGTCGCTCCCGCCGAGCTGGCGCGCGCGGCGCGCGGCCGGCAGGCAACATGGATCTCGGTCCAGCGGCAGCCGAGGGCGGGTGAGCGCGAGGCGCTCGAGCAGGAGCTCGGCGCCACCGTGCACGACGCGAGCGGCGCCAACGAGGACTTGGAGGAAATGCTGGCGTTGATGTCGGTGCTGGACGACTACGTGGGCGTGAGCAATTTCAACACCCACCTGCGGGCGGGGCTGGGGCGGCCCATGGAGACCTTGGTGCCCTTCCCTCCGGAATGGCGCTGGGGAACCGCGGGCGAGCGCTCCGCGTGGTTCCCGACCGCGCGCATCGCCCGCCTGCACTCCGGCGGGCCGATAGGGAAGGTCTGATTCATCCCCAGGGGTTGAATCAGACTTTCCCTGCTACATCGCGGGCAGGACCTTGGCCGGGTCGACCGGCTTGCCCTCGCGGCGCACCTCGAAATGCAGCTTCACCTGGTCCGTGTCGGTGGAGCCCATCTCGGCGATCTTCTGGCCCTTGCGCACGTCCTGCTGCTCCTTCACGAGCACGTTGTCGTTGTGCGCGTAGGCGGAGAGCCACTTGTTGTTGTGCTTGATGATGACCAGCTTGCCGTAGCCGCGCAGCCCGGCGCCCGCGTACACGACGCGGCCCGCCGCCGCCGCGAGCACCGGCGCGCCCTTCCTGCCGCCGATGTCGACACCCTTGGTGGCCTCGGTGAACGCGGCGATCACCTTGCCCTTCACCGGCCACATCCAGTCCACGTCCTCGCGATCGGTGCCCGCAGGCTTCTCCGGCTCGGCTTGGGCGGGAGGCGCGGGCGGCGGTGAAGGCGGGGCGTCGGGTAGCTGCGCCGGCACGGGCGCACCCGCATCGGGTGACGAGAGCTGCGCGAGCGCGCGCTCCGAATACGGCAGCTTCTGCCCCCGGGGCTCGACCTTCGCATTGGGCGTGTTGGCGATGGGCCGCGCCTCGATCGGCGGGCCCGCCACCGCGAGTGGCGTGGTGACCGGCGCGTAGGGCCTCGTGCCCGCGGGAGCGGCGACCACGAGCACCTGGCCGGTCGCGAGGACGTTGGGATTCGCGATGTTGTTCCACGCCGCCAGCTCACGGTAGTCGAGGCCGTACTGCAGCGCGATGCCGACGAGCGTCTCGCCCCGCTTCACCGTGTGCGTTGGAATGGGCTGCGCCACCGGCTCCGGCGGCTCCGGCGTGGCGGGCGGGGCGGCGACCGGAGGCTGGACCGGCGCAGGCCCGCGATCGACGACCGGCGCCGGCGAGCGAGCGGCACAGGCGGCCAGGGCCAGGGCGAGCAGCAGGGCGAGGCCGCGGGCGATCACGCGAGCCCCGGAAGCAACGGCACGAACCGCACGGCGGTGCACTTCTGTTCCACGAATCCGTTCTCCTTGCGGTCGACCACGTAGAGCCACTGGTCGTCGGTGCCCACCGGCAGCACCATGCGCCCGCCGACGGCGAGCTGCATCTTGAGGGCTTCGGGCACGTGGGTGGCCGAAGCCGCCATCAGTATCCCATCGTACGGCGCGCCCTCGGCATAGCCCGCGTGGCCGTCGGCGTGCTTGTAGCGAATGTTATAGAAGCGCAGGTCGCGCAAGTGGCGGCGCGCCTTGTCCATGAGGGGTGCGATGCGCTCCAGGGTGTAGACCTCCTTGGCGAGCCTGGCGAGCACCGCGGTCTGATAGCCGCAGCCGGTGCCGACCTCGAGCACCTTGCTCATCGGCTGCACCGCCAGCAGCATCTGCGTCATCAGTCCCACGATCGCGGGGCTGGAGATGGTCTGCCCGTGGCCGATCGGCAGCGCGACATCTTCGTAGGCGCGCGAGGCGATGCCCTCGTCCACGAACGCGTGGCGCGGAATCTCGGCCATCGCGTTCAGCACGCGCTCGTCGGTCACGCCTTCGCGGCGCAGGTTTTCGATCATGCGCAGGCGCGTGCGCCCGGACGTCATCCCGATGCCGTCGCGTCCGTTCACTTTTCCATCCATCCCGCCACGAGTGGGATCTGGTTGGCGTGGGTAAGGTCCACCTGCAGCGGCGTGACGGAGACGATGCCCTGTTCGAGCGCGTGGAAGTCGGTGCCCGGGCCCGCCTCGCGCGCGGCCCCAGCGGGACCGACCCAGTACACCGTCTCGCCGCGCGGGTTCTTCCCCGGGACCACGGGCTGCGCCTTGTGGCGGCGGCCAAGGCGCGTGACCTCGACACCCTTGATCGCCTCGTAGGGGACATCGGGCACGTTCACGTTGAGAAGCACCGGCGCGCCGAAGGGCGCGCGGCCGAGGCGCTCGACGAGATCGCGCGCGACGCGGCCCGCGGTGGCGTAATGGGTGCATTCGCGTCCCACGAGGGAGACCGCGATCGAGGGGATGCCGAGGAGGTAGCCCTCGGTCGCCGCGGCGACGGTGCCCGAGTAGAGCGTATCGTCGCCCATGTTGGCGCCGTTGTTGATGCCCGAGACCACCAGGTCGGGCTCGAAATCGAGCCACCCCGTCACCGCCAGGTGCACGCAGTCGGTGGGCGTCCCGTTCACGAAGTAGAAGCCGTTATGCCCGCGACCGAGGGCGAGCGGGCGATCGAGGGTGAGAGAGTTGGAGGCGCCGCTGCGATCGCGTTCGGGCGCCACGACCGTGATCTCTCCCAGCGGGGCGAGCCCTTCGGCGAGCGCGGCGAGTCCTGGAGCGAAGTAGCCGTCGTCGTTCGAAAGGAGGATACGCATTCGGGTGAAAATTATACCGAGAAACCGTAACGATTCCCCCGGCGGCGGTGCGTGCGAACATTTCGTGATCGGCGGTCGGTAGAATCGTGGCGATGAATCCCGTCGCCGCCTCCCTCTTCGACGTCACCGGAAGGGTCGCGCTGGTCACCGGCGCTTCCAGCGGCCTCGGACAGCATTTCGCGCAGACGCTCGCCGCGGCCGGCGCCACCGTCGTGGCCGGCGCGCGCCGTACCGATCGCCTCCAGGCCCTGGTCGCCCGCATAGCCTCCGAAGGCGGACGCGCCATCGCGGTGCCGATGGACGTGACCGACGCCGGCTCCGTTGCCGCCGCATTCGCGCAGGCGACGCAGTCCGTCGGCGCACCCGATATCGTGGTCAACAACGCGGGCATCGCGCAGACGCGTCCGGCTCTGGAACTCACCGAGGACGACTGGCGCCGCGTGATGGACACCAATCTCGACGGCGCCTGGCGAGTCGCCCAGGCGGCGGCGAAGGCGATGACCGGCGCCGGCAAGGGCGGAAGCATCATCAACATCGCCTCGATCCTCGGGCTGCGCGTCGCCGCGTCGCTCCTCGCCTACACCGCCGCGAAAGCCGCGCTCATCCAGGCCACCCAGGCGCTCGCGCTGGAGTGGGCGCGCTACCGGATTCGCGTGAATGCGATCGCCCCGGGCTACGTCGAGACCGAGATCAACGCCGGGTTCTTCAGGACCGAACCCGGCCAGGCGATGGTGAAGCGCGTGCCGCAGCGGCGGATCGGTCAGGCTGCCGAGCTCGACGGCGCATTGCTGCTGCTCGCCTCGGAGGCCTCCAGCTACATGACCGGGAGCGTGTTGGTCGTGGATGGCGGCCACATGGTCAGCTCGCTGTAGTGCACCTGGCGCCCTATTCGTAATCCGCCATGGGCGGGCAGGAGCAGACGAGGTTGCGGTCGCCGTAGACGTTGTCGGCGCGGCCCACCGGCGACCAGTACTTGTTCTGGCGCAGCGACGCCAAGGGATAGGCGGCGAGCTCCCGCCCGTACGCATGCTCCCACTTGTCCGCGGTCACCACGTTCACCGTGTGCGGCGCGTTACGGAGCGGGTTGTCTTCGCGCGCGAGCCTGCCCTCCTCCACCGCGCGGATCTCGTCCCGGATGGCGATCATCGCGTCGCAGAAACGGTCGAGCTCGGCCTTCGACTCGCTCTCGGTCGGCTCGACCATCAGCGTGCCCGCCACCGGGAAGGACATCGTCGGCGCGTGGAAGCCGTAGTCGATGAGGCGCTTCGCGACGTCGTCCACGGTGATCCCGGACGCTTCCTTGATCGGCCGCAGGTCGAGAATGCACTCGTGCGCGACGAGCCCACCGGGGCCGGAGTAGAGCACCGGGTAATGCGGCGCGAGTCGGCGCGCCACGTAGTTCGCGCTGAGGATCGCGACCTCGGTGGCGGCGGTGAGACCCTCGGCGCCCATCATCTCGATGTACATCCACGAGATCGGCAGGATGCAGGCGCTGCCGAAGGGCGCGGCGCAAACCGGACCGATGGCCTGGGGCGAGGCCGCAAGATAACGATGCCCCGGCAGGAACTCCGCCAGGTGCGCCGCCACCGCGACGGGTCCGACGCCGGGGCCGCCACCGCCATGGGGGATGCAGAAGGTCTTGTGCAGGTTCAGGTGCGACACGTCGCCGCCGAACTGGCCCGGCGCGCAAAGGCCGACCATCGCGTTCATGTTGGCGCCATCCACGTACACCTGACCACCGTGTCGATGCACGATCTCGCACACCTGCGTGATGCTCGCCTCGAAGACGCCGTGGGTCGAGGGGTAAGTGACCATGATCGCCGCGAGGTCGTTCGCGTGCAGCGCAGCCTTCGCCTCGAGATCGCCGAGGTCCACGTTGCCCTGCGTATCGCAGCCGACCACCACCACCTGCATGCCCGCCATTTGCGCCGAGGCCGGGTTGGTGCCGTGGGCCGAGCTGGGAATGAGGCAGATGTTGCGGTGTCCCTGGCCGCGGCTCTCGTGCCATGCCTTGATGACAAGGAGCCCCGCGTATTCACCCTGGGAACCGGCGTTGGGCTGCAGCGAAACCGCGGCATAGCCCGTCGCCTTGGCGAGGCGCTCCTCGAGCCCCTCGATCATCTCGCGGTAGCCCTCCCACTGCTCCGCGGGCGCGAACGGATGGATGTGCGCAAACTCCTGCCATCCGACCGGGATCATCTCGCTGGTTGCGTTGAGCTTCATGGTGCACGAGCCCAGCGGGATCATCGAGCGGTCGAGCGCCACGTCCTTGTCGGCGAGGCGTCGGAGGTAGCGCAGCATCTCGGTCTCGGAATGGTGGCGGTTGAAGATCGGATGGGTGAGGAAGGCGCTGGTGCGCTCTAGCGCGGCGGGTATGGGGGCGGGCGCGGCGCTCTCGATCTCCTTCAGGCCGGGCACGGCGGCATCGCCCGCGAACACGCGCCATATGGCGGTCAGATCGGCCGCCGTCGTGGTCTCGTCGAGCGAGATGCCGAGGCGCGAGCCATCGAGCAGGCGGAAGTTGATGCGCGCCTCGCGGGCGCGTTCCAGGATCGCGGCACGCTTGTCGCCCGCGTTGACCGTAACGGTGTCGAAGAAGGCGCGCCCCTTCCCCGTGAAGCCCAGGCGCTCGAGTCCCGCTCGCAGCGCGGCGGCCAGGCGGTTCACGCGGCGCGCAATGCGCTCCAGGCCCACGGGCCCGTGATACACCGCGTACATCGAGGCCATGACGGCGAGCAGCACCTGCGCAGTGCAGATGTTGGAGGTCGCCTTCTCGCGGCGGATGTGCTGCTCGCGCGTCTGCAGTGCGAGACGATAGGCGGGATTGCCCTGCGCGTCGACGGTGACACCGACAAGGCGCCCCGGCATGCTGCGCTTCAACGCATCGCGCACCGCCATGTAGCCCGCGTGCGGTCCGCCGAAGCCTACGGGAACCCCGAAGCGCTGCGTACTCCCCACCGCGACATCGGCGCCCCACTCGCCCGGCGGCTTGAGAAGCGCGAGGGCGAGGAGATCCGCGGCGACTATCAGGTGGCCGCCCTGGCCATGCAGCTTCGCTGCGAGCGCGCTGAAGTCGCGCACCTCGCCTTCGGCGCCGGGATACTGCACCAGCGCCGCGAACGCATCGACCTCGGCGAGCGCATCGGCCGACACCACGCGCACCTCGATGCCGTGGGGCCTGGCGCGCGTGCGCACCACGTCGACGGTCTGCGGAAGCACGTCGTCGGCGACCGCGAAGGTACGCGACACTGCCCTGGTCGAGCGCAGGCAAAGCGTCATCGCTTCCGCCGCTGCCGTCGCCTCGTCCAGCATCGACGCATTGGCGAGGTCGAGGCCGGTCATCTCG
Organism: Usitatibacter sp.; assembly: GCA_039929025.1. Taxonomy (GTDB): domain Bacteria; phylum Pseudomonadota; class Gammaproteobacteria; order Burkholderiales; family Usitatibacteraceae; genus Usitatibacter. The sequence goes on along the minus strand of JBDSRZ010000269.1, from coordinate 2,234 downwards.
GCGATCATCGTCTGGAAATTGATCAGCGCCTCGAGCCTGCCCTGGGAAATCTCCGGCTGGTACGGCGTGTACGCCGTATACCACGCGGGATTCTGGAAGACGTTCCTCAGGATCACGCCCGGCGTGTAGGTCTCGTAATACCCCTGCCCGATATACGACTTGAAGACCTGGTTCCTGCCGGCGATGCGGCGCAGCGCGGCAAGCGCTTCGCCCTCGGTGCGCGGCGCCGGCAGGTCCATGGGATCCTTGCGGCGGATCGCGGGCGGGATCACCGCGCCGATCAACGCATCTCGCGATTCGAAACCCAGCACTGCGAGCATCGCGAGCTGGTCGTCGTGGTCCGGACCGATGTGGCGCCGGATAAAGGCGCCGTGGTCCTCGAGCTCGGCGAGGGTGGCGGCGCGTCCGGAAGGGATGGGGGTGTCGGGCATGGTGATGGCCTTGGCGTCTTACGAGGCGGCTTTCTCGTACGCCGCTGCGTCGAGGAGCTGGTCGAGGTCCGCTGGATTGTCGGGCTTGATGCGGAACATCCAGGCGGCGAACGCGTCCTCGTTCACCTTCTCGGGCGCTGCGGAGAGGTCGGCGTTGGCAGCCACCACCTCGCCGGCAATCGGCGCGTAGATGTCGGAAGCTGCTTTCACCGACTCGACGACACCGATGGATTCCGCGGCCTTCACCTTGCGGCCGGGCTGCGGCGCCTCGACGAAGACGATATCGCCCAGCTGCTCCTGGGCGTGGTCGGTAATGCCGACGCTCACGCTGCCGTCGGACTCCTTGCGCACCCACTCGTGCGAGGCGGTATAGCGAAGTTCCAGGGGAAGTTTCATGGGGCTTCCTTTTCGAGGTTCACGAGGATCTTGCCGTTGCGTACGAATGGAGCTTTCACGACACGCGCCGCGAGCGGCTTGTCGCGGACGATGACCTGGACGATGTCGCCCACCTTCACCGCGAGCGGCACACGGGCGAGCGCGATCGAGCGCCCGAGCGTGGGCGAGAAGCTGCCGCTGGTCACCTCGCCCTCGCCCGCTTCACTCTTTACCCTCTGATGCGCGCGCAGCACGCCGCCCGCGCCGATGAGTAGGAGCCCGACGAATTGCGATGCCTGGCCTTTTGCCTCGAGCGCGCGGCGGCCAATGAATGGGCGTTCGCTCTTCACGTCGACAGTCCACGCGAGTCCCGCGTCGAGCGGCGAGACGTTCTCGTCCATGTCCTGGCCGTAAAGATTCATCCCCGCCTCGAGGCGCAATGTGTCGCGCGCGCCCAGGCCGGCGGGCCGGGCGCCGGCGGCGACCAGATCCTCCCACGTGGACACGGCGCGGTCCGCCGGCACCATCACCTCGAACCCGTCCTCGCCCGTGTATCCGGTACGCGCGATCATCATCTCGCCGATGCGCGCGGCGCTGAAGGGAACCAGCGTCTCGGTCGCGCGCACCGTATCGGGAAAAGCCTGTCCGAAACGCTCACGCGCTCGTGGACCCTGGATCGCGATGATCGCGAGGTCGCGGCGCGGCTCGATGGAAACATCGGCTGTGGAGGCCTCGCGTGCTTTCTCCATCCACGCAAGGTCCTTTTCCGCGGTGCCGGCGTTCACCACGAGGCGAAAGGTCCCGTCGCCGAAGTAATAGACGATGAGGTCGTCGACGACACCGCCCTCGGCCGTGAGCATGCAGGAGTAGAGCGCCTTGCCGGTTGCCTTCAGCTTGGCCACGTCGTTGGCGAGTAGGTGCTGGAGGAACGTGCGCGCGTCCGGGCCGGCCACATCGACGACCTGCATGTGCGCGACATCGAAGAGGCCGGCGTCCCGCCGCACCGCGTGATGCTCCTCCACTTGCGAGCCGTAATGCACCGGCATGTCCCAGCCGCCGAAGTCGACCATGCGTGCGCCCGCGGCACGGTGTGTTGCATTGAGTGGCGTGGCTTTCAGCAATGTCCTCTCCGGTGCGAATGAAACGAAAAAGGGGTCAGGCGAGCGTTCGGCGCTCGCCTGACCCCTCTGTCCTCGATACCTGAGAGATTACGGAAGGAATTTCTCCTACCGCGCGCCCCTTCGGTGGGCGGATGATCCGCCTCTCTCCAGAGTCCGGAAAATGCTTCCCGGTTCCGACCGGTCCTTTTGCCTGAGAGTTTGCGGGTGCTACCCCTTCGGCGGCGTCCCTGGGACGCGCTCTCCCGATCGGATAAGGGAGAATTCTCCGGGTTCCGGGGCGCGTTGTCCATCGCGCCCCGGAATGCAT
>JBDSRZ010000268.1:0-4008 GCA_039929025.1 Usitatibacter sp. | reverse complement strand
GCGCAGCTCGTTGAAGAGCGTGCTCGACAGCCGGAGCAGGCCGTAAGCGGCGAGGAGGGCGACCGGGATCGCCGCGATCGCGGCCCCGGGCGAGAGCCCGTCCACGATCTGCTTCATCACGATCGGCACCGCGATGTTGGCGAGCTTTGCACTCACCAGCAGCACCAGCGCAAGGAGCACGCGCCCGCGGAATTCCCAAAGGTAGGGAAGGAGCCTCTTCACCACTCCCAGATCGCCATGCGGCGCCGGGCCCGTTATCGAATTCATGTCGGTGCGTATAGTAATCGCAATGCCGCGCTTCGCCGCCAACCTGGGATTCCTGTTCACCGAACATCCCTTCCTCGACCGCTTCGCCGCCGCGCAGGCGGCCGGCTTCCAGGCGGTGGAGTTCGCCGCGCCCTACCTGCATCCCGCGCGCGACATCGCGGCGCGCCTGGCGGACAACGGGCTCGAGTGCGAGCTCTTCAACCTGCCGCTCGGCGAGGCAGCCGGGGGGCCCGCGGCCGGCATCGCGTGCCGTCCCGAGCATGTGGCGCAGTTCCGCGAAGGCGTGGCGCTGGCACTCGAATACGCCGAGGCCCTGGGCACGCGCCGCATGAATTGCATCGCGGGGGTGGCGGCAGAAAGCGACGACGCGCACGCATGCGAGCGCACCCTGGTCGAGAACCTGCGCTTCGCCGCCGGCGAGCTCGCCCGCACCGGCCGTGAGCTGGTGATCGAGCCGATCAACACGCACGACGCGCCCGGATTCTTCGTCGCGACTGCCGCGCACGGCGCGAGCCTGGTGCGCGAGGTGGACGCGCCCAACTTCGGCCTGCAGTGCGACCTCTATCACACGAAGATGATGGGCGACGACCCGGCCGCGACGCTCGCGCGTCTCATCGGCGTGATCCGGCACATCCAGTTCGCCGACGCCCCGGGGCGCCACGAGCCGGGCACGGGGACGATGGACTTCGCGCAGCTTTTCGACGACATCGACCGGATGGGGTACGAGGGCTGGGTTGCCGCGGAATATCGTCCGTCGAAACCCACCCACGAAACACTTCACTGGTTTCGCTGATTTACGGGCGGTTGTCGCCCCGGCGCAGGCCCGGCCCAAACTGGGCCGTCGCCCCGGCGCAGGCCGGGGCCCAATCTCCCGATTCCGTATCATCGCGCCAATGAGCCCCCGCGACGCTGCGCGCCTGCGCCGCATCCTCTACGCGGCCGCGTTCCTGCGCGCTGTCGGCGTAGGGCTGATGGCCGTCCTCATCGGTCTCTACTGCGCGCGCCTGGGCCTTTCCGCCACACAGATCGGCGTGATCCTCTCCAGCGCCCTGTGGGGATCCGCGCTCGCGGCGTTCGTCACGCTCGCCGCCGGCGCGCGTGTTTCCGAGCGCGTGCTGCTGGTGGTCCTTGCCTCGCTGCCGGTGGCGGGGGCTGCGCTCATCCTCTCGACTGACACGTTCCCCCTGATGGCCGCGGCCGCCTTCGTCGGCATGTTCAACGTGCACGGCCGCGACCGGGGCGCGATTCCGATCATCGAGCAGGCGCTCCTGCCAGCGACCGCGAGCGACCGCGACCGCACCCGCGTCTTCGCCTGGTACAACGTGCTGCTCGACTCGGGCTACGCGATCGGCGGTCTGCTCGCCGCGACCCCCACGCTGCTGGAGGCCTCGCTCTCGCTCGACACGGTCGAAGCGATGCGGCTTTCCCTCGGGCTCTTCTGCGTGGTCTACGGCGTGGCGGCCCTCCTCTACTCGAGGCTTCCGCCGCGCACCGCGGGCGCCGCGCCGGTGGGGCTGCACCAGCTCTCGCCCGCGAGCCGGCCCATCGTCGCCAAGATCTCGCTCCTCTTCATGCTGGACGCCTTCGGCGGCGGCTTCATCGGCTCGGCACTGTTCGCCTACTTCTTCGCGGAGCGCTTCGGCGTTTCGGCCGCGCAGGTAGCCCTGCTATTCGCCGGCGGGCGCGTGCTGTCGGCGCTCTCGCATCTCGCAGCCGCGTGGCTCGCCAAGCGTATCGGGCTGATCAACACGATGATCTACACCCACGTGCCCTCGAGCCTGCTGCTCTTCACCATCGTCGCTTCCGACAGCTTCGTGCTCGCCGCCTTCCTGTTCCTGCTGCGCGAGGGACTGAGCGAGATGGACGTGCCGACGCGGCAATCCTACGTGATGGCGGTGGTGCTCCCGGAGGAGCGCCTCGCCGCCGCGGGGATCACGAGCCTCGTGCGGCTGTGCGGCTGGGCCGCGGCGCCGGTGCTCGCGGGAATCCTCATGCAGGCGGGAGGGCTGGGGCTGCCGCTCATCTTCGCGGGTACCGCCAAGCTCTCCTACGACCTGCTGCTGTGGCGTGAATTCCGGCGGGTGAAGCCGCCCGAGGAAGCCGGCGGGGAACCCCTCAGCGGATGAAGTAGCCGGCCACCTTCCAGTCGCCGGCCTTGGTGCGCATCGGCGTCACGGTCTCCACGCTGAGGGGTCGTTTCTCGAAGTGCGTGTCGAACTCGATGATCACGTAGTGGCCCGGCGGCGCATTGGGGAGCGCGTTTACGTAGCGCATCGAGCGCACCTTGCGGGCGATCACGCCACCGAGCGGCTGGCGCGCGGCCTGCACCGCCGGCTCCCAGAACGATCGCGGCGCGCCATCCTTGAAGATGGTGGCCGCCTCCTCCCAGGTGTCGGTGTAGCGGCCCGAGTCGAGCGTCGCGAGCCAACGCTCGGCCGCCGCGACCGCGGGCGTGAGGTTGAGCGGCGGCTCGTCGCTCGCCGCGGCACCCAGGCCCGCGAGCGCCGCCGCGATCGTGAAGGTGACGAGGCAGGTCAGGACGCGCATGGGACCTCCATCAGGGCTTGCGCTGCTTCTTGCTTCCCGCCGGCGCGATGCCGCGCCGCGCCAGCGCCTCGCGCAGCAGGTACTCGATCTGGCCGTTCACCGAGCGCAACTCCGCCTGCGCAAGGCGCTCCATCTCCGCCCAGAGCTCGGGGTCGATGCGCAGCAGGAATGCCTTGCGTTCGGCCACCAGCGATTTCCACCCTCTAGTTATAGAGCGTGCCGGCGTTCACCACCGGCTGGGTGTCGCGCTCGGGGCAGAGCACCACCATCAGGTTGGAGACCATCTGCGCGCGGCGCTCGTCGTCCAGCTCGACCACGTTCTTCTCCGACAGGCTCTTCAACGCCATCTCCACCATCCCCACGGCGCCCGCCACGATCATGGAGCGCGCCGAGATGATCGCCTCGGCCTGCTGGCGGCGCAACATGGCGCCCGCGATCTCCGGCGCGTAGGCGAGGTGGGTTAGCTTCGCCTCCTCGATCTTCACGCCCGTCTGGGCCACGCGCAGCTGCACTTCTTCGCGCAACGCCTCGGCGACCGCATCCGCGCCGCCGCGCAGCGTGAGATCGGTGGGCTTGTGGTCCACGCCCTCGTCGTAATCGTAGCGGGTGGCGACGTGGCGAAGCGCCGACTCGCACTGCACCTTCACGAACTGCTCGAAATCGTCGACATCGAAGAGTGCCTGGGCGGTGTCGTCCACGCGCCAGACCACCACCGCGGCGATCTCCACCGGGTTGCCGCGCTTGTCGTTCACCTTGAGGGTCTCGACGTTGTGGTTGCGCACCCGCGCACTCACCCTGCGGCGGGTGTTCCAGGGAAGCGTCCAGCGCAGGCCTGGCTGGCGCTCGGTGCCGAGATAGGCGCCAAAGCGCGTGAGGACGCCGGCCTCGTTCGGCTGCAGCATGAAGAAGCCCGGCGCGATGAAGGCGACGGCGATTCCCACGAAGATCGCGGGCACCGCGAAGGCCTGGCGCAGCGTGACGATGCCCGCGCCCAACAGCAGTACCAGGCCGATAAGCAGCATCAGCATCGCGATGCCGTTCATCGTGGTCGCCGGTTTCTCGAAGTTGCCTTCCCTGCGATATGCGGTCATGGCCGCGCTCCCGCCGGCCCCGGGCCGGATGCTATTGAAGTGATATCACTTTGATAGTGTTTGCGGTGCCTGTCAAGTCCCGCGGATAGAATCGATCCATGGC
>JBDSRZ010000267.1:0-15692 GCA_039929025.1 Usitatibacter sp. | reverse complement strand
ACCATTCGCGAACGGCATGCCCGCGGTCGATACTAATGTCCTGGTGAGACTGGTCGTTCGCGACGACCCCAAGCAGGTTCGTTCCGCGGAGGCGTTTGTCAAGGAAGGGGCATGGGTTTCGCTTCTTGCGTTGGCAGAAACGGCCTGGGTGCTCGCCTCGGCCTATGAACTCGGTCCGGATCGTATTGCCAGCGGCATTGAAATGCTGCTCGATCACCGGCAGCTCATCCTCGAAGACCGGTCCAGCGTCGCGGCCGCAGTGGCAATCTTTCGGAAGCATCCGAAGTTGGGTTTCTCCGATTGCTTAATGGTAGAAGTTGCGCGCGCGGCGGGGCATGCCCCATTGGGAACCTTCGACAAAGACCTTTCAAAGGTAGAAGGCGCAGTGCGTCTCTGAGTAGGTGAGCCACGGGAACGCGCTGCCGGCTCCGTATCAGCATGTCCTCCACGTCTGCGGAATGTTCGCTATGGAAGGTCGAAAGATGTGAACGTCGAGATTCTGGGCGACGGCATTCTCGATTTGCGGACCATCGTCGATGAGCAGAAGCGCGGGCTCGCCGGGGTGGCCCACCCATCGCGATGCCGCAGGGCGTCCATGGAATAATGTCCCATGGCCATCGACATCGACCGCATAGACCACATCGTCCTCACGGTGTTCGACATTGAGCGCACCCTCGCCTTCTACTCGCGCGTGCTCGGCATGGACCCGGTGACCTTCGCCGGCGGCCGTCGCGGGCTCGCCTTCGGTCGGCAGAAGCTGAACCTGCACCAGGCGGGTCGGGAGTTCGAGCCGAAGGCCCTGGCGCCCGCGCCCGGCGCCATCGACCTGTGCCTCATCGCCTCGACCGCGCTCGAGGAAGTCATCGAGACGCTCAAACGAGATGGCATCGCGATCATCGAGGGTCCCGTGGACAAGACCGGCGCCCTGGGCCCGATGAAGTCGGTGTATTTCCGCGACCCGGACGGCAACCTGATCGAAGTCTCCAACTACCCGGCATGAGCGCCGTCCCGCCGCCCGCCGACCTCGCCGCGCTCCGCACCGACTATTCGCTGAAGACGCTCGACGAGCAGCAGGTCGATCGCGATCCGCTGAAGCAGTTCGGCGTGTGGATGGTGGAGGCGATCCATGCGAAGGTGCCCGAGCCGACGGCGATGAACCTCTCCACGGTGGATCCTTCCGGGCGGCCCTCGGGACGCATCGTGCTGCTGAAGGGCGTCGACCCGCGCGGCTTCGTGTTCTTCACCAATTACGCGAGCCGCAAGGCACGCGACCTCGCGGCCCGCCCGGTGGCGGCCCTCACCTTCATGTGGAAGGAGCTCGAGCGCCAGGTGCGCATCGAGGGCGCGGTCGAAAAGGTGAGCGGCGCGGAATCGGACGCCTACTACCAGACGCGGCCGCTCGGTTCGCGTATCGGCGCGTGGGCCTCGCCCCAGAGCGAGACGATCGAGAGCCGCGCCTGGCTGGAAGAGCGCTGGGCCGCGCTCTCGAAGGAATACGGCGGGGAGCCGACACGGCCCGAGCATTGGGGTGGCTACCGCGTGATGCCCGAACGGATCGAGTTCTGGCAGGGGCGCTTGAGCCGCCTTCACGACCGCATCGTCTTCACGCGCGAGGAAGGCCGCGGCTGGAAGATCGCAAGGATCGCGCCGTGAGCAAGCTGCGGGACTACACGCCGTCCGCCGAGGCCGCGCGGCCGCTTTCGAAGGCGGAGCTGCTCGCTTCGCTGCGCGAGGCGCTCGACCCGTGGAAAGCGGGCACGCCCTTCTGGATCTTCGCCTACGGCTCGCTCATGTGGAACCCGAGCTTCGCCTGGGACGCGCGCCACGTGGCCATGGTACGCGGCTACCACCGCTCCTTCCGCCTCTGGTCGCGCATGAACCGCGGCTCGCCGGAAAATCCCGGCCTGGTGCTCACGCTCGAGCGTGGCGGCAGCTGCCGCGGCCTCATCTACCGCATCGAAGCCGACCGCGTCCACGAAGAGATGCACGGCATCTGGGCCCGCGAGATGACCTTCGGCTCGTACCGGCCCAAGTGGCTCAACTGCGAGGTGGGCGGCGACGGCTTCCGCGCGCTTGCCTTCACCGTGAACCGCGCCTGCTCCGGCTACACCGGCGCGATCCCCGTGGAGCTGATGGTGGAATGCATGGCGAGCGCCCGCGGGCGCTTCGGTCCCTCCTACGAGTATCTCTTCAAGACCACCGAAACCCTTCGCGAGCACGGCATCCGCGACGTGCGCGTGGAGCAACTCGCCAGCATGGTGAAGGCACGAATTGGCGGCTAGGGAAGAACAGACACTCTTGCGATCAGACCATGGCAAGGCCCACTGCGCGGGGTGTGGAATGGATCAGACTTTTCTTAGGGGGCCAGCGCGAGCTGGTCGAGGAGCGTGGCGCGGTCGTAGTAGTCGCGGTATCGCACGATCCGCCCGCCCTCGACGTCGGCCACCGCGCAGCCGCGGCGGCGGAAGCGCCGGCCGTTGGGCTGCTGGCCGCGAAAGGGCTTCTGAAACGTGCCCGACGTATCCCATTCGACGATGACGATGCTGCCCGCGGTGGTGACGCGCTCGAGGTCCACGCGCCAGTCGGGAAACGCGGCGACGAACTCGCGCAGCCCCGCCACGATCGCGGCGGGCCCGCGGTGGGTCTTCTCGGTGGCGATGCTGGTCCACTCGCAGTCTTCCGCGATCGGCCCGGCGGCGCGGGCGAAGTCGCGGGCGTTCAGCGCCTCGAAATAGCCGCGCACCACACCTTCGGGCGTGAGGTCGGTCATCGCGCCGGCGCGAATCCGCGCTTGCGCATCAGGGCCTCGATGCCGGGGTCGCGGCCGCGGAAGGCGCGGTAACTCTCCTGCGCGTCGATGGTGTTGCCGCGCGAGAGCACGTGATTGCAGAGCCGCGCGGCCACCTCGCGATCGTAGGGACCACCAGCCTCGGTGAACGCCTCGAACGCATCCGCCGTGAGGGTATCGGCCCACAGGTAGCTGTAGTAGCCGGCCGAGTAACCGTCGCTCGAGAAGAGGTGGCCGAAGTGCGGCAGGCGATGGCGCATGCAGACCTGCGGCGGCATGCCGAGGGAAGCGAGCGTCTCGCGCTCGAAGGCCGCGATGTCCGCGGGCGACGGATCGGCCAGGTGCAGGCGCATGTCCACCAGGGCGCTCGACAGGTACTCGATCGTCTCGAAGCCCTGGTTGAAGGTGGCCGCGCGCTCGATCTTCGCCACCAGCTCGCGCGGCATCGGCTCATCCGTGCGCACGTGGCGGGCGAAGCGGTCGAGCACCTGCGGGGTGGACAGCCAGTGCTCGAGCAGCTGCGAGGGGAACTCCACGTAGTCGCGGTCGACCGAAGTGCCGGAAAGCGACGGATAGCTCACTTTCGAGGAGAGCCCGTGCAGCGCGTGGCCGAATTCGTGGAAGAGCGTATGCGCGTCGTTCCAGCTGATGAGGACCGCCTCGCCGGGCGTGCCCTTGAGGAAGTTGGAGTTGTTGGAGACGATCGGGGTCACCTCGCCATCGAGGCGCTCCTGTCCCCGGTAGGCGTTCATCCACGCACCCGAAACCTTGCCCTCGCGCGCGTAGGGATCGAAGTAGAAGAGGCCCACGTGCCGTCCGCCCTCGCCCTTCACCTCCCACACGCGCACGTCGGGGTGGTAGACGGGCACGTCGCTCGCCGGCGAGAAATGCAGGCCGAGGAGCTCGCCCGCGACCCAGAACATCGCCTCGCGGAGCCTGTCCAGCTGGAGGTACGGCCGCACCTCGGTGTCGTCGATGTCGTACTTCGCCTTGCGCACCTTCTCGGCGTAATAGCGGTAATCCCAGGGCTCGATGGCGATCCCCGCGCCTTCGGCCGCGGCGATCGCCTGCATGTCGGCGACCTCCTCGGCCACGCGCGCCACCGCCGGCTTCCAGACCGCCTGCAGCAGCTCGGTCGCGCGTTCCGGCGTCCTGGCCATGCTGCGCTCGAGCCGCCAGTGGGCGTGCGTGCGGTAGCCGAGGAGCCGCGCTCGCTCGCCGCGGAGCGCCACGATCTCGGCGACCACTTGCTTGTTGTCGTTCGCATCGCCGTTGTCGCCGCGGTTGACGAATGTCCGCCAGGCCTTCTCGCGCAGGTCGCGCCGCGGGGAGTAGGTGAGGAAGGGCTCGACACTCGAGCGCGTGTTCAGCACCTCGGTGCCGTCGTCGAGGGCGAGCCTGTACCTGGCCTCGTCGGCGAGTACGTTCTGGCTGAACTCGGTGTACAGGGTGGCGAGCCGCTGGTTGATCGCCGCCAGGCGCGCCTTCGAGACGGCATCGAGGCGCGCCCCGCTGCGCACGAAGTCGGTATGCCGCAGCCACGCGAGGCGCTGCTGCTCGGGCGTGAGGCCCGAAGACTCGCGGGCGTCGTGAACCGCGGCGATGCGCCTGAAAAGGCCCTCGTGCTGCACGATGCGGTCGCGGTTGGCGGCGAGCTTCGGCTCCATCTCGCGCTCCACCGCCTGGAACTCGGGCGAGCTCATGGTGCGATTGAACACGCGGTAGACCGTCGCCGCGCGGTCGAAGTCGCGCATCGCGCGCTCAAAAGCCGCGAGCGTGTTGTCGAAGCTGGCCGGCGCGGGATCGGCGGCGATGCGATCGATCGCCTCCAGCTGGCGTTGCATCGCCGCTTCGAGCGCGGGTTTGAAGTCGGCGACCGAGGCGCGGTCGAATGGCGGCAGCCCGCCGTACGGGCCGCTCCAGGGATCGGTGAGGGGATTGCCGTCGGGCATGGTCAGACCTTTGCGCGGGGATCGACGCGCGCCACGCGCGCGAGGAGGTAGTCGACTTCGGCGCGCGCGGCCGGGGTGAGCGCGGCGCCGGGCTTTCTCAACGTGTCCGAGGCGATGATTCCGCGGCGCATCATCACGTACTTGCGCACCGCGAGCCCCGGCCCGGGCTGCTGCTCGTAGCGGATGAGCGGCAGGTGCGCGTCGAAGAGGTCGTGCGCCTCGTCGCGCTTGCCCTGCCTGGAGAGCCGCACCACGTCGACCAGCATGTCGGGAAAGCAGTAGCCGGTGTTCGCGCCATCGGCGCCGCGCTCCATCTCGAAGTCGAGAAAAAGGGCGTTGTTGCCGGTGAGGATCGGCAGGCGCCGCATCGAGCCATCCTTCTCCCATGCGCGCAGCTGCGATATCTTCTCCAGGCCCGGCCAGTCCTCGTGCTTGAGGAACCAGCAGGCGGAATTGTCCGCACGAATACGCCGGATCACCGTCGGCGTCATCTGCACCGAAAAGGTGAGGGGATAGTCCTGGATCACGAACGGCACGTCGGAACCGATCGCCTCCGATGCCTGCTTGTAGTACTGGACGATGCTGTCGTCGGTGCGCAGCGTATTCGGTGGCGCGATCATCACGCCCGCGGCCCCGGCGGCCATCACGTCCTGGGTGAGCGCGCGCATCGCGGCGAATCCCGGAGCGGAGACACCGACCACGATCGGCAGCGTGGTGCGCGCGAGGACGCGCTTCACGATGCCGACGGACTCGTTGTGCTCCATCTTCGGCGCCTCGCCCAGCTGGCCGAGGACGGTCATGCCGGTGGCGCCGGCGTTGATGAAGAAGTCCGTCATGCGGTCCACCGAGGATTCGTCGATCCTTCCGTCCGGGTGGAAAGGCGTCGGCGCGATCACATACACGCCTTGCGCTTCGATAGGCGCTCTCATCAGCCCTTGGTCTTTTCGTAGCGGGCTTTCGCCTCGGCGTTCGGGGGATAGAGGCCGGGGAGCACGGCGCCGCTGTCCACCTCCGACATGATCCAGCCCTCGAGGCGCTCCTGCTCGGGCGCCGCGGACACCAGGTCCTCGATGAACGCGGCCGGGATCAGCACCGCACCGTCATCGTCGACTACCACCCAGTCGTCGGGAAATACCGCCACGCCACCGCACCCGATGGGCTCGCCCCAGTTGACGAACGTGAGGCCCGCCACCGAGGGCGGAGCGGCCGCGCCCTGGCACCACACCGGCAGCCCGGTGCCGAGCACGCCCGCGATATCGCGCACCGCGCCATCGGTGATGAGCGCCGCCACCCCGCGCTTCTTCATCCGTGCGCACAGGATGTCGCCGAAGATGCCGGCGTCGGTCACCCCCAGGGCGTCGGCCACGCAGATGCAGCCTTCGGGCATCGCCTCGATCGCGGCGCGGGTGGAGATCGGCTTGGACCAGGATTCGGGTGTGGCCAGGTCCTCGCGCGCCGGCACGAAGCGCAGCGTGAACGCCTTGCCAACGAGGCGCGGCTGGCCCGGACGGATCGGGCGCGTGCCGCGCATCCAGACGTTGCGCAGGCCCTTCTTCAGCAGCAGGGTGGTGATGGTGGCGGTGGTGACCTTCTCCAGGATGGAGACGATCTCGCGATCTCGGCTCATGGGGCTCGGTTCGGGGATTGAATAGCAGGAGGACAGGCCGCAAGCGGCCTTGCCCCCGAATTTTACTTGAGCTTCGCCAGGTATTCCCGCACTCGCGCGGCATTGGCGCCGATATCGCTCGTGCCGACGCGCGAGACGCTGCGCACGTCGATGCGGCTGCCGGTGCCGTTGGGGCGCACACGGACCACGACGTCGTCCTTGAAGGCGAACCATGCCGTCGTATCCGTCGCCTCGAGGCGGCCGGCGGCGGCGTCGCTGCCGACGACTTCCCACTGCATCGCGCGCGCGGCGTCGATCGCCTTCTGCAGCGCCTCGCGCGGCGGGCTGGCCACGTCGAGCGGCTTGATGTCCGCATAGGCCTTCTGCTGCTGCTCGGCGATCGCCGTCCCTCCGTAGGCGGAGCCGTTCGGGGACTTGTTGCGCACCTCGAGCAGCGTCACGAAGCCCGGCGGGTCCACCGTGTCGGTGGAGATGTCGTGGATCGGCGGCACGGCCTTCGCCCGCGACAAGGCGATGAGCGGTGGAGTGATCGCGGCGAGCGCGATGCAGAGCGAGACGATCGGCAGCCACGGGCCCGCGCGCCACCGGGGGACCGCCAGCAGCAAAACGAGCCCGAGGGAAGCCACAGCCGCGGCCGCGCCCACGTAGAAGGCGAAGCGCATCAGCGCGATACCGAAGCTCCAGCCCCACCAGTCGGCGCGGGTGCCCGGACCGGAGGCGCAGATCATGGCGAGCGCTGCGATTGCGGCGACCATCGTGATGATGCGAGCTTGGCGCATTGCCGGCTCCCGGGAAGCGAGAGCCCGATTATCCTCCGCCGGGCGCCGCCTCAGGCAGCGTCGGCGAGGCCGAGATCTTCACCCGATCACGGCTCGGTGTTGCCCTTCGACGTCGGCTGGTGGTCGCCGCGAGGCGGCTCGTTTCCACTGGCTGCGGTGTTAGCGCCGCCGGTGCCGCGGCCGCGGTTGCGGCTCTTGTTGCGGCGATTGCGCCCGGCCTTGCCGGCGCCCGGTGGCTTGGGAACTGCGCTTTGGGGCTGCGCTACGCCCTGCCCGCCGGCATTGCCTTGCCCTTGCTTGCGTTGCTGCTGCCCTTGGGAATTGCCCTCGCCCTGGCCGCCCTGGCCGCCCTGGCCGCCCCGGTGACCGCGGTGCGCCTGGTTGCCACGGTTGTCGCTGCCACCGCGTGCTTCCGGGTTGCCGCGCGCTGCCTGGTTGCCACGGTTGTCGCTGCCACCGCGCGCTTCCTGGTTGCCGCGCGTGTCCTGGTTGCCGCGATCGTCGCCGCCGCCACGGTGGCCCTGGCCACCGTGCGGTCGCTTCTTGCCGAATGCGGACGGCTTGCCCGGCCCGTGCGGCCGGCGCGGACCCTGCTTCGGCGGGCGGTTGCCGGGGCCGGCCGGCGCGCCGCCCGGAACGTAAGTACCTTTGTTGCCGTCGGCCTCGCGCGCCGCGGCGGCGAGCGCCTGCGCGTGCACGCGATTGCCGATGTCGTCTTCAGGCTCGGCACGCACGTGGCGCGGGGAGGTGTCGACGCGATTGCCGATGCTGTCGTGCGGATCCTCCGCATCGTCCTCGCGCGGGTTTTCGCCGGGCGGCGGTTCGTTCATGCCGGCGAAGGCGAGGAGCTCCTGCACCTGCTCCTCTTCCATGTCGCGGAACATGCCGCGCTTGATGTGGCCGGGGAGCGCCACCGGGCCGAAGCGCACGCGCATCAGGCGGCTCACGAGCATGCTGATCGCCTCCATCATGCGGCGCACCTCGCGGTTCTTGCCTTCGCGCAGCACCACGTGGTACCAGTGGTTGGCGCCCTCGCCACCGCGGTCCTCGAGGGAATCGAAAGTGCAGAGGTCGCCCTCGATGTCCACGCCGGTCTTGGTGAGCTTCTCGACCTGCTCGGCGTTCAGCTCCCCCATGAGGCGCACCGCGTACTCACGCTCCACTTCGAAGCGGGGATGGGTGAGTCGATTGGCGAGCTCGCCGCTGGTGGTGAACATCAGCAGCCCGCTGGTGTTGAGGTCCAGCCGGCCCACCGAGACCCAGCGCCCGCCCTGCACCTTCGGCAGCCGATCGAAGACGGTGGCGCGGTTCTCCGGATCGTCGCGCGTCACGATCTCGTTGTCGGGTTTGTTGTAGATCAGCACGCGCGGCAGCGGATCGCCGAAGCGCATGTTGATGAGGTTGCCGTCCAGCTTCACCTTGTCCCCGGGACCGACGGAGTCGCCGAGCTTCGCGACCTGGCCGTTGATGGTGAGGTGGCCCTGGGCGATGAGGATTTCGATGTTGCGCCGCGAGCCATAGCCCGATTGCGCCATCACCTTCTGCAGGCGCTCGCGCTTGCTGGGGCTCGAGCCCCCCTGGCGCTCGTGGCGCGGGCCGCCGCCCTTGCCGCCGCGGCGCTTCAAGTTCTGCTGGGGCTTGGCCCATTCCGGCACGACGCCGCCGGGCCATTCGAGCTTGTGGTTGGGGTGCGGTCTATCCCTCATGGGTGTTCGGCTCCTCATGCGTGCTGCTGGCGATGGCGGGGGGTTCCTCGTCGATCAGGGAATCCTGCTCCGGGGCGGCGGGCGCCGCTTCGATCGGGAGGAAGCTCGTTGCCGGCTCGAGCGCGGATTGCAGCTCGTCGAGCGGCGGAAGCTCCTCGAGCGACCGCAGGTTCAGGTCGTCGAGGAATTTTCGCGTGGTCGCGAAAAGGGCGGGGCGACCGGGAGTCTCGCGGTGGCCGACGGTGTCGATCCAGCCGCGCTCTTCCAGCGCCCTGAGGGTGGGGGGCGAAACCGCGACGCCACGGATGTCCTCGATGTCGCCGCGCGTGACCGGCTGGCGGTACGCGATGATGGCGAGCGTCTCGAGGACCGCGCGCGAGTAGCGCGGCGCCTTGTCGTTGGAGATGCGGTCGATGAACTCCTGGTATTCGGGCTTCACGCGGAAGCGCCAGCCGGAGGCGACGGCGGTGAGCTCGATCGAGCGCTCGGCCCACTCGCCCTTCAGCTCGTCCAGCACCTTGCGGATGTTGTCCGCGTCCACCTGGCCGCCGAAGAGGCGTTTGAGCTGCTGCACGGTCAGGGGCTCGCTCGAGGAAAGGAGCGCGGCTTCCAGCACGCGCTTCACGTGGACGATGTCGAGGGCGGGCGCGTCGGAAGGACCCTCATCCCGGCCTTCTCCCAGGGGAGAAGGGGAATGTTCTCCCTCTCCCTCGGGCTCCGGTCTCGGAGTGGGAGAGGGCTGGGGAGAGGGTTCGCTCTCCATCTCGTCGGGCGGCATCTCGGGACTGGTCTGTTCGTTCATGGCTTATGCGATCGTGAGGGTCGCGCGCTCGGACCTGAGCTTCACGTAGATGGGATCGAAGGGGCTTTGCTGGGTGAGGTCGATCAGCGCTTCGCGCGCGAGCTCGAGGAGCGCGAGGAAGGTGACCACCAGCACCGGCACGCCGAGCTCGGGTTCGAAGAGGCTGCCGAACTCGACGAAAGTGCCGGGAGCGAGCCCGCGCAGGATGCGGCTCATGTGTGCGCGCACCGAGAGCTGCTCGCGGGTGATCTTGTGGTGACGCGTCATGCGCGCGCGGGCGAGGATGTGGCGCCAGGCTTCCGAGAGCTCGGAGATCTGCACGCCGGGAATCCGCGGCGCCACCTGCTCGAGGTACACCTCGACCACCGAGAAGTCGCGGCCCGCCACCGGCGCCTGCGCGATCGCCGCCGCGGCCTTCTTCATTCGCTCGTACTCCAACAGGCGCCGCACCAGCTCCGCCCGCGGATCCTCGGGCTCGGACTCGTCCGCGCGCCGGGGCCGCGGCAGCAGCATGCGCGACTTGATCTCGATCAGGAGCGCGGCCATCAGCAGGTATTCGGCGGCCAGCTCGAGCTGGTCCTCGCGCATCGCCTCCACGTACGCCATGTACTGGCGCGTGAGGTCGGCCATCGGGATGTCGAGGATGTCGAGCGAGTGCTTGCGGATGAGGTACAGCAGCAGGTCCAGCGGGCCCTCGAAGGCCTCGAGGAAGACCGAAAGCGCCTCGGGCGGGATGTAGAGGTCCGCCGGCATCTCGTTCATCGGCTCGCCGCGGATGCGGGCGAGCGGCATCGCGAGGTCCAGCGTCGGCTGCGACAGGTCCAGCGAATCGTTTGCGGCTTGCGTGCTCATTTCTTTCCGTAGAGGGTTCGCGCGGCGGCCTTGCTCATCTGCTCGCCGCTGTGGGCCACGTCCGGCACCTCGACCAGTTCCCAGCCGAGCTTCACGCCCAGGTCGCCCGCCGCGGCGGTAGCGGTCTTGAAGAAATTCTCGCCGCGTTCGAGCCGGTTGGCACCTTGCTTCATCGCCCCCGCGCTCTTGTTCAGGTGCTTGTGGTCCGGATCGACGTCCTTCTCGCCCAGCATCACGATGAGGCGGCGCTGCAGGGCCTGGCGAAGCTCGCCCTCGCCGGCCTTCGACTCCACCAGTGAATGCGGGTATGCGGGACTTCCCTTGTCCTTGCGCCACTCGGGCATCAGGTAATAGCCGGCATTCGCCGCCACCATCACCGTCGCGCGGTTGTCCGGGCGGAAGAACGCCATTCGCTGCACGAACTGCCCGCCGGCCGAATGCCCGAAGATCGCATAGCCATTCTGCCCGTCGCGGACCTCGTCGAAAAGGTGCTCGATGGCCGAGTAGGCCCACTTCTCCCGGTCGGCATGCTGCGCTACCTCGCCCAGGTTGTAGTTCTCCTCTTTAGGCCAGTAGCGGGTGTTGAACTCGGGGGCCACGACGATGACGCCGTACCCGTCGGCGGGAAGCTCCCAGTAGTCGCGGTAGCGCGATGCGGTGCGGTTCAGGCCGTGCATCACGAACACGATCGGGCACCTGGCGTCGCACTTCCTCGGCCGGTACGTATAGACACGCATTGGCCGGTCGGCCTGGCCCTTCGCATCGCTGAACACGAAGCTCCACTTGCCCGGCGGGATTTCGGTGGCGGCCTGAGCGGCCATGGCCAACATCCCGATAGCCATGGCAGTCACAAGGGCCGCCCTAATCATCTGCGTTCATCCGGCTTTCATCCGTGTTCATCCGTGTTCCGCCCCTTGATTGGGCCCCCGCCTGCGCGTGGGCGACAGCTAGCTGTAGTTGAGGCCCATCGCCTCGCGCACGTCGCGCATCGTGTCGTTCGCCAGGTCGGAGGCCTTCTCGCACCCGTCCTGGACGATGTTGCGCACCAGAGTGGGATCCTCCTCGTACTGCGCGGCGCGCTCCCTGATCGGCTTGAGCTCCGCGTTGATCGCGTCGATCACCGGCTGCTTGCACTCGAGGCAGCCGATGCCGGCGCTGCGGCAGCCCTGCTGCACCCAGTCCCGCATGCGGTCGTCGGAATACACCTGGTGAAGGTTCCAGACCGGGCATTTGTCGGGATCGCCCGGGTCGCTGCGCCGTACGCGCGCCGGGTCCGTCTGCATCTTGCGGATCTTCTGCGCCACCGAATCCGGCGGCTCCCGCAGCATGATCGCGTTGTCGTAGCTCTTGAACATCTTCTGCCCGTCGAGGCCGAGGAGCTTGGGTGTGGCGGTGAGCAGCGCCTCGGGCTCCGCGAGGATCATGCGCCCGCCGCCCTCGAGGTAGCCGAATATGCGCTCCTTGTCGCCGAGCGACAGGTTCTGCACGTCGGCCACCAGCGCCTGTGCCTCGCCCAGCGCCGCCGCATCGCCCTGCTCCTGGAAGCGCGCTCGCAGCGTGCGGTAAAGCTTGGCCTTCTTCGGACCCATCTTCTTCACCGCCGCTTCGGCCTTCTCCTCGAAACCCTTCTCGCGGCCGAAGAGGTGGTTGAAGCGCCGCGCGATCTCCCGCGTGAGTTCGATGTGCGAGACCTGGTCTTCGCCCACCGGCACCTTGTTGGCGCGGTAGATCATGATGTCGGCCGCCTGCATCAGCGGATAGCCGAGGAAACCGTAGGTGAGGAGGTCGCGGCCATGCTCGGCGTGGCGCTCCACCAGGTCCTTGTAGGTCGGCACGCGCTCCAACCACGACAGCGGCGTGAAGAACGCGAGCAGCATCGTGAGCTCGGCGTGCTGCGGCACGCGCGACTGGATGAAGAGCGTCGACTTGGTGGGATCGATGCCGGCCGAGAGCCAGTCGACGAACATCTCCCATACCGTCTGCTCGATGACCGCGGGATCCTCGTAGTGCGTGGTGAGCGCGTGCCAGTCCGCCGCGAAGAAGAGGCACGGATATTCGTTCTGCAGGCGCACCCAGTTCTTCAGCGCGCCATGGTAATGGCCGAGGTGCATCGCGCCCGTGGGGCGCATGCCGGAAAGTACGCGATCCTGGAACATTTCTTGTCGGTATCGGCCGCTACTGCAGCCCGAAAATCGAGTAGATGAATTCGTTCGCCGAGCCCATCAGGCCATTGAACGCCCTGCCGAAAGACGGAACCGTCGCCATCATCACGATGAAGCCGATGAGGATGAACATGCCGTAGGGCTCGAGCCGCGAGAAGCGGTAGGCGAGCGGGTTCGGCAGCACGCTCGCGAGCATCCTGCCGCCGTCGAGCGGCAGGACCGGGAACAGGTTGAAGATCGCGATCACCACGTTCCATGCGATGCCGGCGGTAGCGACCGCGAACCAGAACTGGGCGGGAAGCGAGGACGATTCCGACGCGATCAGCAGCTTGGCCACCAGCGCCCAGATGACCGCCTGGATCACGTTCGAGCCCGGACCGGCGAGTGCCACCCAGAACATGTCGCGCTTCGGGTTGCGCAGGTTGCCGAAGTTGACCGGCACCGGCTTCGCCCAGCCGAAGATGATGCCGCCGAGCACGAAGGTGAGGAGCGGAAAGACGATCGTGCCCATGGGGTCGATATGCTTCACCGGGTTCAACGTCACGCGCCCGAGCATGTAGGCCGTGGTGTCGCCGAAGTGCTTGGCGACATAGCCGTGCGCCGCTTCGTGGAGTGTGATCGCGAGGATGCCCGGGATGGCGTTGATGCAGATCTTGATGAGGATGTTGTAGATGTCCATCAGCGACCCTCTCCCACGGGAGAGGGAGCGAACGTGGGACAGGTTTTCGTGAATGCGGTCATCAATGGAGGGCCGCCTTCACGAATCCAAACGGGCGGATGTCTCCGCGCCCCTCGCGAATCAGCCGCGGCGCGTCGCCCGAGAGGTCCACGACAGTGGTCAGCTCGCCCTCGCAAGGGCCCGAATCGATCACCAGGTCTACATCGTGCTCGAGGTGGCGGCGGATCTCCTCGGCATCGTTCAGCGCGACGCCATGGGCGGGAAGGATGAGGGTGGACGACAGGAGCGGCTCGTCGAGCACGGCGAGGAGCGCCATCGGCACCGGGTGGTCGGGGATACGCACGCCGATGGTGTGGCGCGGCGTCAGCAGGCGCCGCGGCACTTCGCGGCTCGCGCGCAGGATGAACGTGTAGCGCCCGGGCGTGTTCGCGCGGATCAGGCGGTATTGAAGGTTATCCACTTTGGCGAACTGTCCGACCTCCGAAAGGCTGCGGCACACGAGCGTGAAATGGTGGCGCTCGTCCACGTCGCGGATGCGGCGGATCTTCTCCATCGCCGCCTTGTCGCCGATATGGCAACCGAGCGCGTAGCAGGAGTCCGTCGGGTAGGCCACGACGCCCCCCTTGCGGATGATGTCCACGGCCGCGCGGATGAGGCGCGGCTGCGGATCTTCCGGGTGAACCGAAAAGTACTGGGCCATTCCTATATTGGGCAGATGCCCGATTGCGCTCAAGAACCGGGGACGGCCCCCAAGCGCGTGAACCGGGGTCCGTCCCCTAGGCTAGTGCGCCCACTTGGACCACACCGGCTTGAGCGAGGCGTGCAGCCGCGGCAACGTCCCCGGCTCCGCGGGGCTTTCCCCCGGACCGTGATAATCGGCTCCGCGCGACGCCAGGAAACCGAACTCCAGCGCCTCGCGTTGCCACAACGAATACTCCTCCGGCCGGTGGCTCCCCGTCACCACCTCGATCGCCTCGCCGCCGAGCGCCTTGAACTGCGAAAGCATCTCGTGCCGCATCATCGGCTTCAGGTCGTAGCGGCCGGGATGCGCGAGCACCGCCACGCCACCGCTCGCGCGGATCCAGCCGACCGCGTCGCCGAAATCCGCCCAATGGTGGGCGACGAAGGCGGGCTTGCCCTTCGCCAGGTACTTGTCGAAGGCCTGTTGCGTGTCCTTCACCACGCCGCTTTCGGCCAGGTGGCGGGCGAAATGGGTGCGGCTCAGCAGCCGTTCGTCCTGGGCCAGCGCCAGGGCCGCTTCGAACGTACCCGCAATGCCCAGCTTGTCCAGCGCCGCGGCGATCACCTTGCCGCGATCCAGCCGTCCGGAGCGGATCTGGTCCAGCCCTTCGCGCAGCACCTTCGCCGTGGGATCCACCTGAAGGCCCACGACATGCAGCGTGGCGCTTCCCCAGCTCACCGAGATCTCCACACCGGGAATGAAGCCGATGCTCGCATCGCGCGCGGCCACAGTGGCTTCTTCCACGCCCTCCAGCGTGTCGTGATCCGTGAGCGCGATCGCATCGACCCCGTTGCGTGCTGCCAGCTCAATCAGCTGGGTGGGGGACAGAAGGCCATCCGAGCGCGTCGAATGGTTGTGCAGATCAATGTTGTCCAAGCGAACCAATTCCCAAATCCATTGAAAATTATATCAAAATTAGACCCTTACTGGGATGGTGTCTTAGTCTGGCGCCACGGGCCGCTGACGAGCCCGAGGAGCCGCACCAAGGTTTTCACCTGCACGCATGCCGCAGCCGGCTACGTTACGCAGATCCGGGCCCACTCCGGCCCGGTTCAGGATATTGCGTGCGGCATTGAGGTCCCGGTCGATCGTCAGCCCGCAATGCGGACAAGCGTGTCGCCGATCTCCCAGCCCCTTCGGCACGTGCATGCCGCAGCCGGAGCAATCCTGTGTGGTGTTTCGCGGATCTACCTCGATCAGCCGCACCCCGGCCCTCTCAGCCTTGTAGCGCAGCATCGCGATGAACCTTGCCCATGAGGCGTCGTGAACGTCCTTGGCTAACACCCCTCGCGCCAAGCCCTCGATGTTCAGCTTCTCGACGGCGATTGCATCGTAGTCGCGCACCAGGCGGGCGCTGGCCTGATGCAGGTGATCCGTGCGCTGGCGCGCCACAGCCGCATGGCAACGAGCCACGGTGTTTCGCGCCTCACGGCGTCCGCCGGACCCGCGCTTCTTGCGTGCGAGGGCACGTTGCGCCACGCAGGCTTCCCGGCATTCCCTTGAAGCGCAGGCGTACGCCTTTGAGAGTGATCCCAACGAATTCACGAAATCCAAAGCTATCGAACCACCCCTTGCCCCGAAATCGAGGAAATCCCGGTTTGAG
>JBDSRZ010000266.1:0-15700 GCA_039929025.1 Usitatibacter sp. | reverse complement strand
CCATCGCCACGGCGCGGCTGGCATGCGGATCGTGCGACAGGGCGCCGTCACCAGGCTTGAGGAAGCCGATGTCGATCAGATGGCGCTCGATCACCTGGCCGATCGCGGCCAGCAGCGAGGGCACGTAGCGGCCCTCCATCCACTGCCCGCCGCGCGGATCGAACACCGCCAGCAGCAGCGTCACCACGTTCTCATCGCCGTGCAGCACGTCCTTCGCGAACGGCGTGATCGCGGTGAGGAAGATCGAGCCGAAGAACCACAGCCACGAGATGCCCAGCAGCGAATGGAACACCGCGCGATCGACCGCGGCGAGCTTCAGGTTGCGCCACGTCTCGGAGAACGGGTTCCAGTTGATCTCGAGCGCGGGATCCGGCGCCGGCGATACAGGGATGAAGTGCGCGGCGAAACGGCCGAGCAGCGACACCACGATGCAGCCGCCCGCGACCCACAGCGGGCCCTGTTCGCCGCTCTTCACCAGCAGTCCGCCGCCCATCGTCCCGAGCAGGATCGCGACGAAGGTGCCCATCTCCACGAGGCCATTGCCGCCGGTGAGCTCGGTGTCCTTCAGGTGCTGCGGCAGGTAGGCGTATTTCACCGGGCCGAAGAGCGTCGAGTGCAGGCCCATGAGGAAGACGCACACATAGAGAAGCGTCGCGCTTTGGGTGGCAAACCCCGCGGCCGCGATCGCCATCACCACGATCTCCAGGTTCTTCACCAAGCGCATCAGCCCGGCGCGCTCGAACTTGTCCGCGAGCTGGCCGGAGGTGGCGGAGAAGAGCAGGAACGGGGCGATGAATACCGCGCCGATCACGAAGCCCGCGGTCCCGCCGTCGCCGCCGCCCCAGCGCGCGGACTGGTAGGTGGCGAGCAGCGTGAAGGCGAACTTGAACAGGTTGTCGTTGGCGGCGCCCAGGAACTGCGTCCAGAAGAGCGGCGCGAAGCGACGTTCGGAGAGGAGCGCGAACTGGCCATGCCCGGCCATCTAGACGCGCTCCCGGATGTACGTGAGCACCGCGGAGAGAGAGCCTTCGAGAAAGTCCTTGTCGATCCAGTAGTAGACCTCCTTGCCCTCCTTCTTCGACTGCAGCACGCCGGAGGACTTGAGGAGCTTGAGATGGTGCGAGACGGCCGACCGGGAGAGCGTCGACACCTCGACGATCTGGCCCACGTTGAGCCGTTCACCCGGTTCGAAGGTGAGCAGGATCCGCTGGCGGTGCTCGTCGCCGAGCGCGGTGAAGGCCCGCGAAACGGTGCGCCATTCCCGGGGAAGCGCCTGCAGATAGTTCTTTTTCATAACTACATTCTTGGTTATATAGTTGCGTTGTGTCAACCCCTCCAGAAAATCGACTCCGACACCATTTTTGCCGTGATACACTAAAATACAGATAAAAACGTTTATCGCTCAACTAGTTACCCATGCTCGACGACCTCAAGCAAAGCGCTCTTGACTACCACCGGCTGCCCGTCCCCGGCAAGATCGAGGTGACCGCGACCAAGGCGCTCATCACCCAGCGCGATCTCGCCCTCGCCTATTCGCCCGGCGTCGCTGCGGCGTGCGAAGCGATCGTCGAGAACCCCAACAGTGCGCGCGAGCTCACGGTGCGCGGCAACCTGGTCGCCGTCGTGACCAACGGCACCGCGGTGCTGGGCCTGGGCAATATCGGCCCGCTCGCCGCCAAGCCGGTGATGGAGGGCAAGGGCGTCCTCTTCAAGAAATTCGCCGGTATCAACGTCTTCGACATCGAACTGGCCGAGCGCGACCCCGACAAGCTGGTCGACATCATCGCCGCGCTCGAACCCACCTTCGGCGGCATCAACCTCGAGGACATCAAGGCGCCGGAGTGCTTCTACATCGAAAAGAAGCTGCGCGAGCGGATGAAGATCCCGGTCTTCCACGACGACCAGCACGGCACCGCGATCATCGTCGGGGCCGCGGTGCTGAATGGGCTGCGCGTAGTCGCCAAGGACATCGGCCGCGTGAAGCTGGTGGTCTCCGGCGCGGGCGCCGCGGCGCTTGCCTGCCTCGACATGCTGGTGGCCCTCGGCATGAAGATGGAGAACATCTGGGTGACCGACATCAAGGGGGTGGTCTACTCCGGCCGCAAGGAGGAGATGGACGACAACAAGGTGCGCTACGCCCGCGATACCCCGGCGCGCAAGCTGGCGGAGGTGATCGCCGATGCCGACGTATTCCTCGGCCTCTCCGCGGGCGGGGTGCTCAAGAAGGAGATGGTGGCGAAGATGGCGAAGAGCCCGCTCATCCTCGCGCTCGCCAATCCCACGCCCGAGATCCTGCCCGAGGAGGTGAACGAGGTCCGCAGCGACGCGATCATCGCCACCGGCCGCTCCGACTACCCCAACCAGGTGAACAATGTCCTCTGCTTCCCGTTCATCTTCCGCGGCGCCCTTGACGTGGGCGCGACCACCATCAACGAGGCGATGAAGCTCGCCGCCGTACATGCCATCGCCGAGCTCGCGCACGCCGAGCAGTCGGACATCGTCGCCGCGGCCTATGGCGCCGAGCGCGTGAGCTTCGGTCCCGAGTACCTGATCCCGCGGCCCTTCGATCCGCGCCTCATCGTCAAGATCGCCCCCGCAGTGGCCAAGGCCGCGATGGCGAGCGGTGTCGCCACCGATCCGATCAAGGATTTTCCCGCCTACGTCGATCGGTTGAACGAGTTCGTGTACCACTCCGGCCTCATCATGAAGCCGGTGTTCACCGCGGCCAAGGCTTCGCCGCGGCGCATCGTCTTCAGCGAGGGCGAGGACGAGAGGATCCTGCGGGCGGTGCAGGTCGTGGTCGACGAGGGGCTCGCGAAGCCGATCCTCATCGGTCGCCCCGCGGTCGTGGCGCGGCGCATCGAGCGCGCGGGGCTGCGCATCGAGGCGGGCGAGCACTTCGAGCTGGTCGATCCCGAGCACGATCCGCGCTTCACCGAGTACTGGACCGAGTATCACCGCCTGACCGAGCGCAAGGGCGTCTCGCCTTCGTACGCCAAGCTGGAGACGCGGCGGCGCACCACGCTCATCGGCGCGATGATGATCCACCGCGACGAGGCCGACGGCATGATCTGCGGCATGATCGGCACCTACGACAACCACCTCAAGTACGTGGACGAGGTGATCGGCCGGCGCGCGGGCGTCGACAACTACTACGCCATGAACCTGCTGATGCTCCCGCGGCGCACCTTGTTCCTGTGCGACACCTACGTGAACAACGATCCGAGCCCCGTCCAGATCGCGGAGATGACCCAACTCGCCTCGGAGGAGATCCGCCGCTTCGGGCTCACGCCCAAGGTGGCGCTGGTGTCGCACTCGAGCTTCGGGACCAGCGCGGCGCCCTCGGCGGTGAAGATGCGCGAGGCGCTGCGCCTGATCCGCGAGCGGCTGCCCGACCTCGAGGTCGAGGGCGAGATGCACGGCGACGCGGCGCTCTCCGAGGAAGTGCGGCTGAAGGCGTTCCCCAACTCGCGCCTCAAGGGCGAGGCCAACCTGCTGGTGATGCCGGGCATCGACGCGGCGAACATCTCGTTCAACCTCCTGAAGCTCGTGGGCGGCTCGGGCATCACCATCGGCCCGGTGCTGCTGGGCGCCGCCAGGCCCGCGCACATCCTCACGCCGACCGCCACGGTGCGGCGCATCATCAACATGACGGCGCTCGCGGTGGTCGACGCACAGGAGCAGGAGGAGCAGCGATGATCGACCGCTTCCACCACTTGTTCATCACACCCGAGGATTTCGACGCGTCGCTCGCGTTCTATCGCGACGTGCTCGGCTGGTCGGTGACGGATACCTGGGGCGGCAACGGCAAGGCGCGCGGCCTCTCGCTCTCGGGCGGCGGGGTGAAGGTCGTGATCGTCGAGCGCGCGAGTGAAAGCTCCGCCGCAAAGGGACCGGGATCCGCGCGTCCCAACGTGCACCTCGACATCCACGACATCGACAAGCGCTTCGCGAAGGTCCCAAAAGGCGCGCACATCGTGCGGGAACCCGAGGAGACCCATTGGGGGACGCGCTGGTTCGTGGTGAGGGATCCCGACGGCAACCTGATCGCATTCGAGGAGGTCCATGGCGGCTGACCCTGCTTCGATCTCGCGCGAGCGCACGCCGCGGCTGCCGCGCGCGCTGCCCGAGCCCGGCGTCATCGGCATCTGCGCGCCCTCCGGCCGCGTGGACCCGGACACGCTCGCCAGGGGAATCGCGTACCTGCAGGACATAGGGCACCGCGTGGTGGTGGCGCCGGGTACCTCCGAAGCGTGGCGCTACTTCGCCGGCACCGACGAGCAGCGCCTCCAGGGCTTCCACGCGCTGGTGGACGATCCCTCCGTGGATCTCATCATCGCGGCGCGCGGCGGCTACGGCCTGTCGCGGCTGCTGCATCGCATCGACTGGAGCCGGGTCGCCGCGAGCCGCAAGTCCTACGTGGGCTTCAGCGATTTCACCGCCTTCAACATGGCGGCGCTCGCATGTTCCAACCTGGTCACGTTCCACGGGCCGATGCTGGGTGTGGATTTTGGCAAGCCCGAGCCCGACACCTACAGCGAGCAGCACTTCTGGCTGGCGGTGAGCAAGAACACCCACCGCATCGAGGATATCGACTGTGACCACGGCTACGATCCGCGGCGCATCGATGGCCCGCTGTGGGGTGGGAACCTGTCCCTGATCGCGAGCCTTGCCGGCACGCCATACTTCCCGAACATCGACGGCGGCATCCTCTACGTCGAGGAGGTCGGCGAAGAGCCCTACGCGATCGAGCGCCAGTTCATGCAGCTCCATCACGCCGGCGTGCTGGGCAGGCAGCGCGCGCTCATCCTCGGCAACTTCGCCGATTGCGCTCCCACCAACACCGCCCGCTATCCCTACTGCATGGACGAGGTGATCGAGACGCTGCGCGGGATGCTTCCCTTTCCGGTGCTGACGGGGCTTGCGTTCGGGCACGTGGCGAAGAAGGTGACCCTGCCCTTCGGCGCCCCGGGCACGCTCGACATCCACGAGCGCAGCTACGCGCTGCGTTTCTCAGGCCACCTGGCCTGAACTGGGGTCCGTCCCCGGTTTGGACAAAAACCATAGACCTGCGAACGTCAACATTGCGTTGACGAGCAGCAGTTCCAGCCCCAGCTGGTAGGCGCCGAAGATCGCCTCCTGCCTCGCATCGAGGAGCAGGCAGAGCGCCGGGGCGGCGATCGCCACCCCGGGCACCCAGCGGTCGTTCACTTGCCGCGACGTGAGGATGCCGAACGCGAAGAGCCCCAGCAGCGGCCCATAGGTGTAGCTCGCGAGCTTGAGGATCACCGCGATCATGCTCGCGCTGTCGGCCCAGTGGAACGCCATCACCAGGACCAGGAACACCAGTGCGAACGAGAGGTGGACGCGGTGGCGGATGCGCGTCGCCTCGAGCTCGGCCACGCCGCGCCGCCGCAAGCCGAGGATGTCGAGGCAGAAGCTCGAGGTGAGCGCCGTCAGCGCCCCGTCGGCGCTCGGGAAGAGCGCCGAGATCAGCGCCACCACGAAGACGACTTGAATTATCGGCGGCAGGTGGCCGAGCACTACCGCGGGGAAGATCTTGTCGCCCGTCGCGGTGACGCCGACCGTCGGCGCATACAGGTACAGCAATCCGCCGAGGTAGAGGAAGAGCAGCACCACGCCCATCATGATGAGTGCGAGCGCGACCACGTTCTTCTGCGAATCCGCGAGCGTCTTCACCGAAATGTTCTTCTGCATCATCTCCTGGTCCATGCCGGTCATCGCGATGGCGATGAACGCGCCGGCGACGAAATCCTTCAACCAGAAGTGACGCTCGTTCGGATCGGTGGCGAACATCTTGCCCAGGCTTTGGGCGCGCATGCGCTCGATGCTCTCCCCCACAGAGAGCCCGAGCTCGCCCAGCACGATCACGACGCAGATCGCCAGGCCCGCGAGCATGCAGGCGGTCTGCAGCGTGTCGGTCCAGACGATGGTCTTCACGCCGCCTTCGAAGGTGTAGGCGAGGATCAGCGCGACGGCGACGCCGGCCGTGACCCAGAACGGAATTCCATAGCCCGCGAGCAGCGCCATCTGCAGGATGGCGACGACGAGATAGAGGCGCGCGGTAGCACCTAGCGTACGCGAGAGGATAAAAAAACCCGCGCCGGTGCGGTGCGAGCGCGGCCCCAGCCGCTCGCCCAGGTAGTGGTAGATCGAGGTCACGTGGCCGCCGTAGTAGATCGGCAGCAGCACGTACGCCACCGCCACGTAGCCCACGAAGTGCCCGAGGATGATCTGGAAGTAGGTGAAGCCGGTGGCGCCCACCGCGCCGGGGACGCTGATGAAGGTCACGCCCGAGAGCGACGTCCCCACCATGCCGAAGGCCACCAGCATCCAGTTGCTGCTGCGGTTGCCGATGAAGAAGGAATCGTTGGTGGCGTTGCGCGAAGTGCTGCGCGCCACCGCGAAGAGCACGACGAAGTAGGCCGCCACGACGGCGAGGAGGACCGCGGGGGACATGGCCTGTCTAGCCCCTGGCTCGCGTTGCGCTCGGGCCCGCGCTTGCCGCCAGCCGCGCCGCGGCGTGATGCGCCCGGCTCTCGCGAACCGTCATCCCGATGCCCGGCAGCAGCGCCTTCCTCATCGTGTCGCCGATCGCGGGGTGCATCCGGGCGGCGCGGCCCGTGAGCGCCACCGGCAGCAACCCGAAGCGCTGCACCATCGCGTTCGCCAGGCGCGCGAGCTCCACGCCCGCATTGTCGAGGATCGACCGCGAGACCGGGTCGGTGTCGGCAGTCGCCGCCACCGCGAGCGCCAGGCGCCCCACCTGGCCGCGATCGCCGCCGTAGACCGCCGCCCGCGTGAGCGCCCAGTCAGGACCGCCCAGGCGCGCGAAGACCTCGCGCGCAAGCGCAGACTCTTCCCACGCGCCGGGACGCGCGTCTTCGTTGCGCCAGATGTGGCGCAGCGCTTCGCGCGCGATCCAGAAGCCGCCGCCGCCGTCGTCGAGGATCGATCCCCGCCCGCCGGCGCGATGCAAGACGCCCTGCGCGTCGATGTGCGCGGCCACCGATCCCGTGCCCGCGTAGACGACGTGCCCCTCCCCGGGCTCGAACAGGCCGCGGTACGCGAAGACGATATCGTTCTCGATGGTGACGGCGCCCGGCTCGAGCCCGAACGGCCTGGCGATGATCCTGCACATCGCCACATCGCCTTCGGCGAGCCCGGTGATGCCCGCCTCGACATGCCCTGGCCGGCCGATGGCAAGCACCGCCGCGGCGATCTGCTTCATGGTCGCGTCGAGGCGCGCGCGGCCATCGGTGCTGGCGAGCAGCAGCGCGCTCATCCCCGGCACCTCGCCCTCGGCCACGATCTCGCCGTCGCGGGCCAATGCCCAGCGCGTCTGCGTGCCTCCCGCGTCCATCCCCAGCCCCAGGGTCATGGCTGCCAGCGGGCCAGGTTTTCCCGCACGCGCTCGCGGATCCATCCGTTTTCGATGTAGCGGTAGAGGTTGCGGCCGGGACACGCGGTCTGCGTGGAGAAGTCGCGATGCGTCGCGATCGCACGTTCGTTCACGCCGTGGCGGACGGCGAGCCAGCTCATCACGCGAACCACGGCCGCGAGCTGTGCCGCGTTCGGCTCCACTTCCTCGAAGTTGCCGACGACCTCCACCAACGCATGTCCGATGGGGTCGTACTCGGTGTTGGTGTCGCCCGCGTACTCGATGTCGCGTCCCGCGTAGATGCGGCCGTCGAGGTCGATCACGTAGTGGTAGGGGATATCGATCCAGCCCTTGTCGCGGCGGGACCACTCCTGGAGGCTGCGCAGGTACTCCTTCGGGTCGCGCCCGCGAGGGTATGTCTCCCCCTGGTGGTGGAGCGTGATGTGGGTGATCTTGTGGCGCTTCGCCTTCGAGGCATCGGCGGGCGTCCCTCCCCAGCGGGCGACCGGGACGATGCTCGCTTCCACCTCGCTGGCGGAGAACGGCATGGCGAGGCCCACTCGCCGGCTCTCGTTGCCGAGCCGATCCACGGCGGAGATCACGATCCGGTCGATGGCGGCCCCGTCGCCGCCCGCGATCTCGACGCGACGCTGGCTCGCCGGCACGACGTGGAAGCGCCAGGCGCCCCCGGCGCGCGCCCAGATGGCGAAACGGGCCGCAGCCTTGCCCGCTGCGGGCGTGAGCTCGATCGTCGCGCCGCCGCCGGGCCCACGTCCCACCGCGACATCGGGCGCTCCCGGCGCCTCGGCATCGATCCATGGCGAGGCCGGAATCAACGCGGGCGTCGCGTAGCGCTGCGAAGCAAGCGCATCGGCGATCCCCGAGCGATTCTGGCTGAGCGCCGCCATGCTGAAGTGGACGTGGCCCTGGCTGCCCGGCCGGCGACGAATCGCCTCCACCTGGTCGAGGATCTCGGCAACGCTCCACGACTGCGGCGTTTCGTTGATGCGGCTGGTGAAAAGCCCGGGATACATGCCGCGCCCGCAGGTGTTGGCGCCGACCCAGTAGTCGAGCAGTACGCCGAACGCCTGCGGCGCCTGCGCGATCGGCCAGTAGAGCTGCGGCGACAGATAGTCGAGCCAGCAGCGCTCCACCCAGAGCTCGACATCGGCGTAGAGCTTGTCGTACTGGCTGAAGCCCGCGATGCCTGGCGGGCGGCGGTCGGGGCGCGGTAGTCCGAACGGGCTGATGCCGAAGCGCACCCAGCGCTTCTCCCCGTGCACCTCCTTGTGCATCCGCTCGACCAGCTGGTTCACGTTCCGGCGGCGCCAGTCCGCGCGCGCGAGCCTGCCGCCACCCGCAACATAGGTGCGCCAGGAAGGCTCGTCGGGAAAATCGATCTCGGGTGTCCCGGGGAGCGCACCCGGCGGCGTGACCGGGTAGGGATAGAAGTAGTCGTCGATGTGAACTCCATCGATGTCGTAGCGGCGCACCACGTCACGGACCACATCGAGCGTGCGTTGCGCGGCCGCAGGCTCGCCGGGGTCCATCCACAGGAAGGAGCCATACGACTTCACAATGCCCCGATGCGTGTTGGCGATGTGGCTCGGCGCTTCCGGCCCCTTCGCCGACGTGTGACGCGCGCGATAGGGGTTGAACCACGCGTGCACTTCGATGGCGCGGCGATGCGCCTCCTCGATCCAGGTAGCGAGCGGGTCGTACCAGGGCTGCGGCGCCCTGCCCTGCTCGCCGGTGAGGTACTCGCTCCACGGCTCCAGGGCAGAGGAGTAGAGCGCGTCCATGCTCGGCCGCACCTGCAGCACGATGGCGTTCAGGTTCATCGCCTTCGCGCGGTCGAGGATGGCGATCATCTCGGCGCGCTGCTCGGCAACGGCAAGGTCCCTGCGGCTCGGCCAATCGATGTTCGCCACGCTGGCGATCCACACCGCGCGGAATTCTCGCGGCGCGGACGGCGGCTCCTCGTCGACCATCGCGACCGACGCCCGCGGCGTTACCGGAACCATCGGATCCGGCACGCGAAGAGGCTTCTCGGCGCAGGCGGCCAGGAACGCCAGGACCACCAGGACCACGATGAAAGCGGGTGCGCGTCTCCGCGGCGGACGCGTCATATCTTGATGAACCATCCCTTCCGCCACATCGCCCACGCGACCAATAGCATGACCAGGTTGAAGGTGACCGCGAAGGCGAGCGAGGTGTTTTCGGCCGAAAGCGGCAGCGCCTGGAACGGGGCGTAGATCGAGCGCTTGAGATCCGCGAGCGACAGCAGCCTCGCGATGAGGCCCGAGAAGGCGAAGATGAAGAGCGCGTTCAGGCCGTAGATGGTAAACGGGAGGGCAAGCGCGCTGGCGCGCTGCCGGAGCAACGCAGACTCGTTGCCGTCGATGAGCCAGTAGAAGGCGCTGAAGGCGAGCAACGCCCAGCCGGTCATGAAGACGCTGTAGGAAATGCTCCACAGCGACTTGTTGATCGGCATGAGGACCGCGTCGAGCACCGTGCCCGCGCCGAGGAAGGCGAGGCCCGCGAGCATCATCCACACCGTCTTCCCGGCCGCCTCGCGCCTCTGGAGGAGCCAGCGCCCCGCGAGTGCGCCGATGAGGAGGCTTGCCAAGGAGGGCAGCGTGCTGAGGAGGCCTTCGGGATCCCAGGTCTTCGAGGCGGACCACAGGTGGCCCTGCAACAGCAGGCGATCGAGCCACGCGCCCGCGTCGCGCCCCGGCTCGAGCGCTCCTGCTGCGACACGGCCGGACACATCGGGCACGGGCAGGAGCAGCATCACCACCGCGTAGAGCGCGAAGAGCTTGAGGGTCGCCGCGGCCTGCCCGCGCCATCCGCAAACAACGACGATCGGCGCGGCGAGCGCCACGCAAAAGCCGATCCGCTGCAGCACGCCCGGGATGCGCACGGTGGCGAGGTCGAAGGCCGGAATGAAGTTGAGCACCAGGCCGATCGCGAAGATGATCGCACCGCGGCGGACGAGCGCCATGACCTGCGAGCGCTGGTCATCCCCCGCGAGCGTGCGGCGCTCGAGGGACAGCATCATCGAGACGCCGCAGATGAAGAGGAAGGCCGGGAAGATGGTGTCGGTGAAGGTCCACCCGTCCCACTTGGCGTGCGCGAGGGGCGCGTGCAGGTGCTTCCAGTCGCCCGGATTGTTGACCAGCACCATCGCCGCGACCGTGAAGCCGCGGAACGCGTCAAGCGAGACGAGGCGGTCGGTCTTCACCGACAACCTGTCGCCCCGGCGAAGGCCGGGGTCCAATTGGGTCCCGGCCTGCGCCGGGACGACACCCTGTTCAAGCCGCCACGGCGATCGGAATGCGCGCCGACGACGCCTGTGGATCGCGCCACTCGGCCAGCAGCCGCGCCTCGCGCGCCCTGGTTTCCTTCAGGTGGCGCTCCTTCACCGGGCCGTAGCCGCGGATGAACTCGGGCATCGCCGCGATCTCCACCGCGAGCGGCAGGCGTTTGTTGTCCAGCGCCGCTAGCAACTCCTCGACCGTCTTCACGTAATCCTCGATCAGCTGGCGCTCGGTGCGGCGCTCGGCGCTGTAGCCGAAGACGTCGAATGCGGTGCCGCGCAGGCCTTTCATTTTCGCGAGCACGCGCATGGCGCCCAGCATCCAGGGGCCGAAGACGCGCTTCCTCGGCTCCCCGGTGACCGGATCGTTCTTCGCCCACAACGGCGGCGCCAGGTGGAGGTTCAGGCGATAGTCGCCCTCGAACTGGGAGGCCACGCGCGCGAGGAAGTCGCTATCGGTGTAGAGCCGCGCGACCTCGTACTCGTCCTTGTACGCCATCAGCTTGAAGAGATAGCGCGCGACCGCGGCGGTGAGCTCGGTCTTGCCGCCCGCACGCTCGGCCTCGACGCCCCGCACACGCTGGACGATGTCGGTGTAACGCTTCGCGTAGGCTGCATTCTGATAGCTCTCGAGGAACGCGCGGCGGCGGTCAATCGCCTCCTCCAGCGACTGCGACATCCGCTGGCTCTCGGGCCGCGCTTCCGGCGGCGTGGCGGCACGCTCGACGGCGGCGCGGTCCACGGCGGCGCGGCGGCCCCACTCGAACGCCATCTTGTTGGATTCGACGGCGGCGGCGTTCAGCTCGATCGCCTGGAGGATCGCCGCCTCAGCGAGCGGAATCAATCCCTTCTGAAACGCGTAGCCGACCATGAAGAGGTTGGTCGCGATCGAATCGCCCATCAATGCCGTCGCGAGGGCGCCCGCGTCGATGAAATCCGCGGCGTCGGGACCGCAGGCTTCGCGAATCGCGTCGGCCATTACGGCGTTCGGCACCTTCAGGTCCGGGGCGCGTACGAAATCGCCCGTCGGCGCGACGTCGGAATTGATCACCGCGCGCGTGGTGCCGGCCTGCATCTTGGCGATCGCCTCGTCGGATGCCGCGACGATCATGTCGCAGCCGATCACCAGCCGCGCGTCACCCGCCGCGATGCGCACCGCGTGGATGTCCTCCGGCCGCGCGGCAATGCGGATGTGCGAATACACCGAGCCGCCCTTCTGTGCGAGTCCCGCCATGTCGAGGACGGCGACTCCCTTGCCCTCGATATGCGCGGCCATGCCGAGGATAGCTCCGATGGTCACCACGCCGGTGCCGCCGACGCCCGTCACCATGATTCCGTAGGGGCGGTCGAGGATGGGGAGCGCGGGCGGCGCGAGGGGCGCGAAGGCTTCGTGAAGCACCGTCTTCTTCTTGCGGAGCATCCCGCCCTCGACGGTCACGAAGCTCGGGCAGAAGCCCTTCACGCACGAGTAGTCCTTGTTGCACGAGCTCTGGTCGATCTGCCGCTTGCGACCAAACTCGGTCTCGACGGGAACGACCGACAGGCAGTTGGACTTGATGCTGCAGTCGCCGCAGCCCTCGCACACCAGCTCGTTGATCACGACGCGCTTCTGCGGATCGGGGAAGGCGCCGCGCTTGCGGCGGCGGCGCTTCTCCGCGGCGCAGGTCTGGTCGTAGACGATGACCGTGGTGCCCGGAATCTCGCGGATCTCGCGCTGGATCACGTCCAGGTCGTCGCGGTGGCCCACGTCCACGCCCGCGGGGAGGTCGATGCCCTTGTACTTCTCCGGCTCGTCGGTTACGACGACCGCCTTCTTCACGCCCTCGGCGAGCACCTGGCGCACGACCATCGGCACGGTGAGCTGGCCGTCCACCGGCTGACCGCCCGTCATCGCCACCGCATCGTTGAAGAGGATCTTGTAAGTGATGTTGACGTTCGCTGCGGCCGCGGCTCGCACCGCAAGCAGCCCGGAATGGAAATAGGTGCCGTCACCGAGATTCGCGAACACATGCTTCATCTCGGTGAACGGCTGGATGCCGACCCATGGCACGCCCTCGCCCCCCATCTGGGTGAAGGTCATGGTCTCCTCGGGTCGGATCCAGATCGCCATGTAGTGGCAGCCGATGCCGGCGAGCGCCTTGGAGCCCTCAGGAACGCGCGTGGAAGTGTTGTGCGGGCAGCCGGAGCAGAAGTACGGAATGCGGGCGACCTTGGTGCGAGGGCGCGCGAGCGCGGCTTCCTTGGCCTCGAGGAACTTGAGCCGCGCCTCGATCGCGGGCGAGGTGTGGAACTTGGCGATGCGCTGCGCGATCACCCGCGCGACCATGGCCGGGGTGAGCTCGCCCGCGGCGGGCAGCAGCCAGTCGCTGCGGTGCACTTCCCACTCGCCCGTCTCGTCGTATTTGCCAACAACGCGCGGGCGCACGTCGTGGCGCCAGTTGTAGAGCTGCTCCTTCATCTGGTACTCGATGACCTGGCGCTTCTCCTCGACGACCAGGATCTCCTCCAGGCCCAGCGCGAATTCCCGGATGCCGTTGGGCTCGAGCGGCCAGGGCATGCCGACCTTGAAGAGGCGGATGCCGATCTGTGCCGCGTGGCTCGCGTCGATGCCGAGGTCCTCGAGCGCCTGCAACACGTCGAGGTAGCTCTTGCCCGAGGCAATGATGCCCAGGCGCGGCTTGGGAGAATCGACCGTGAGGTGATTGAGGCGGTTCACACGCGCGTACGCAAGCGCGGCGTAGATCTTGTCGCGCTGCAGGCGCAGCTCCTGCTCCATCGGCGCGTCCGGCCAGCGGATGTTCACCCCCTCCGGCGGAAGCTGGAAGTCCGTGGGCAGCACGATGCGCGGGCTGTCCGGGGAGAGATGGATCGAGGCCGAGGAGTCGACCGTCTCCGAAACCACTTTGAACGCCACGTAGCAGCCCGAGTAGCGCGACATGGCGAAGCCGTGCAGGCCCATGTCGATGATCTCCTGCACCCCCGTGGGATAGAGGACGGGGATCATCGCCGCGTCGAAGGCGTGCTCGCTCTGGTGGGGAAGCGTCGAGGACTTGCAGGCGTGATCGTCGCCCGCCAGCATCAGCACGCCACCGTGCTTGGCGCTGCCCGCGGCGTTGGCGTGCTTCATGGCGTCGCCCGCGCGATCCACGCCCGGACCCTTGCCGTACCACATCGCGAAGACACCGTCGTACTTCGCGCCCTCGAAGAGGCCCAACTGCTGCGAGCCCCACACCGCGGTCACCGCTAGCTCCTCGTTCACGCCCGGCGTGAAGTGGATGTGATGGTCCTTGAGGTGCTTCTTGGCTTTCCACAGCGCCTGGTCGAAGCCTCCCAACGGGGAGCCGCGGTAGCCCGAGATGAATCCGGCGGTGTTGAGGCCGGCGGCGAGATCGCGGGCGCGCTGCATCATCGCCAGGCGCACCAGCGCCTGCGTGCCGTTGAGATAGATCCGGCCGGAAGGGAGCTGATATTTGTCTTCCAGCGTAATGGGCACAGCGGACATGAAGCTCCTCGAAAGTCGTGCTTTGGGGCGGCTACGCTCCAGGCTTCAGGATTGTGTCCGTGGCTGGAGCAAACCACAAATTATAAGTGGCGGGCCCTTCCAAAGCCCGAATTCATCCGTATGGTGCTGAAGTCGCTACAATCGCGCCGACGACGCCATGCGAACCTGACTTGGAGAGCTATTGCCGTGATCGAAAGCCGCCAACTCTTCGAGAGACTCGACCGTGTCGATGAGCTGCGCGACTTTCGGGGGCAGTTCGATTTGCCGGAGGGCGTCATCTACCTCGACGGCAATTCCCTCGGTGCCCTTCCTCACCGGACGCGCGAGCGGCTGCGCCAAACGGTGGAACAGGAATGGGGGCACGACCTCATTCGCAGCTGGGAAGGCGCCGACTGGATCTCGTTACCGCGGAGAACAGGCGACAAGATCGCAAGGTTTATCGGGGCGCAGGAGGGCGAGGTCATTGCGGCCGATTCGACTTCGGTGAATCTCTACAAGGTGCTGTCTGCGGCGCTGCGCGTCAATCCAGAGCGCCGCCTGATCGTATCGGAGAAATCCAATTTCCCGACGGATCTGTATGTCGCCGAGGGCCTCGCCTCGCAGCTCGGGGGCGGATACGAATTGATGCTGGTCGAGCCCACGGGGCAGGCCCTGGAAAAGGTGCTCGCCGAAAGAGGGCGCGAAGTCGCAGTCCTCCTTCTCACGCATGTCCACTACTGCACCGCTCGCATGTACGACATGCGCTGCCTCAACTCGGCGGCGCACAGGACGGGCGCAGTCACCGTCTGGGACCTCTCCCACTCCGCCGGCATCGTACCGTTGGATCTCAGCGAATGCGGCGCCGATTTTGCAGTGGGATGCGGCTACAAGCATCTCAACGGAGGGCCGGGCGCACCTGCCTTCCTTTACGTGGCGCGCCGTTTCCACGATCGGACACAACCCATTTCGGGCTGGATGGGCCATGCGAGGCCGTTCGAATTCCGCCAGGACTACGCACCCGCTTCTGGAATCTCGCGCTACCTTAGCGGAACGCCGGCGGTGCTCGGAATGTCCGCGCTCGAAGCGAGTGTGGAGCTGCTGCTCGAAGCCCCGATGGAGGCGATCCGGCGCAAGTCCATCGCGCTGGGCGATGCGTTCATCGCGCTGGTGGAGGCGCATTGCGCCGGCCTCGGGCTCGAGCTCATCAGTCCTCGCGACGGCGCAATGCGGGGCAGCCACCTCTCCTACCGGCATGCCGCCAGCTATCCCGTCATGCAGGCGCTGATCGCCCGCGGCGTCATCGGAGATTGCCGGCCGCCGGACTTGCTGCGCTTCGGATTCGCGCCGCTCTACCTCCGCTACGTGGATATCTGGGACGCCGTGATGCAACTCGCGGAGGTCCTGCGGGCGCAATCCCGGGACCGACCCGAGTTCCGCTCGCGAAGGTGACGTGAGTATGGGCAAGCCGGGGCATTCGGCTCGATCATTGGCCTGCAGC
>JBDSRZ010000265.1:0-19608 GCA_039929025.1 Usitatibacter sp. | reverse complement strand
GAAGGCCTACGACGCCGCCTCGAACCTCTTCCGACGCAACGATTTTCCCTCCGCGATCGATGCTTTCCGCGCGTTCGTGAAGGACCATCCCGGCAGCCAGCTCGCCCCCAATGCCGGCTACTGGATCGGCATCAGCTACGCCAACCTGCGCGACTATCGCAGCGCGCTGGCGGCGCAGGAAGAGGTGATCCAGCGCTATCCGCAATCGCCCAAGGCGCCGGACGCGCTGCTGGCGATCGCCGCCATTCAGGTCGAGCAAGGCGACAACGGCAGCGCCCGCAACACGTTGGAAGACATCATCGCGCGCTTTCCCGGTTCCGAAGCCGCGGGCAAGGCGCGCACGCGGCTCGCGGCGCTGCGCCGCTAGCCCCGCCACGCCGGTCGCTGGCGTGCGTTCCGCAGTCGTTCTCCTTTCCGGCGGATTGGACTCCGCCACCGTGCTTGCGATGGCTCGCACCGAGGGTTGGGTGTGCCACGCGCTTTCCGTGGACTACGGCCAGCGCCATCGCGCGGAGATCGCGGCGGCCCGCACGGTGGCTTGCGCGCTGGGCGCGGCGCAGCATCGAGTCGTGGCGCCCGACTTGCGCGTGTTCGGCGGCTCGGCCCTCACCGACTCGACGATCGCGGTTCCCACCGGACCTACCGAGGGGATCCCGGTGACCTACGTGCCCGCGCGCAACACGATCTTCCTTTCGCTCGCCCTCGCGTTCGCCGAGGTCACGGCGTCGGACGCGATCTTCACCGGCGCCAACGCGGTCGATTACTCCGGATACCCGGACTGCAGGCCCGAGTACCTCGCCGCTTTCGAGAAGATGGCCAATCTCGCCACGCGCCGGGCCGTGGAGGGCGAGCCGATCAGCATCAAGGCACCGATCGTGCACATGTCGAAAGCCGAGATCGTAGCCCGAGGCCATGAGCTCGGCGTGGATTTCTCCCTTACGGTGTCGTGCTACAACGCCGACGAACAGGGACGCGCGTGCGCGCGCTGCGAGTCGTGCCGCCTGCGGCGCGAGGGCTTCGCCGCCGCAGGCATTGCGGATCCCACGCGCTACCGGCCGCGCTAGCGCGGGGGGCGGCTAGAATGGCGGCTCATCGCCGGAGGCCTCCTTGAGCAGCATGAATCCCGGCGCCGTGGTGACATGGGGCGGTTTCATCCTCGGGTTCATCTTCGGCGCTGTCGCCAACCGCACCAATTTCTGCACCATGGGCGCGGTGTCGGACGTGGTCAACATGGGCAGCTGGGGCCGCATGCGCATGTGGCTGCTCGCCATCGCCGTCGCGATCCTGGGCAGCCAGGCTCTGCACCTGTCAGGACAGGTCGACCTGGCCAAGTCCTTCTACGTGCGCCCGAATTTCACCTGGCTCTCCTACATCCTGGGTGGTGGCCTTTTCGGCGTCGGCATGACGCTGGGCTCCGGCTGCGGCAGCAAGACCCTGGTGCGCCTGGGGGGAGGCAGCCTGAAGTCGCTAGTGGTGTTCGTCTTCTTCGGCATCGCTGCGTACATGACGTTGAAGGGTCTCTTTGCCATCTGGCGGATCTCGTTCATCGATCCGGTGGCGCTCGATCTCAGGGCGCGCGGCATCGCTCGCCAGGACCTGCCCACGATATTTGCCGCGCTCACGGGCGCCGCCGTGAAGCCCGTCCAGATCGCATTGGCGTCGGCTCTGGCGATCTCGCTCCTCGTGTTCGTGTTCAAGGACCGCGACTTCCGCACGAGCGTCGACCACATCCTCGGCGGCGCGGTCGTGGGCCTCACGGTGGTCGCCGGCT
Source organism: Usitatibacter sp. (assembly GCA_039929025.1). GTDB lineage: Bacteria > Pseudomonadota > Gammaproteobacteria > Burkholderiales > Usitatibacteraceae > Usitatibacter. The sequence goes on along the minus strand of JBDSRZ010000265.1, from coordinate 17,837 downwards.
GGTACGTCACCGGGCACCTGGGGTACGGCGAGAACCCCGAGACGCTCGAGAACACGTTCTTCGGCACCAACAGCCGCACCATCGAGTCCCTTTCCTATACCGCGCCGGTGGGCTACACGCTCGAGCTACTGATGCTCTGGAGCGACAAGTCGCTTACCATCACCTTCGGCATCGCGGCGGTGATCGGCATCATCCTCGGCTCGTTCGCGTATGCCGTTGCTTCGCGCACCTTTCAATGGGAGGGCTTTGCCGGCGCCGAGGACACGGCGATGCACGTGATTGGCGGATTGCTGATGGGTTTCGGCGGCGTGACGGCGCTCGGCTGCACCATCGGGCAGGGGCTCACGGGCCTGTCCACCCTCGCGCTCGGCTCGCTGCTCGCCTTCCTGGCGATCATCGCCGGCTCGGCGGCGACGATGAAATGGCAGTACTGGAGGATCGGCCGCGAAACCTGATTGCGGCGGCTGGAAGCGTTGAGCCGGGTTTGCGGCGGATGATATAATTTTCGTTTTTCCGGGGCGTTAGCTCAGTTGGTAGAGCAGCGGACTTTTAATCCGTTGGTCACAAGTTCGAATCTTGTACGCCCTACCAATAAGCCGCTGATGCAAAAGTAATTTGCATCAGCGGCTGCCCGATCCAAGCGGCAAATGCGTGAAGGCGATGATGCGCCGCAAGAACGCAGCGTCGGCAACCCGTACATTTCGGACTCGAAGGGAGGCGCAGGTCTGGGCCATCTCTCTCGAAGGAGAGCTCCTTAGGAGCGAGCTGTCTCCGAGCCTCGAGGCAACCCGGCGCACACTGGCAGAGGCGATCGCCAGTTACAAAGAGGTCGAGCTCCCCCGCAGTCTTGGTAATACCGTAGCAGCCAACGCTCTGGCGGTAGCTGAAAGAGTGCGCGCCAGTGTCGCTTGGACCCAGGCATCCCGGGCCCTAGCTCAATGGCACGCGGAAGCATTCGGATGTAACAACCGCTTTGGCCCGTTTCATAGTCCGCCGCTGCTAAGAAATCCAGCGCTTAAAACCGGTGGCGCCTTAGCGTAGTAGTGCGCCCGCTGGGTAACGTCATCAACGCGGTCTCCGGCCCACTGAAGGTGATCGTCATCGGCGCGACCGTGGTGCTCAGTCGCGCATTCGGCTTCCACGCCCCGGTGAGCGTCTGGCCGTTGCCGTAACTCCACCAGTTGCCGCTGAACGTCCGCGCGGCCGGCGTGCCGCCGATGTCGCCTACCGTGAGATACCAAACCGGGTTACCCGCGTCGTCGTACATGTAGCCGGCGATGTCGAGCGTGCCGTTCTGCCACTCCATGAAGAAGCCGCGGCCGGGCTCGCTCTCGTTCCACCACCAGCCGCTCTCCGGCGTCCCCGCGACCGCCGGCGCGGTGAGCCCGTTCTGCACGATGTTGAAGCGCTGGATCGGCACCGTGCCGCCCGGCCAGACGATCGTGCCGGTGCTCTCGTTGTTGAAGGTCATCGTCATCGGCCCCGCGCTGGTGAGTGTCGGGAAGCGCGTGTACGGCCCGCCCAACGTCTGCCCCCCGGAGGCGGCGAGCAGATCGCCGTTGTAGAGCGAGCCCTCGAGCGACACCGGACCCGAAGAGACGTACCAGGTCGAACGCCCCGAGATGTCGTAGAGGAACGCGGCGAAGAAGAGATTGTTCCCGCGCTTCTCGATCGAGAAACCACGCCCGTCCTCGAGCGGGTTCCACCACCATCCGGTCTGCGGCGCGGAGGGCTGGCAGGTGAGCGAACCGGGCACCGTGACCGCCGCGCGATTGATGCCGGTGTTGATCATGGCGGTGCCGCTGCCGCCATAGCCCACGAAGAAGGTGCTACCCGCGACGTTGCCGGTGGGCACGCCGTTCAGGATCGAGACCGATGCTCCCTGGGCGGAAAGCACGTCGGTGAGGTATGCCACGAGGTTCGCCGACGTCACCGCCACCATCTGCCCCGAGGCGCTGAGCTGCGCGAGCACGCAAGCGATCGACGTGTCCTTTCCGGCCGCATCCTTGGCTTTCAGCGCGAGCTTGAGGTCCGATGCGCCTTTCACGATCGCCTGCGGCGCAAGCGCGAAGACAAAGACGCTGGCCGTCGTCCCGACATCCTGTGAACGGAAACGGATGTCGGCAGCAATGTCCTGGCCCGCGGCCCGGGAGGCCACAAGAAACACCGGAATCTTCTCAGGCGGTATCGCCGAGGCGACCGTGGGATCGAGGTCGAGGAACCAGTCGTTCGCGGCGACGCTGCCCGCGCCCCCTTCCCTCAGCACCACCACGGACGTGTCGCGCTCGAGCAGCGTGCCGTCGCCCAGCTGGCCGAGCTGACCGCCGCCCCAGGCGAGGATGCTGCCGTCGTCCCGCAGGGCCAGCACGTGGCCCTGCTTCACGCCGAGCGACACGATGCGCGTGAGGCCCGGCACCTGCAGGAGCGCTGCCTGCCGGCCGCATCGAGGGCATCCCAGGCCGACGTGATAATTCCCGCCCCATGCCCACACGTTGCCATCGGAAAGCGCCAGCGAAAAATCGCGCGCGGCGTAGATCGCGGTGATGCGAGCCGGCAGTCCCTCCACACGCACCGGAGTCAATCGATCGACATTGGTCCCGTCGCCCAGTTGCCCGGTGTAGTTCGCGCCCCACGCCCAGATGCTGCCATCCGATTTGCGTGCGAGGGAATGCCCCCCACCTGCCGACACCTCTTCGACATCCGTCAGGCCCGGCACCCGCAGCGGCGAGTAGCGATCCACGGTCGTGCCGTCACCCACTTGCCCGCCGTCGTTCGCGCCCCAGGACCACACGGTGCCATCGGTCTTCAGGGCGAGCGTATGTCCTCCGCCGGCAGATGCCTGTCGCACGCTCGCAAGCCCCGGTACTGGCACGGCTGCGGAGATGCTGTCCTCGTTTCCTGTTCCGAGGCTCCCTCGATAGTTACTGCCGAAGGCGCTCAGCGTGCCGTCACTCACCAGCGCCACCCAGTGGCTGTAGCCCGCGGAGATCGCGGTAACGCCGGTGAGATTGGGAATCGGCACTGGCACCGACTGCCCGACGCTATGGTCCTGCAATTGGTTCCACTCGTTGTTGCCCCATCCGAGCACTCTGCCGTCGCCCGTCAGGGCCAACGAATAGAGATAGCCGCCGGCGAGCGCCGTGACATTGGTGAGCCCTTCGATGGTGGAGGGCGTCGCACGGAAAGTGAACACGCCGTCGCCCAGCTGGCCGTAAGAGTTGTCGCCCCAGGTATGCACGGTGCCGTCACGCTTGAGCACCACCGTGTGGGACGCGCCCACGGCTGCGGCCATGACGCCGGACATGCCGGCGAGCTGCACGGGCGTGGGCTTGGACACGATCGTGCCATCGCCCAGCTGCCCGTTGCCGTTCGCGCCCCATTCCCACAGCCCGCCGTCGGTCTTCACCGCCACCGTGTGGAAGTAGCCCGCGGCGAGTTGCGACACGTCCGTGAGGCTGTCGAGCCGAATGGGTACTCGCCGATCCTCGTACCCGCCCTCACCAAGCTGGCGCTGTCCGCTCGAGCCCCAGGCCCACACGCTGCCGTCCGACTTGCGTGCCAGGCTGTAAAACGCGCCCGCCGAGACCTCGACCACGCCCGCCAGGCCCATGACCTGTGTGGGCACGAGCCGGTTGAGCGTCGTGGTCCCATCACCCACCTGGCCGCCGCCGTTGAATCCCCAGGCCCAAACGCTGCCGTCCGCGCGCCGCACCACCGAGTGGGAGCCGCCTCCCGATACCTGCACCACGTCGCTCAACCCAACCACGCGCATCGCAGTGCCGCGACCTCGATAGGCATCGGTGAGCATGCCGTCTCCCAATTGCCCGCCGTCGTTGCGTCCCCACGCCCACACGCTGCCATCGATGGTGCGCGCAAGGCTGTGATGCAGGCCGGCCGCAATCTCCATCACGGGTGGCATCCCGCCGACGCGGCCCGGCACCGCGCGATCGCCGCCTTCGCGGCCCAGCTGGCCGAAGTAGTTGTATCCCCAGGTCCAGACATTGCCATCCGAGGTGCGAGCCATGGTGTATTCCAAGCCCGCCGCGATCTGTACCACGCCCGTGAGGCCCTGCACCTGCACCGGGATAGATCGCGAGGTCGTGGTGCCGTCACCCACTTGCCCGTTGCCGTTCGCGCCCCAGGCCCACACGGTGCCGTCGTTGCGAAGCGCGACCGTATGTCTGTCACCCGCGGCAATCGCGATGACGCCGGAGAGGCCATTTACGGGCAGTGGCGTCGCGGAGGCAAGCGAGCGGCCTACCCCCAGCGCGCCAGTGCTGTCGTCGCCCCACGCGCGCACCGTGCCATCGCGATGCAGCGCGAGGCTGTGAAAGCCGCCGGTGGCTACCGAGGGGGGCGCGGCCTGGACTGCCGTGAGCCCCAGAGCGATCAGGCCCGCGAGAAAGTATGCGAATCGATGCACGCCGCGGATTATGGCCTATTGCCGCCGCCGAAAGATCGGTGACCGCTCGTAATAGAGAGCGTGCTTTGAAATCCGCGACCTTGGTGCGCTTCAAGACGATTGCTGAGATCCGGGAGCAAGTGCGGGCTGGAAACGTCGATGCAGTGGCGGCGGGACGAAACGTAAGGAGGGGAGGCCGCGTTGCGCAAGTATTTCCAAACTTGCTCGACATTGGCCTCGCGATTCGGTACGAGTCTGATTTTCGAAGCGCCACCTGGCGTGCCAGCGCGGACTGGGCAGCAAGCCTCGGAACGTGCGTTCGGCAGGCGGGTCTATAGTTGTGTCAATGAGGCACCTCTTCCTTCTCGCCCCCGCGCTGCTCGCTTCGGCTTGCGCGATGCAGGGCCTGCGTCCCGGGGTCACGGCCGAGGAGGTCGTGAGCAAATTGGGGCCGCCGGCCGTCGAGCTTCGTGACCCCGACGGCACGCGTCACCTGGTCTATCCGTCCGGCCCCTTCGGGCTGCATACTCACATGGTGCACGTGGGCGGCGACGACCGTCTGAAGAGCGTCGAGCAGGTCCTCGACGACACCCGCTTCAACGCCATCTCCAAGGGCATGACCGCCGACGAGTTGGTGCGCCTCATCGGCCCGCCCTGGCAGCGCGTCTATTTCGGCAACCTGCGCCAGACCGCCTGGGACTATCGCTTCCGTGATTCGTGGGGCTACGTCGCGGTGCTGTCGGTGATGGTCGACGACGCCGGCCTGGTCGCGAGCCGCGTCACGCAGCGCATCGAGCGCGACAACCGGCGCTAGCCAGGCTGCGGGGCGCGCCTCTCGAGCACCACGATCCTGAAGGGGTATGCATGCCGCTCGTCGGCAGCATGGCGTTCGACCTCGTGCTCGACCCACTGGCTGCGGTCGAACTTCGGGAAGAAGGTGTCTCCTTCGACCACGGCGTCGACTTCGGTGAGATGGATGCGGTCCGCGATGGGGAGCGTTTCGGCGAATAGCGACGTGCCGCCGATCACGCACACCTCCTCGGCTTCCCCCGCGGCTTTCCATGCCGCGCCGAGCGAGGTCACGACGGTGGCACCGGGCGCCGCGAACGCCGCGTCGCGGCTGACGACGATGATGTCGCGCCCCGGGAGCGGCCTGCCGATGGACTGCCAAGTGCGCCGGCCCATCACCACCGGATGCCCCATGGTCACGCGCTTGAAGTAGGCGAGGTCCTTCGGCAGTTTCCACGGGAGCCGGTTGTCGCGGCCGATCACCCGGTTGCGCGCCATTGCGACCACGAGCGAGCGGATCATCGCGCGCTAGACGGCGATCGGGGCGCTGATCGCGGGATGCGGATCGTAGCCCTCGAGGGTGAAGTCCTCGAAGCGGAAGGCGAAGAGGTCGCGCACCGCGGGATCGAGGCGCATTACCGGGAGCGTGCGCGGCGCGCGCGACAACTGCTCGCGCGCCTGATCGAGATGGTTGAGGTACAGGTGCGCATCGCCGAGCGTGTGCACGAACTCGCCGGCCTTGAGCCCCGTGACCTGCGCGACCATCAGCGTGAGCAGCGCATAGGAGGCGATGTTGAAAGGCACGCCCAGAAAAATGTCGGCGCTGCGCTGGTAGAGCTGGCAAGACAGGCGACCGTCGGCCACGTAGAACTGGAAGAGCGCGTGGCACGGCGCCAGCGCCATTCGCGGGATGTCGGCCACGTTCCAGGCCGAAACGATCAGGCGCCGCGAGCCGGGATTGCTGCGGATCTGCGCGATGACGTCGGTGATCTGGTCGATGTGGCGGCCGTCCGGCGCGGGCCAGGAGCGCCATTGGTAGCCATAGACGGGCCCCAGTTCGCCATCCTTATCAGCCCACTCGTCCCAGATGGTCACCTTGTTCGCGCGCAGGTACGCCACGTTGGTGCTGCCCTGCAGGAACCAGAGCAGCTCGTGCACGATGCTGCGCAGGTGGACCTTCTTGGTGGTGAGGAGGGGGAAGCGGTCAGCCAGGTCGAAGCGCATCTGGTGGCCGAAGACGGAGAGGGTGCCGGTGCCGGTGCGGTCCTGCTTGCGCGTGCCGTGCTCGAGCACGTGGCGAAGCAAGTCGAGGTAGGTGTTCATGGGAGAGCGCCGCCGAGGATGAGCACGTCGCGCTCGCCGCCGGCATGGCGAATCGGCACTTGCGGCCCGTGCGAAGCTACCGTGCGCCGGCTACCGCTTCGGCCAACTCGCCCGCCCATTGGCGGAACATGGCATCGAACCAGAAGCGGTTCGACACGCCGCTCGCAGGACGGAATTCGAGCGCGTGTCCTGCGGTCGCCTGCTCGCTTGCCACCAGTACGCGCGCGCCCGACGCATCGCTGCCTTCCACCGACATGCGCGCACGCCCGGCCTCCCGTGCATAGGACCGCACCATCGGGTCGCGGGCGCTCTCGGGCGCATTCAGATAGAGGTCTTTCAGTGCCGGCGTGATCTCGAGCACCTGGCTGCCGGGTGCAGTTGCAATCATGAATCCGCGGCTCTCGAATGCTTCCGCTAGAGCCTTGTGGAAGCTCTCTCCCATTTCGTGGCGAAGCCGCTCTACTTCCGCGGGGCTCAGGCGGTGGGCCTGTCCGCGCAAGGACTTTATCTCCCCGAGGAAGCCAGGGTCGAATTCCACGCGCGCCGGGGCGATGAGCACCTGGCGGTAGGCCCTCATGTTGGAGCCGGGGGTGAATTCGATGGGCGCGTTTGCCGCGTCGGCGCCGAGCGCGGCAACGGTGGCGATGATGGCGGGGAGTGCGGTGAAGATTTTCATTGGCTTTTCCTCGGTCAGCCCGGCTCTCAAGGCGCTCGATGATTGTACCGTTCAATCCACCCCGGCGATCCCTTTTCGGACTGAGTGGTTCGAGTCTGGATCGCTGCGGGTCGACTTTGCCGTCCCGTGAGAAACTTCGCAATTGATGACTTTGACAATCGACAAAGCGGCGCTCGCCGCCAAGGGGCTGGAGGCGTTGCGCCGCGGCGACGCGGCAACGGCGCGCGGCACCTTCGAGCAGATCGTGGCTGCCGGCCAGGCCGACGTTTCCACCCACGTGGCGATCGCGTTCGCCTGCCGGGACCTGGGCGATGCGACGGGGGCGCAGGCATCGCTCGATCGCGCGCTGGCCCTGGATCCGCGCAACGTGCAGGCACTGATCGTCAAGGGCGACTTCCTGGCCGGGGCGGGCGACGCCCGCGCGGCGGCTTCTTTCTACCGTGCCGCCGTTCGCGCAGCTCCGCCGCTGGAGAACCTGCCCAAGGATTTTCGCGCTGAGATCGAGCGCGCCGCGGCGCAAGTGGCGCGCTACGCGTCGCAGTTCGAATCGCATCTCGAGCGATTCCTCCAGGCGAAGGGCTTCGACGGCGGGCCTTCCAGACCGCGCTTCCGCGAATCGCTGGAGCTTCTCTTCGGCAGGAAGGAGATCTACTTCCAGCGCCCGCGCTATTACTACTTTCCGGGATTGCCGCAGAACCAGTTCTACGAGCGCGAACGATTCCCTTGGCTGGACGCGGTGGAAGCGGCCACGGCTGACATCCGCGCCGAGCTTCTCGAGGTCCTGCGCGACGAGTCGGCCTTCAAGCCGTACGTCGAGGCCGGCGCCAACCGTCCACGCAATGAGCAGATGGGCATGCTCGGCAACCCGGCGTGGAGCGCGTTCTACCTGTGGAAGAACGGCGAGCGCGTGGACGCGAACGCGGCGCGCTGCCCGAAGACCATGCGCGCCCTAGAGCACGTGCCGCTCACCCGCGTGCAGAACCGTTCGCCATCGGTGCTCTTCTCGCTGTTGCGCCCGGGCGCGCACATCCCGCCACACAACGGCGTGGTGAACACGCGCCTCATCTGCCATCTGCCGCTGGTGGTGCCGGGACAATGCACCTTTCGCGTCGGTAACGAGATCCGCGAATGGGTCGAAGGCAAGGCGTGGGTATTCGACGACACCATCGAGCATGAAGCCTGGAACCGCAGCTCGCAGACCCGCGTGATCCTGCTCTTCGAGACCTGGAAGCCGGAGCTGAGCGAGGAGGAACGCGCGCTGGTCTGCACCATGTTCGAGGCCATCGACGCCCATTCGGGGGAAAAACCCGAATGGGAGATCTGACCATGGCGGTTCCGGCGAGCTGGGACGATTACTGGCGCCTCACGCCGGAGGCAGCGGCGCACAGGGGAGGTGCCCCCCAGGACGAGTTGCTGCGGCGCTTCTGGAGCGATGTCTTCGCGGCGGCTCGTGTCGAAGGCCGCAGGCGCGTGCTCGATGTCGCTTGCGGCAATGGCGCGGTCTTCGAGTCCGCATCAGAGGCCGGCGGCGATCGCGGCAGCGTGGGTTTCCAGCTTTGCGGGCTCGACTCCTCGCCGGCGGCCCTCCACGGACTCGCGCTTCGGTGCCCCTGGGTGCACGCCGTCGGCGGCGACGCCGCGCGCATGCCATTCGCGGACCGTTCCTTCGACCTCGTGACCAGCCAGTTCGGGCTCGAGTATGCGGGCCCGGAAGCCGTAGATGAGGCTGCGCGCATCCTCGCTTCCAATGGGCGCGTTGTGGCGGTCGCGCATATGAAGGACGGGGGATTGTTTCGCGAGAACGTGGCCAACCGTGAGGCGATGGGTGTCGTGGTGGATTCGGCGCTGCTTCCCAGGCTCAAAGACCTGTATCAGGCGCACGTCGCGATGTTCCGCGGCACCGGCAGCAGGCCAGCCTTCCGGCGCGCCGAGGCGGCGTTGGCCGAGGCGTGCGGCGAGGTGGGACGCGCGCTGGCCCGCTTGGGACCAGCAGTAGCGGGCGGCTCGGTAGCGAGGCTTCAACAGGATGTCGTCTACATGGGACGGCGAATCGATTCCCACGACCCTGCCGAGGTCGCGCGCTGGGCCGGGCTGTGCGCGCGCGAGGCCGAAAGCTATCTTGGCCGCATGGATTCGATGCTCGCGGCATCCATCGACGAAAGCGGCGTCGAGCGCCTGACGAAGCGGGCCGAAAGCCGCGGGCTCATCTTGCGCTCCCGGGATCGGCTCGTCATGGGGGCGCTGGCCGAGGCCGCGGCATGGGCACTGGTGTTCGAATGAGGCTGCGTCCGCAGGGGCACAATGGGCGCGATCCGATGAACAAAAGCCGGTGACGCAAATGGCCGCAGGCAGGGAGCAAGACATCCAGGTCCTCGAGGCGCAGGCCGACCAGGCGGTAGAGGCCGGGCGCGAAGCGGACGCCGCTGCCTTTTGGGGACGCATCCTCGAGATCGACCCCCGCCACGAGCGCAGCCTCAGTGCCCTCGGCCAGCTCGCTTTCCGCGGCGGGGACATGGAAGCAGCCAAGGTGGCATTCGAGCGCCTCACGCAGGTGAGCGGCAAGGACGTGCTGCAGTGGGTCAACCTGGCGGTCGTCTACCGCAACCTCGGCGACGAGGCGGCCGAGGAGGAGACGATTCGACGCGCGCTGGGCGTGGATGCCATGGACCTGATGGCGCTGCTCATGCGGGGGAACCTCTACGACCGCCAGAACAAGCGCCACCAGGCCGCCAGGGCGTATGGCGCGGCCGCCACCATCGCTCCGCCTCCGGAGCGCCTGCACGCCGCGCTGCGCCCGCTGGTGGCCCAGGCTGCCGCGTACAGGGACAAATACGACGCTGAGTTCGCCACCTTCCTGGACCAGGGCCTGCAGCCCCAGTATGCGGAGCTGGATGGCAGCGAGCTCAAACGCTTCCGGGACTCGGTCGACATCATGGTCGGCCGGAAGCGTCGTTACGACTCCCGCTCCGCCCGCTACCACTTCCCCGAGCTTCCGGCCATCGAGTTTTTCGACCGTGCGCAGTTCCCGTGGCTCGACGCCGTGGAGGCGGCGACCGGGGTCATTCGCGAGGAGTTCCTGGAGGTGCTGCGCGGCGAGGACGGTTTCACACCCTACATCCAGTACCCGCCTGACGAGCCCCAGAACCAGTGGGTGGAGCTCAACAACTCGCCCCGCTGGAGCGCCTTCCACCTCATCGAGATGAGCTCACTTGTGCAAGCGAACGCCGCGCGTTGCCCGCAGACGATGAAGATCCTTGCCGGGGTTCCACAACCCGAGATGAAAGGGCGCACGCCTTCGGCCATGTTTTCCCTGCTCAAGCCCAAGACTCGGATACCCGCCCACACGGGAGTGACCAATGCTCGCCTGGTCACGCATTTGCCCCTGATCATTCCCGGGGGATGCGGATTCCGGGTCGGAAACGATACGCGCGAGTGGATTCCCGGCAACGCCTGGGTCTTCGATGACACGATCGAGCACGAAGCCTGGAATGAGAGCGACAAGCCGCGCGTGGTTCTCATCTTCGACATCTGGCACCCCCATTTGACCGCGGCCGAGCGCCGGATGATCACCGCCCTGTCCTCGGCCATGGAGGCATTCGTCGGCGACGCTGGCGGGTTCGAGCTTTAAGCCGCAAGAAAAACGGCGAGCCGAAGCTCGCCGTCGAGGTGCTGAAGCGGCTTTCGCGGATCAGAACTTCAGGGTCGCGTTCACGAACACTTTCCGGCCCAGCGCATCGTAGGTTCCGGGGAAGGTATTGTTGTTCCCGAACACCGAAGGTCCTTGCTGGCTGGTGAGGGGCGGATCGCGGTCGGTGATGTTGTTGATGCCGCCGCGGACGGTGAACCACTTCGTGACCGCCCATGATGCCGCGATATCCAGGTAGTTCTGCGCATCGAGCGCGCGCTCGATGTCCCTTACCGTTCCCGTCAGAAGTGGGTTCGAGCTGGTCCCCTGCAGAATCACTTCGCTCATGTGCCGCCATGTCACCGCGAAGTCCATGTTCCAGGGCGTCGCCCAGTTGAAGCGCAGCTTGTGACGCCACTCCGGACTCGGCACACCGCACTTGTTGGCACCGTACAGGCCCACGCAGTCGTAGATACCGAGCCCCTTGACTTCCTCGATCTCCAGCGTCCTCAACCACGTGCCGATGAAGCTGATGCCCAGGCCGCCCATGCGTCCAAGCGGGTGGTTGTAGTTGACCGCCAAGTCAATGCCCGAGGTGCGTGTGCCGCCGATATTCTGATTGGTGCCAATCACGCGGCCCTCGTCGAGCAGCCACAAGGTCCCGAGGCGATCGCGCTGGATCAGGTCGCAGAACAGGCCCTGCTGGAGGCACAGTCCGACAACCGTGGCCGAATCGAGGTTGCTGATGGTCTTGTCGATCTTGATGTCGAAATAATCGATCGTCGCGCTCAGGTTGGGCATGGGGGTGAGGACCAGGCCCACCGTATAGGTCTTCGCCTTCTCGGGCTCGAGATTTGGGTTGCCGCCCTGGAGGTAGTTGTACTGGCCCGCGGGGCTATCCTGGATGTTGCCGTATTGCGCCGCCGTCACGCCCGTACGAGCGCATTGCGCGCGCGTGGCCGTCGGCGTCGGGCCCGCACAGGGATCCTCATCCATGTCGAACAGGTTGTTTCCCTGCGCCAGGAAGAGCTCGTACAGGTTGGGCGCACGGACCGCGTTCTGATAGCTGCCGCGCAGTTTGACCGCTTTGGTGGGCGACCAATCCACCCCGGCACCGTACGTCGTAGTGCTGATGTCGGTGCTGTAGTTGGAACGGCGCAGGCTGCCGCTCACGCTCAGGTCCCGGAACATCGGGCGCGAATCGATCAGCGGGACGCGAACCTCCCCGTAGAACTCGTTGACGGTGTACTTGCCGTGGACCGGTTGCGTTGGTCCGCCCGAGCCGGAAAGCGAACCGGTCGAAACGACCACATCGGAATCGAGATCCAGCTTCTCGGTACGACGCTCCGCTCCCACGGCTACGGACACGCCATTCTTGGCGGCGGGCAGTCTGATCCCGTACTCGCCGAGATCGGACGACAGGGTGGTGCCGTAGATCGATTGCTGCGTGCCGCCCTTCTGGAAGCCCGGCACCTGGAGATAGGCAAGCTGCTCGGGCGTGACGCCCCCGAGGCTAAAGACGTTGTAGGGCACGCAATTCGGGTCGCTCCCATTGACGACCGAGCGGCAGACGGCCTGGCCATTGACGTTGACGACATCGAGTGCGTTATCGATGCGCTGGTTGAGGAAGTAGTTCCCCTGGACCTGTGAGTAGACCACCTTCGCAGCTTCCGCGAAGACATCGTAATTCCATTTGCCGATGTCGCCCTTGAGGCCCACGACTTCACGGAACGACGTATGGCGGTATTCCGATACCCGCCCCCCGCCCTCGACGTTGCGGCGCTGGACGACGACATCGACGGTGGAATCGGGGCTGTTGGTGAGGCCCAGCGCAGTTCTCCAGCTCGCGGAGAGCAGCGGATTGTTGCCACGAATGGTCGCGATGTTCCCGAAAATACCGCCGGGCGCGATCTGCGCGACGCTGTTGTCGTCGTGGAAATTGAACTCGCCGTAGGCCTTGACGTGACTGTTGATGTCGTAATTTGCGAACGCGGCGGCGCTATATCGCTCCGTAGGCCGCTGGAAGTGGTTAAACGGACCGTAGTTGAACTGGTCGAGAGCGTTGTTGTAGGTGCGCGCGGTGCCGCTGGAGTCGATCACCGTCAAGACCCTGCCGGTGGTCAGGTTGGTGATGCGGCCCGTGGCGCTCGTTCCCGATCCGCCGCAGCTGAACCCGGCCGCGCTCGACCCCAGCGCGCAGGCGCTGAAGTCGCGCTCGGAGGCCAAAAGCGCATCTACGTTCTTGTAGGCGAAGAAAAGCGTTCCGTTGCCCTTGCCATTGGCGAAGTTGCTGCCGATGGTGATGGCGATGTCGCCTATCTTGCCGTCCGCGCTCTTGTCCCCCGGGACCTGGAACTCGCGCGGGTTGGTGGCACCGCGGCCGGCGACGATGTCGGCCACCCCTTTGGGGTTTTGCTGGTCGTGGTTGTAGAAGCTGTAGTTGAGATCGATCTGAACGCCCTCGAACTTGTCGTTCATGATGAAGTTCACCACGCCCGCGACGGCGTCCGAGCCGTAGACCGCGCCCGCGCCGCCGGTGAGGATCTCGATCCGCTTCACCAATGACGCAGGAATCTGGTTCAAGTCGGGCGCGACCGTATTCACGCTGCCCATCGGCATGCGCCGGCCGTTCATCAGCACCAGGGTGCGGTCCGCTCCAAGGCCGCGCAGGTTTACGGTTGCCGTGCCCGAGGCGCCGTTCGCGACGGTGCCGTTCTGGTCGGCGAAGACCTGGGGCATGTTGTTCAGCAGGCTTTCAACGCTGCGCGTGCCCTCGATCTTGATGTCCTCCGCCGAAATGACCGAGATGGGGCTGTGGCTTTCGACGTTCTCCTGCAGCGGGATGCGCGAGCCGGTGACTTCGATGCGCTCGCCTCTTGTGGGCTGTTGCGCATAGGCGAGTTGCGTCGCCATGACCGCCAGCGCGATCTCCGTAGCAACCACACAGGACTTCCTTGCAAATGGTGCCAAGCGTTTTTTCTTTACGGACTGATTCATTATTCCCCCAGGTGTGAAGTTCGTGACACGGAGCCGTTATGCGGAAATGCTTTGGGAGTGTCGGAGCTTTTGTATGTGCTTGTGGTTAAGTCTTGAAACCCTCGGATGATAGCCACCCACCGGGGATATTCCAACAAAAGCCGGCGGGAGTGTTGCATTTATGCAACAATTTCCTTGTCGGGCATAATGACCGGTTTCGCCATTCGCCGAAAATCCCAATGCCCCAAGTGCTCAAATTGGCCCCGGCCGTTCTCGCGTTCCTGATCGCCACCGGCTACGCCTCGGCCGCGGACGAGGCCGCCGTGCGCCGCTGCCGGGCGATCCCCGATTCCCTCGCTCGCCTTGCCTGCTACGACGCGCTGCCGCTCGGTGCTACCCCTTCGGCCCCGCTCAACGCGGCCCCGCCGCAATCGCCATTCCGCCCCCAGCCGGGGCAACCGAAGGCGCCGCCCGCCCCGGCACCCGCCGAGAACTTCGGACTGGAGCACAAGGCAAGGTCAACGGACGAGTTGGCGACGATCGAGACCTACATACCCGGCCGTTTCGAGGGCTGGCGACCCGGCGTGCGCATCACCCTCGCCAACGGACAGGTTTGGCAGGTGATTGACGAAACGTCGCGCTACATGGTCCTGGACAACCCGAAGGTCGTCGTAAGGCGGGGCCTGATGGGCGCCTTCTTCCTGGACGTCGAGGGTGACAACCGCTCCCCGCGGGTCCGACGCGTCCAGTAGAGGCTGCCGCAAGAAAGACGCCCCGTTTCCGGGGCGTTCGATTACCCGTAGCGACACGTCCTCAATCGGTCCAGCAGTGGCGCGTTTCAAAGCCCCCTTGCCGCCGCAAGCGCGTGCACCTCGGATTGAGATTCTGGGTTGCTTGGCTTTGTTAGCATGGCTACAATAGCCCTATGAAGATGACCTCGATTTCGGACCTCAAGAACAGGCTGAGCGCCTTCCTGGACGTTGTCCGGTCAGGGGAATCGGTCATGGTGTGGGATCGCGACGTGCCTGTCGCGATCATCGAGCGCGTCGCAGGCCAAGCCAGTGTCGATGCGAGAGCCCTGAAATTGGAGCGCGCCGGCCTGATGCGCCGGCCGGTCGGTGGCCGATCCCTGGATGTTGCCGCGCTTCGCCAGCCGGCGCCGAAGCCTTCCTCCAGCGTGGTGAAAGCCGTGATCGAGGAGCGCAGTGGGGGCAGATGAGATTCTGGGACTCCTCGGCAATTGTTGCCCTCCTCGTGGATGAGCGCGGTAGTCGGGAGCTTCTCGAAATGGTCGAGAGAGATTCGGCGATCATCGCTTGGTGGGGAACGCCGACCGAATGCGTTTCCGCGATTGCGCGACGCGAGCGTGAAGGCAGCTTCTCGGCTGCGGACTCGGCGAAAGCCATCGCCCGGCTTCGATTGCTCGCCGAGTCCTGGAGCGAAATTTTGGCCTCGGAGCAGGTGCGGACAGTCGCGATACGCTTGCTGCGTGTTCATCCGCTTCGTTCCGCGGATAGCCTTCAGTTGGGCGCTGCGATAGTCGCCGCCGACGGTGAGCCGAAATCGTTGCCTTTTGTGTGCCTCGACGATCGACTCAGGGTCGCCGCGGAAAAGGAGGGGTTCGCGGTCGAGCCGACTGGGGTTGCGGAGGGATCATGAGCGGCGCGCTTCAAAGCCCCTTGCCGCCGCAATCGCGAAGCAGATAGTTTTCGATGAGGCCCAACTGCTCGCCCATGATCTTGCGCGTCCACGCCGGGCCATGGCCATAGTCGTTGAGTTTGTGGTAGACGACGGGCTGCGTTGAGTTCTTGGCCGCGGCAACGTACCAGTCCGATTGCTCGATGGGCACAGTCTGGTCCCGATCGCCGTGGTAGACCATGATCGGGATCTGGATCTTGTTCGCATGGTCCACGGGATTGAGCCCATCGACAGTCGGTGCCTGGCGCTCCCGGAAGAAGGGATTGGTGTAGAAGCGCGCCCAGATCCGCTTGTGGTCGGAGACCCCGGCACCGGCGATGGCGCACTTGTAGAGGCCATTGGGACGCACCGCGGCCGCCATGGCGGAGTACCCGCCGTAGGAGAATCCGAACATGGCGATGCGCCCGCGCTGCGCGATGCCCTTGTCGGTCATCCACTTGGCGCCGTCGTCTTTGTCGTCCTGCATCTTTTGTCCCCACTCGGCGTCGCCGGCCGTCCAAAGTTTCCGCCCCCAGCCGTCCGAGCCGCGGAATTGGGGACGTAGTACCGCAAAGCACCGCGATGCCATCAGCGGCACCCACATCGAGCCGTCGAAGCCCATCACGTCCCGCGACCAGGGGCCTCCGTGGGGATGCACCACCGCGGGCCACGGCGCCGGCCCGCAGAGTTCGACATTCGGCTTGGTGAGGAACGCGGGGATGTCCAAGCCATCGCGGGCCTTGTAATAGACGAGGCTCGTGGTCCCGAGGGAGGCCGCGTCGAGGTCGGGGTAGGCCTTCGCCAGGAGCATGAGCTTGCCGTCGCGGAGCAGGTAGGTTTCCGGCGGCCGGGAATCACCGCTGACGGTAAAGACAACGGTTTTCACATCACCGGTGTAGGCAATCAGGCGGTAGGCCGTATCCACGTCGTAATCGGTCTCGGCGCTCTGCGCGGTCGCCGGATCCGTGAGCGTCAGCCGCTGCGGCCGAACGCCGAGCGCCGCGCGGATCGCCTTGTCCAGCGCCTGCATCCTGGGCGAGGTCCACTGCACATCGACGTTCGGACCGCGCGGGCCTGCGTAGGCAACTCCGAGGATCTCCCCGAAAGCGAGGCCGTCGGAAGTCTTGGTGCGGTTGATCAACACCCTTTCCGCATCGAAGAAGCGGTGCTGGAACAGGATTTCCTTGCGAGTGCGTGCCTTGACGTCGTACTCGTAGATGGCGGACTTGTCCGACCCTGCGTTGCTCACGATGAAGGCGATGTTCGGATCGGCGGAGAAGGCCACGATTCCGTTCACGTCGCGGTTTTTCACATAGGAGCGGAAGTGCTCTACCCATTTGCCGCCACTGGACTCCAGAATCTCGGCGGTGATGAAGGCGCCGGCGCCATCGACGTCGGCTCGCAGGCGTGCGCGAATGTTTCCCTCGAGATCGGTGATGTAGCCGGAGATCTTGTCATCCGAGCGCTGGATGCGCTCGGCGCGATTGGTGCGTACATTGACCTTGAAGACGTCGCCGGAATTGGCGCCCACGTCGTTGATCACCAGGATGTGGTCGGGATCGTTCGGCAGCGTGTCCAGCACCGTCGGGTTGGAGAGCGCCTGCCGCGTTTCCTCGTCGCGGCTCATGGCCCGTGCCTGGGGCATGGGCTCCTTCCAGTTCTTGCCCTCGAGGTCGGTGACGAACAGCTTGGAGATGAAAGTCTTGGTGACCGTGTCGATGCGTGCGTCGTAGGGTTGCCACATGGAAACGGCCAGCAGGTCGTTCTTGATGAAGGTCACGCTCTGGAGCTTCATCCGCGCCGAGCCGATCGCCGTCGGCGGTTTGTCGAGCGCACCGGTCTTCCAGACCAGGATGACGCGGTCTTCGCCGCGAGCCTCGAGGGCGGCCAGGTGCTTGCCGTCGGGAGAGAGCGTGAAGCTCGACATCTTCGGGAAAGCGGCCAGTTGCTCGATCGAAGGCACGGCGGGTTTGGCGTGGGCCGTGAGCGCGGCGGCCATGAGGACGATGGTGGAAACCGCATTCAACAAACGTGACGATTTGTACATGGTGATGCCTCGTTACCTGTCAGGAAAAGGAAAAACGCCACGTCGCTCCGCGAGGAAGTGACGTGGCGCTGTAGACGTGCTGCCTATCGCCGCCCGCGGGCGGTTTCAGAACTCCTTCGTCACGTTCACGAAGTAGCGGCGACCGACGTAGTCGTAGCCGCTGTACAGCGGGGCGTTACCCACGCGGCTGATGACTCCCGAGGAGATCTGCGGCGGCTCCTTGTCCGCGATGTTGCGCACGCCCGCGGTGACCGACCACTTGTCGGCCTTGTACTCCACCGAGGCGCTGTGCAGGATGTAGCTGGGCGTGTCCAGCTTGAAG
>JBDSRZ010000264.1:0-5850 GCA_039929025.1 Usitatibacter sp. | reverse complement strand
CGCTTCAAGAAGCTGCAGGAGGAGAGCAAGAACTTCGAGAGCCTGCCGATCCGTACGCGGCTCACTGAGGAGGAGGTGGCGCGCTTCGCGGTGAACCGCTTCCGCTTCCCCGGCTTCGAGATCAAGGCGCGACTCTTCCGCTCCTATCCCCAGGGCGAGGTCGCCTCGCACGCGATCGGATACATCGGCCGCATCAACGACGGCGACGTGAAGCGTATCGACGCCGCGGGCCTGGGCACCAACTACAAGGGCACCGACCACATCGGCAAGCTCGGCATCGAAGGCGCCTACGAGAAGGAACTGCACGGCGTGACCGGCTCCGAGCAGGTGGAGGTCGACGCCGGCGGGCGCGCCATCCGCTCGCTCGCGAGGAACGAGCCGGTGTCGGGCAACAACCTCGTGGTCACGCTCGACCTGCAGCTGCAGCGCGTGGCGGAAGAGGCGTTTCAGGGCTTCCGCGGCGCGCTGGTCGCGATCGATCCCGCCACCGGAGAAGTGCTGGCGCTCGTATCCCGGCCGGGCTTCGACCCCAACCTCTTCGTGGACGGCATCGACCCGCAGAACTGGGACGTGCTCATCAACTCGCCCGAGAAGCCGCTCAACAACCGGGCACTGCGCGGCCAGTACCCGCCGGGCTCGACCATCAAGCCGTTCATGGGCCTCGCCGCCCTGCGGTACCGCAAGCGCTCGCCGGAATTCAGCATCTCGGACCCGGGCTTCTACACGCTCCCGGGCGTGGCGCACCGCTACCGCGACCACAAGAAGGAGGGCCACGGATCGGTCAACCTGCACAAGGCGATCGTGGTGTCGTGCGACACCTACTTCTATGGACTCGCCACCGAGCTCGGCATCGATTCGATCCACGAATTCCTCCTCCAGTACGGCTTCGGCCAGAAGAGCGGCATCGACATCGACGGGGAGCTCGCAGGCATCGCCCCTTCGCAGGAGTGGAAGATGCAGCGCTTCCGCCAGAAGTGGTACGCGGGGGACACGGTGAGCATCGGCATCGGGCAGGGGTACATGCTCGCCACGCCGCTGCAGCTCGCGGTGGCCACGGCGACGCTCGCCAACGGCGGCAGGCTGGTGCATCCGCGCCTGCTGAAGGCCGTGAGGGATGCGCGCACCGGCGAGATGCGCGAGATCTCCTCGCGAAACGCCGCGGCGACCGCCGCCAATCCCGAGCACCTGGCGCTGATCCGCGCAGCGATGGTCGACGTGGCCCGGCCGGGCGGCACCGCCGCACAGGCCGCGGCCGGCGCGGGCTACGTGATCGCCGCCAAGACCGGCACCGCGCAGGTGATCGGCATGAAGCAGGGGGAGTCGTACAACGAGAGCCGCATCCGCGAGGAGCACCGGGACCACGCGCTGCTCATCGCCTTCGCGCCGGCCGACGATCCGAAGATCGCCCTCGCGATCCTGGTGGAGAATGGCGGCCATGGCGGAGCCACCGCGGGACCGATCGCGCGCCAGGTGTTCGACTACCATCTGCTGCGCAAGCTCCCCAAGGAGAAACCGAAGCTGAACCCCGACGAGGGCGAGAGTGATTAGCCGCGTCTTCGACTTCATTACGCGGCGCATCGACGGGCCGCTCATGGCCGCGCTCGCGCTCACCATCGCCCTCGGCATCACGGTGGTCTATTCGGCCTCCGGCGGCGGATCCTGGGAGCGGCTCGCCGGGCAGTTCCGCAACCTGGGGGTGGCGCTGGTGGCGATGTGGATCCTCGCCCATGTGCACCCGCAGGTGCTCATGCGCCTCGCGCTGCCCGTGTACCTGGTGGGACTCGCGCTCCTCGTGGGCGTGGCGCTCTTCGGCGATATCCGCAATGGCGCGCGCCGCTGGCTCAACCTCGGCTTCACCACCCTCCAGCCCTCGGAGATCATGAAGCTCGCCGTGCCGCTCGCGCTCGCCTGGTACTTCCACCGCCGCGAGGAGGGCCTGAAGCTGCGCGACTACGCGATCGCCGGGCTGCTGCTCGCGGTCCCGTTCGGCCTGGTGCTGCGCCAGCCCGACCTCGGCACCGCGATGCTGATCGGCGCCGCGGGCTTCTTCGTGATCTTCCTCGCGGGCCTGTCGTGGAAGATCATCATCTCGGTCGCGGTCGCGGGCGCGGCGAGCCTGCCCTTCCTGTGGTCGATGCTGCACGACTACCAGCGCCAGCGGATCTTGACGCTCCTCGACCCCACCACCGATCCCCTGGGCGCGGGTTACCACATCATCCAGGCGACCATCGCCATCGGCTCCGGGGGCCTTCTCGGCAAGGGGTGGCTGAACGGCACCCAGGCGCAGCTCGACTTCGTTCCGGAGCGCTCCACCGACTTCATCCTCGCGGTGTACGGCGAGGAGTTCGGCCTCATCGGCAACGTGATCCTGGTGGCGCTCTACATCCTCATCATCGGGCGCGGGCTGATGATCGCCGCCAATGCCTCGACGGTGTTCGCACGGCTCACCGCGGGTGCGATCACGCTTTCCTTCTTCACCTACGCCTTCGTGAACATGGGCATGGTGACGGGGATCCTGCCGGTGGTCGGGGTGCCGCTGCCGATGATCAGCTACGGCGGCACCGCACTGCTGTCGATCCTCGCGGGGATGGGAATCCTCATGTCGATCGCGACCCGCAAGCAGCTGGTGTCGAGCTGATGCGCGCGCTTGTCCTGTGCGCCGCTGCGCTGCTCCTCGCCTCGTGCGGCATCTTCTCGAAGGCTCCGTCGCCGTCGCCGGGGAAGTACTACGCCGATGACGGTCCGCCCGACAAGGTCCCGGAAAACCTTGCGCGCATACCGGATGCCGAGCCGCGCGACGAGCCCTTCCACCGCTTCGCAAACCGCCCGTACTCCGTCTTCGGCCAGACCTACGTGCCGGTGGTGAACAAGCAGCCCACGCGCGAGCGCGGCATGGCGTCGTGGTATGGGCGCAAGTTCCACGGGCAGAAGACCGCCTCCGGCGAGCCCTACGACATGTTCGCGATGACCGCGGCCCACAAGACGCTGCCGATCCCCAGCTTCGCGCGCGTGACCAACGTGAAGACCGGCCAGGCGGTGGTGGTGCGCGTGAACGACCGCGGGCCGTTCCATTCCGACCGCATCATCGATCTTTCCTACGCCGCGGCCGCCCGCATCGGCATCGTCAACGCCGGCAGCGCCCTGGTGGAGGTCGAGCGCATCATCCCCGGCCCCGGCGTGAGCGACGTAGCCACCCGGCCGCTGCCGCCGCCCGCGCCAGTCGCGATCGTGGAGACGCCGGTGATCGCGCGCGAGGCCGCCGGACTCTGGCTGCAGCTCGGCGCCTTCTCCAGCGCCGAGACCGCGGAGAGTTTCCGCACCAGGATGGCGAAGGACCTGCCGTGGCTCCTCGAGCCGATCTCGATCGCCACGCGCGAGGGGCTGCACCGCGTGCGCCTCGGCCCCTATGCCAATGCCGAGGAGGCCACGGCGATCGGCGACAAGGTGCGCCGCTCGCTCGGCGTGGCGGCGGTCCTCACGACGCGGTGATGGCCCGTAGACCGCTCGTCGCGCTGCTCGCGTTCGCGGCCTCGGTTGCCTGCGCGCAGCCGGTCACGCCGCCGCCGATCGCGGCCAAAGCCTTCATCCTGGTGGACACGCTGAGCGGCCGGACGCTCGCCGCGGGCGCGGAAAACGATCGCTTCGAGCCCGCCTCGCTCACCAAGGTGATGACGGCGTACGTGGTATTCAGCGCGATGCGCGCCGGCGAGCTCGATGCCGCGAAGGCCGTGTCGATTTCGGAGAAAGCGGCTCGCGCGGGCGGGGCGCGCATGTTCCTCGCGCCTGGAAGCCCGGTGCCGGTCGCGGAGCTCGTGCGCGGCATGATCGTCCAGTCGGCCAACGATGCCGCGATCGCGCTGGCCGAGGCGGCGGCGGGAAGCGATGAAGCCTTCGTCGCGCGGATGAACGCCCAGGCGCGCCGCATGGGGCTCGCCAATACCGCTTTCACCAATCCGACCGGCTTTCCCGCGCCCGGGCATCACGTCTCGGCACGCGACGTCGCGACGCTCGCCGCGCGCATGATTGCCGACTTTCCCGAGCACTACCGCCTCTATTCGGAAAAGGAATTCACCTACAACGGCATCACGCAGGCGAACCGCAACCGGCTGCTGTGGACCGATCCGACCGTGGAAGGCATGACGACCGGGTTCACCGAAAGCGCGGGTTATTGCCTGCTCGTCACCGCGCGCCGCGGCGAGCGCCGGCTGGTGTCGGTCGTCCTCGGTGCGCAGTCGGACGCGCTGCGCACTTCCGAGTCGCAAAAGCTCCTCAATTTCGGCTTCCTCGCGTACGACACGCGCCGTCTCTACCGCAAGGGCGAGACGGTCGCCAACCCGGCGGTCTTCAAGGGCACGCGCTCAACGGTTGAGCTCGGCTTCGACCACGACGTGTGGCTCACGCTCCCGCGCGACCGCTTTCGCGGGCTGTCCGCGGCGCTCGAGACCCGGCAGCCCTTCGTGGCGCCGCTTGCTGCGGGTCAGAAAGCGGGGATAATGAAGCTCACGCGCGAGAACGCACCGATCGCCGAAGTCCCCGTCGTCGTGCTCGAGGAAGTGCCTGTTGCCGGCTTCCTATCCCGTGGATTCGACACCCTCCGACTACTTTTTCAGTGACGCCATGACCAGCCCCATCGCGTACTTCAACGGCGAGTTGCTGCCCGTCGAGAAAATCTCGATTTCCCCGCTCGATCGCGGCTTCATCTTCGGCGACGGCGTCTACGAGGTGATCCCCGTCTATGGCGGCGTGGCGTTGCGCGCGCGCGAGCATTTCGAGCGCCTGCAGCGTTCCATGGACGAGATCCGCCTCGACAACCCGCACACCGTCGACGAGTGGATGGCGATCGTCGCGAGGCTCCTCGAGCACCATCCGGGCGACCGCTCGGTGTACATCCACGTGACCCGCGGCGTGCCGCCCAAGCGCGACCACGTGCTGCCCAGGGGATTGAAGCCCACGGTGATGCTGATGGCCTTCCCACTCGCCACGCCCTCGAAGGATCTGGTCGAGAACGGTGTCGCGTGCGTGACCGCGCGCGATTTCCGCTGGGAGAAGGGCAACATCAAGTCGATCTCGCTCCTCGGCAACGTGCTCGCGCGCCAGATCTCCGCGGACGTGGGCGCCACCGAGACGGTGCTCTTCCGCGACGGCATGCTCACCGAAGCCGCGGCCTCCAATGTCTTCATCGTGAAGGACGGCGTGGTGCTGGCGCCGCCCGGCAACAACCTCATCCTGCTCGGCATCACCTACGACCTGCTGGTGCGCCTGGCGGCCGAGGGCACGGTGAAGCACGAGATTCGCCCGGTCACGGAGGCCGAGGTGCGCGCCGCGGACGAGGTGTGGCTCACCTCCTCCACCAAGGAGGTGCTCGCCGTCACCACCCTCGACGGCAAGCCCGTCGGCAGCGGCAAACCCGGGCCGGTGTTCAAGCGCATGCACGCGCTCTTCCAGGAACACAAGGCGAAGCTCGGGGAGCGGGGCGCCGTCGCCGCTTGATCCGGGGCGGCGTCGCACCCATCTGTACCCCATGGACGCGACCCTGAACCCGCCCGAAGAGCCCCAGTCCCTCCTCACCTTCGGGCGCTACCTTTCGATCACCGTGAACCTGAATGCAAGGTCGCGCGCGCAGCTGGACGCCCTCTACTCGGAGTTCTCGAAGCATCCGAGGGTGATGATGGTGTATTGATGCAGGTGCGCCGTTTGGGCCTGGTCGCCTACGAGCCCACGTGGCGCGCGATGCAGGCGTTCACCAGGGCCCGCGGGGCCGATACCGGGGACCAGGTGTGGCTGCTCGAGCATCCGCCGGTATTCACGCTCGGCCTCGCCGGGCGGCGCGAGCACGTGCTCGCACCCGGA
>JBDSRZ010000263.1:0-5283 GCA_039929025.1 Usitatibacter sp. | reverse complement strand
TAAACATGGCTACCGGTACCGTCAAGTGGTTCAACGATTCCAAGGGCTTCGGCTTCATCACCCCCGATGGTGGTGGACCGGATCTCTTCGCCCACCACAGCGCCATCCAGATGAACGGCTTCAAGTCCCTCAAGGAAGCGCAAAAAGTGGAGTTCGATGTGCAGAGCGGCCCCAAGGGCCCCGCTGCCGCGAACATCCGCACCATTTCGTAAGGTGAGCCTGCGCAAAGCGCGGACCACCCAGCAGTAGATTCCAGGGCCCGGGAAACCGGGCCCTTTTTCATTGGCGAAAGGAGATGTTCAATGGCAAAGCCGAACTACTCGTTCCAGAAGCGGCAGCGCGAGCTGCAGAAGAAGCAGAAAAAAGAACAGAAACTGCAGCAGAAGATGGCCGAGAAGGCCAAGCCCGGCGACGGCGTGACGCCCGAGCCCGGCGATACCGACACCGAAGCGGCGCCCGACGGCTCGAAGACGCCGGGCAGCTGAGCTTTCTCCGGGGAAAAGGCCACTGCGCCTTCAGGACATTCCGGGAATCTCACCCAAGGTGCTGACCGAGCGCCTGCGTGCGCTCGAGGAAAAGGGCGTGGTGACGCGCGAAGTGATGCCTTCCTCGCCGCCTTCGGTCGAATACACGCTCTCGGAAGTGGGCCACGAGCTGGTGCCGGTGATCGGTTCCATCGTCCGCGTCGGCACGCGCCTCCTGGGGCGCTGAACCGTCGGACGCCGTGGCGATCGCATCCCTCAACCGCAGGCCGATCGGCCGATACCCGGCGCCGAGCACCGGGGCCCGCCCGCCGCCTCCACCGCTGCCACCCCACTGGGTTGAACGCGAGCGTCGGGGGGAGCTGCCGCCGCTCTCGCACTTCATCCTCCTGTCTTTCCTGCTGCACATCCTCGCCATCGCGCTGGTCGGCGCGCCGGCGGGGGGCAGCAAGGAGGGTCGGGCGATGTGGGGATCGCTTCTGGTGACGCTCATGCCGGCGCGAACCTCCGCACCTCCTGCGCCCTCCCCACTCCCCCCGCTGCCCGGTACCGCCGCAGAGGACGCGTTGCCGGCACCCGTTGCCTTCCCACGCCTCCTCGATCGCATCCCGAGCATCGAGCCGCGGCACGAGGAAACGCCACCCCTCGTCGTGCCGCCACCGATCGAAGCGCAACCCGCGGCGCCGACGCAGCTCGCTGCACCCCCGGCGCCCTCGCTCGCGCCTTCGGTCGCGCTTCCGGTGCCGCTGCCCACTCAGCCCGCAGCGCGTCCCGCCGATCGATTGCTCATCGACCCGCCGCGAGTACTCGCCGCGCCCGCAACGCCGGCGCCGGTGATCGAGGTGCCGCGAATGCAGCTCGCACCCGCGACGCCACAGGCTGAGCGCACCTTGCTCGAAGCGCCGCGCGTCCTGGTGGCGCCGGCTCCTGTCCCTGCCCCGGTGGAAAGCGTCGCGCCGCCGCGCGTGGCCGAGCCGTCGGTGCGGCCGCTCGACACCGCCCTCACTCGGGAGATCGCCACGCCTCCGCCCGGCATGCCGGCCAGGGAGCGCTCGCCGCGCCTCGACCCTGCCGCGCGGATCGAGCCCGACGCGCCACCGCGACCACCCACCGCGCCTGCGACCTCGCCGTTGCGCGCGCCCGCTCCTGCAGCGACACGACCGGCCGATGCCGCCACCTACGATCCGACCGCGCCCAGCCTCGACCCCGATGCGCTGCGCAAGCGCGCCGCGACGCTCTCGCGCGAGGGCAGCGGCCGGCGCGCCATCCTGGCCTTCCCGATGCCGCCGATGCCGGAGAAGAAGAACAAGATCGAGGACATCTTCGACAAGGCGCGCAAGCCCGACTGCCGCACCGCCTACCAGCAGCTGGGACTCGCAGCGATCGTCCCGCTCCTCGCGAACGAGATCGGCGAAGGCAACTGCCGCTGGTAGCGCCGCCCTATAATTTCCCCATGAATTCGAAGCGCGCAAGCGCCCAGGCTGAATCTTGAGAAGCTTCCTCGCGCGCCTCGCCCTCGCCGCAACCTTGGCGCTCGCGCCCCACGCGTCGGCGAAAACGCTGCGCTACGCCTCCCAGTTCGACCCGGGCACGATGGACCCGCACGCGCTCGCCTCGCTCTACAACAACCGCGTGCTGGGCCAGATCTACGAGCCGCTCGTGGGCCGCGACGAAGCGTGGAAGCCCGAGCCGCGCCTCGCCCTGTCGTGGACGCCGCTGGAGGCCGGCCGGGGCTGGCGCTTCAAGCTGCGGCCGAACGTGAAGTTCCACGACGGGTCGCCCTTCACCGCCGACGACGTTGTGTTCAACGTGAAGCGCGCGCTCGATCTCCTGTCGAAATACAAGTCCGCGCTGCCGAACGTGACCGGCGCGACGAAAATCGACACGCTCACAGTGGATCTCCTCACCTCGCAGCCCACGCCGGTGCTGCCCCTCGCGCTCACCAATCTGAGGCTGATGAGCAAGGCGTGGTGCGAGAAGCACAAGGTCGAGCGTCCGCAGGACTACAACGCGAAGGAGGAGACTTTCGCGACCCGCAACGCCAACGGCACCGGGCCCTTCCGGCTGGAGAAGTGGGAAACCGACATCAGGACGCTGCTGCGCGCCACGCCGGACTATTACGGCAAGCGCGGCAATGTGACCGAGGCCCAGTACCTGGTGGTGTCGTCGGCCGCGACGCGCGTGGCGGGCCTCATCTCGGGCGAGATCGACCTGGTGATCGATCCCGCGGTGCAGGACGTAGTGCGCCTGAAGACCGTGCCCGGCGTCACGGTTGGCCAGTCCATCGGGCTGGGCACCCAGTTCCTCGGCTTCGACCATGCGCGCGACAACCTCCTCTACGGCCAGGCGCCAAGCGGCAGGAACCCCTTCAAGGACGTGCGCGTGCGCCAGGCGGTCCGGCACGCGATCGACATCGCGGCGCTCAAGTCCAAGGTCATGCGCGACACCGCCACCGCCGGCCGCGCGCTCTACTCCCCCGCCGTCGACGGCTACGACAAGCGCTTCGACGTCCTTCCCGCGTACGACGCGGCCAAGGCGAAGGCGCTCCTCAGGCAAGCGGGGTACGCCGACGGCTTCGAAGTGGTGCTGGACTGCAGCTCGCAGCAGCCCGCCGATTCGATCTGCCAGGCGATCTCGGGCATGCTCTCGCGCGTCGGCATCCGCGTCTCCTACCGGCCGCTCCCCTTCAACCTCCTGCTGCCGAAGGTGACCACGCGAGACACCAGCATGTACGTGATCGGCTGGACGCCGGCGACGGCGGAGCCCGAGGGGGCTTTGGTCCCGCTCGCGCGCACGCCCAGCCGCGCGGGCCTCGGCGAGTACAACGTGGGCCTTTACTCCAACGCGAAAGTGGATGCGCTCATCGACCAGGCGCGGGTCGAATTCGACCATGGCAGGCGCGGCAGTCTCCTCAACGAGGCGATGGCGATCATCGACGGCGAGGCGGGCTTTGTCCCGCTCGTCTATCGCAACGTCACCTGGGCGATGAGGAAGCCGGTCAAAGCGGTCGTCCGTCCCAACGACATCCTCGACCTGAGGATGGTGAACGTCGAATGAGGGCCGCACTCCTCGTCCTCGCCCTGCTGCTTCCCCCAGGGGCTGCCGACGCGAAGGCCTTCCGCTGGGCAAGCAACGCCGACCACTCGAGCGCCGATCCGCACGGGCAGAATCAGATCGGCAACAACAACATCAACGGCCAGGTCTACGAGCAACTGGTGAAGCGCGGCAAGAAGCTGGAGATCGTCCCCGGCCTTGCGCAGAGCTGGGCGCAGGTCTCGCCGAGCGCATGGCGATTCCAGCTCCGCCGCGGCGTGAAATGGCATGACGGCACGGCCTTCACCGCCGACGACGTGGTGTTCTCGGTGAAGCGCGCGCAGGGCGACACCTCGACCTTCCGCGTCTACGCGCGCGCCCTGGGCGAGCCGCGCATGATCGACGAGCACACGGTGGAGTTCGCCACGCCGGTGCCGAACCCGGTGATGCTCGAGACCGTGGCCCTCATCCAGATGATGAGCAAGGCGTGGTGCGAGAAGATGAACGTGCAGCGCGCACAGGACTTCTCGAAGAAGGAAGAAACGTTCGCCTCCCGCAACGCCATGGGCACCGGCCCCTACATGCTGGTGGCGCGCGAGCCGGATGTGCGCAGCACCTTCAAGCGCAACCCGAACTGGTGGGGCAAGCCGGAGGGCAACGTGGACGAGGTTGTCTACACCACGATCAAGTCCGATGCGACGCGGATGGCCGCTCTCGCGGCGGGGGACCTCGACTTCGTGCTCGATCCGCCGCTGCAGGACATCGAGCGGCTGCAGAAGGACCCGCGCCTGAAGATCTACCGCCAGCCCGAGAACCTCGTGTTCTTCCTCGGTATGGATCAGGCCCGCGACGAGCTCCTCTACGCCGACGTGAAGGGGAAAAACCCGTTCAAGGACCGGCGCGTGCGCCTCGCCTTCTACCAGGCGATCGACACCGAAGCGATCAACCGCGTGGTGATGCGCGGTCTTGCCGTGCCCTCAGGCGTGATCCTTCCCAACCCCGAGGGCGCCGGAATCCCGAAGGACCTCAACAGGCGCGCGTTTCCTTACGACCTCGCCGCGGCGAAGCGCCTCATGTCCGAGGCGGGCTTCGGGAACGGATTCTCGGTCGAGGTCGATTGCCAGAACGTGCGCGAGAGCGTCTGCACCGCGGTGGCCGGGATGCTCGCGCGGATCAACGTCCGCGTGAAAGTGAATGCGCTGCAGAACCCGCGCTTCTTCGCCAAGGGCCAGGCGCGCGACACGAGCTTCTATCTCCTGGGCTGGGGCGGCCCCAACACCGACGCGATCTTCTCGCTGCAACCGCTGCTACACGGCTGGAACAGGCAGGGCGACGGGGACTACAACTGGGGCAACTACAAGGACGTGAAGATGGACGCCCTCATCGACCACGCCAAGGTGGAGATGGACTCCGCGAAGCGCCAGGCGCTGATCAACGAAGCGGTCTCGATAGAGCGCGAGAACGTCCATCACATCCCCCTCCACCGCCGCATGTCGCCGTGGGCCTCGCGCGTCAATGTCGAGGTCGTCCACCGGCCCGACAGTTGGGTCGAGTGGAGCTGGGTAAAGATCAGGTAAACCGCGCACTCAGATCACGCCGCGCGCGGCCAGCTCGTCCTTGAGATACGCGTAGTAGATCGGCGCCGCAACGAGGCCGGTGAGGCCGAACGCCGACTCCATCACCAGCATCGCCAGCAGCAGCTCCCACGACTTCGCGCGGATCTGCGTGCCGACGATGCGCGCGTTGAGGAAGTACTCGAGCTTGTGGA
>JBDSRZ010000262.1:0-7789 GCA_039929025.1 Usitatibacter sp. | reverse complement strand
CCTGCGGCTCGGTGAGGTTCATGGTGCCCGTCCACTCGCCGGAGACCATCTTCGGCAGGTACGCCTTGCGCAGCGACTCCGGACCCACGTGATGGATCGCCTCGATGGCGCCCTGGGTGAGCATCGGACAGAGCTTGAACGCGAGGTTGGCCGAGCCCCACATCTCCTCGACCGGCGTGGCGACGAGGTGCGGAAGCCCCTGCCCGCCGAAGTCCGTCGGACCCATGATGTTGTTCCAGCCCGCCGTGATGAACTGGCGGTAGGCGTCCTTGAACCCGGCGGGCATGGTGACCGCGGCGTCCTTGAACTTCGCGCCGCTGCGGTCGCCGGTCGCGTTGAGCGGCGAGAGCACCTCGCCCGCGAGCTTCGCGGCTTCCTCGAGGATCGCGTCGACCACGTCCTCGGTCACGTCCTCCCATCCCGGAAGCTGGTTCACCTGGTCGAGGCCGACCACATGCTTCAGCACGAACTGCATGTCCTTCAGCGGCGCGATGTATTCAGCCACGTTGTTCTCCCCATTTGCGGCGTTGGTGGCTCACGATGGCAGTAACCCTTGGAACACGGATGAAACGGATAACGGCGGATTAACAAGGATACTTCTGCTCGTTCCAGCAGTGAATCAATGGGCACGAACACTCAAAGGATCCGTTTCATCCGCCCTTATCCGTTTCATCCGTGTTCCAAGGGTTTGCTATTCCCGCCAGCCCCGGTGCTCACAGTTTGGAAGTGAGCTCCGGCACGATCTGGAAGAGGTCTCCGACCAGCCCATAGTCCGCGACCTGGAAGATCGGCGCCTCGGGATCCTTGTTGATCGCGACGATGACCTTGCTGTCCTTCATCCCGGCGAGGTGCTGGATCGCGCCGGAAATGCCGATCGCCACATAGAGCTCGGGAGCCACGATCTTGCCGGTCTGCCCCACCTGGTAGTCGTTCGGGCAATAGCCGGAATCCACCGCGGCACGCGAGGCGCCCACGGCCGCGCCCAGCTTGTCGGCGAGCGCATCGATCAGCTTGAAGTTGTCGCCGCTCGCCAGGCCGCGCCCGCCGGAAACCACGCGGCGCGCGCCGCCCAGCTCCGGCCGCGCCGACCGGGTGAGCTCCTGCGAGAGGAGCTTCGATTGTCCCTTGTCGGGGCCGGCGGGAGCCGATTCGATCGGCGCCGAGCCGGTGGCTGGCGCGGGCTCGAATCCGGTGGCGCGAACCGTGACCACCTTGACCGCATCCGCGCTCTGCACCGTCGCGAATGCGTTGCCGGCGTAGATCGGCCGAACGAACGTGTCGGCCGACTCGACCGCGCTTATCTCCGAGACCTGCGCCACGTCGAGCAGGGCGGCCACGCGCGGTATGAAGTTCTTGCCAAAGGCCGACGCGCTCGCGACCACGTGCGAGTAATCCTTGGCGAGGGAAACGACGAGCGCGGCATAGTTCTCCGCGAGGCCGCCGTCATAGTGGACGGAATCGACGTGCAGGACCTTCGACACGCCCGCGAGCTTCGATGCGGATTCGGTGGCGCCCTTCGCGTTGCTTCCGGCCACCAGCACGTGCGCATCGCCCGCCATCTTCACCGCCGCGGTCACCGCATTGGCGGTGCCGCCTTTCAGGGTGCTGCCGTCGTGCTCGGCAATGACCAGGGCTGTCATGGACTGTCGCCCCCGCGTAGGCGGGGGCCCAATTTGGGTTCGTATGATTGGATCCCCGCCGACACGGGGATGATTCGACTGGTGCTTCGCATCGTCAAATCACTTTGGCTTCGTTCTTCAGCTTGTCGACCAGCTCGGCCACGTCCTTCACCATCACGCCGCTCTTGCGCTTGCCGGGCTCGACCACCTTCAGCGTCTTCAACCGCGGCGCGACGTCGACGCCCAGGTCCGCGGGCTTCAGCACCTCGAGCGGCTTCTTCTTCGCCTTCATGATGTTGGGCAGAGTCGCGTAGCGCGGCGTGTTGAGGCGCAGGTCGGCGGTCACGACCGCGGGCATTTTCACCTCCAGGGTCTCCAGGCCGCCGTCGATCTCGCGCGTGACGCGCGCCACGCCCTCGCCCAGCTCGACCTTGCTCGCGAAGACCGCCTGCGGCCAGTCGAGGAGCGCGGCGAGCATCTGGCCCACCTGGTTGGCGTCGTCGTCGATCGCCTGCTTGCCGAGGATCACGAGCCCGGGCGACTCCTTGGCCGCCACCGCTTTCAGCAGCTTCGCGACCGCGAGCGGCTGCAGCTCAACGTCGGTCTCCACCAGGATCGCGCGGTCGGCGCCCATCGCGAGCGCGGTGCGCAGCGTCTCCTGGCAGGCGGTGAGGCCCGCCGAGACCACGATCACCTCGGTCGCCTTGCCGGCCTCGCGCAGCTTGAGCGCCTCCTCGACGGCGATCTCGTCGAAGGGATTCATCGACATCTTCACGTTGGCCAGCTCGACGCCGGTCTGGTCGGCCTTCACGCGCACCTTCACGTTGAAGTCGACGACCCGCTTCACGGGCACCAGGATTTTCATCGGGGAGAGAACGGATTCAAACGAGTGTTTGAATTGTACAATACGCGCTGCAGACTTGGCTGGAGGAAGGCGATGGGGATCCAACGGCGTCTGGCCGCAGCGCTCGCGGCGGCGTTCCTTTGGGCTGCAGGCACAGCGCACGCGGTCGAGGACGACATGGCGCCGCTGCGCACGCTCGCACAGAGCGAGGCCGCCCGCGGCAGCGATGGCGCGCGCGCCATGCTGGGCCTGCTCGACGGCCGCACCGACAAGGACCAGATGGTGAAAGCGATGGGCTGGCTGCAGGAAGCCGCCGACCACGGCCGGCCCGAGGCGCAATTCCAGCTCGCTTTCCAGTACGAGACTGCGCCGGCACCGGACTTCCGGCGGGCGTTCCAGCTCTACGAGAGGGCCGCGCAGCAGGGCTACCCCATGGCGCAGAGCAACCTGGCCACCCTCTACCTCTTTGGCCGTGGCGTGAAGCGCGATCCCGACCGAGCCCTGGAGTGGTCGATGAAGGCCGCCGAGAAGGGCAACATCGTCTCCCAGGCGAGGCTTGGCGCCATGTACCTGGCGGGCGACGGCGTGCAGCAGGATTCGCTCAAGGCCGAATACTGGCTGGTGAAGGCCGCGGGCCAGGGATACGCAGGCGCGCAGGCGCAGCTGGGTTCGATGTTCTTCCGTGGCGAGGGCGGCGCCGCCATCGACCCTCCCAAGGGACTCTACTGGTTGAAGCGCGCCGCCGAGCAGGGCCAGCCGCAGGCGCGCGCGATCCTCGCCGAGGCCGTGAAGAAGGGCGTCCCGGGAGCGAGCGATCCCCTGCCCGACGCACCGGCGAAGTGACGTAGTCCTTCCGAGGCATGGCGAGCCTGGCTCCGATTCCGTACTCTCGGGCAGCCATGCCCGCACCCCTTCGCGCGTGATCACCCTTTTCCGTCCCGTCCTCGCGGCCGTTTTCGCCCTGGGCGTCGCCGGCGTCCACGCCGAGCAGAGCACCGTCTGCACCATCACGGTCAACTCCCCCGACGAGCGCGAGGCGTTCCGCGACCTGCTGCCGGCCGACAAGTACCGGTTCGTGGAGCTCGCCGAGCGCGGCCGGCGCGACTGGCTGGGCGCCGCGTGCCACGCGCAGGTGCGCTGCGACGTGCTGGTGATCTCGGGCCACTTTGCGGGCACCGACTTCTATTCCTCGCAGCATGGCGAGCACCTGCCAGTCGAGGAGATCGAGCGCGTCGCGTGCGGCGATTCGTGCCCCGGCCTCTTCTCGGAGCTGAAGGAGGTGTATCTCTTCGGCTGCGACACGCTC
Source organism: Usitatibacter sp. (assembly GCA_039929025.1). GTDB lineage: Bacteria > Pseudomonadota > Gammaproteobacteria > Burkholderiales > Usitatibacteraceae > Usitatibacter. The sequence continues at coordinate 4,020 of JBDSRZ010000262.1, read as the reverse complement.
AAGGCCGAGCCGGTGAAGAGCGCGGCGGCGGAGATCGTCCGCGGCCTCGTCCGCGCCGGTCGCGCACCGGTGGAGGCGACGCAGCTCGCGCGCCTGCTGAGCGATCGCCACGCGGAAAGCGCGCGCGAGCGCATGCGCCGCGCCTTCCCGGGCGTGCCGGTGATCTACGGATTCGCCTCGCTCGCGCCCTACGGGCGAGTGGCGGGCCCGATGCTGCGTAGCTACCTCCAGGGCGCATCGGCCACCTCGGTAGGCACCGGAGAGGTGAGCCGTACGCTCCTCAAGCTCTTCGGCCCGAGCAGCATGGTCGCGACCGAGGGCTCGCAAGCCGGGGACGGCCGTGCCGACTATCGCGCCGAGGCGTGCCGCTATCACGACGATCGCGTGACGCCCGCGGGCCGCCTTACTTTCATGCATCGCCTGCTCGCCTCCGACATGCCCGAGGTGCGGATGGCCTTCGACCGGATGGAGAAGTTTTTTGCCACGATAGGCGAGGTGGAGCGTGCATCGCCGGGCTTCGACGACGCGAGCGCCTCGCTCGCGGGCGATGCGGCGGCGCGCGCGAGCTATCTCGCGATCGTGCGCGACACCCAGGACCCGGCGCTGCGCGTTCGGATGATCGCGCTCGCGCGCAACGTCGGCTGGCTCACGCCCGCCGGCGAGCGCGCCGAAGTCGCCTCGACCATCGCCGACGTCCTCGCGACCGGCACCGCCAGTTTCAGCGAGGTGGAGATGGTGTGCGCGCTCAACGGCGACCGCAGCCTCGATGGGCAGGTGCCCCGTTCCGGCCTCGAGCGTGCACCCGCGACCGCGGCGAACGCCGCCGCCCTCGCCTGTCTCGGACACCCCGAATCCCATGCCCGCACCGTGCGGGCGCTGGTGAGCGCCAACGAGGACGACGTACGGGTCGCACAGGCATACCTGCGCCACCGTCCGATCGCCGATGCCGCGGAGCTGCGCGCGGTCGTCGCCGGCATCGCGGCGATGAAGCCCTCGGCCGCGCAGGCACGCGCGCTCGAGGCGCTCGCCCGCCTGCACGTCACCGATTCCGCCGCGCTCGAATCGCTGGCGCGGCTCTTCACGCGCTCGACTTCGCTCGCAGTGCAGCGCGCCATCGCGGAGGTATTCATCCGCTCGGGCGCGGATGGCTCACCGGAACTCGCCGCCCTCTTCCGCGAGCGGCGCGTGCGCTCGGGGGCGGGCGAGGACCTGATCGACGTCCTCATCCGCCGGATGCGTTCCTAGGCGGCCGAGCGCGCCTTCTCCCGCAGCACGTATTTCTGGATCTTGCCGGTGGAGGTCTTGGGGAGCTCCCCGAAGATCACCGTGCGTGGCACCTTGAAGCGCGCCAGGTGCTCGCGGCACCATTCGCGGATCCCTTCCGCGGTCACCTCGGCAGCGCCGGGCTTGAGCGTCACGAAGGCGCACGGCGTCTCGCCCCATTTCTCGTCCGGCATCGCAACCACCGCCGCCTCCATCACCTGCGGATGGCGATAGAGGCACTCCTCCACCTCGAGCGAGGAGATGTTCTCGCCGCCAGAGATGATGATGTCCTTCGAGCGATCCTTCACCTCGATGTAGCCGTCTGGATGCCACACCGCGAGGTCGCCGGTGTGCAACCAGCCGTTGCGGAAGGCCTCCGTGCTCGCCGCTTCGTTCTTGAGGTAGCCCTTCATGATCGTGTTGCCGCGGAGCATCACCTCGCCCAGCGTCGCGCCGTCGCGCGGCACCGGCTCGTCCGTCGCCGGATCCGCGACCTGCAGGCCTTCGAGTGTCGCGTAGCGCACGCCCTGGCGCGCCATCAATCGCGCGCGCTCCGTGAGCGGCTTGCCGTTCCATTCTTCCTGCCATGCGCACAACGTCGCCGGGCCGTAGCTTTCGGTGAGGCCATAGAGGTGGGTCACGTTGAAGCCCATCTCCTCCATCGCCTCGATGATCGCCGAGGGCGGCGCGGCGCCGCCGGTGGCCACCTCGACGCGATGCCCGAAGCGGCGCTTCACCGACTCCGGCGCGTGCACCAGCAGGTTGAGCACGATGGGAGCGCCGCACAGATGGGTCACGCGATGCTCGGCGATCGCCGGGAATATCAGCGCCGGGTCGACCTTGCGCAGGCACACGTGGGTGCCACCCACCGCGGTCACCGCCCAGGTGTAGGTCCAGCCGCTGCAGTGGAACATCGGCAGCGTCCACAGGTAGACCGAGCGCGGCGTGAGCCCGAGCGCGAGCGCGTTGCCGAGCGCGTTGAGATATGCGCCGCGGTGGTGGTAGACGACGCCCTTTGGATTGCCCGTTGTCCCCGACGTGTAGAGAAGCGCCAGCGCATCCCATTCGTCGAGCGGGCCCGGAAGCTCGAAGCTCGCGTCGCCGGCGGCGATCCAGGATTCGTATTCGAGCGCGCCGATTCGCGCGGCGTCCGGCAATGCGGCATCGGCAATGTCCACGACGAGAATCTCGCGATCGAGCTTGTCCAGCGCCTGGCGGGCAACGGGCGCGAATTCGCGGTCGGCGATCAGCACGCGCGCGCCGCCGTGCTCGAGGCAGAGCGCGATGGTCGCGGCATCGAGGCGATAGTTGAGCGCGTTCAGCACCGCGCCGATTCCCGGTACCGCGTAGTGCGCCTCGAGGAGCGCGGGGACGTTGGGCGCCATGATCGCCACCGTGTCCCCGCGTGCGATGCCGTGGGCCGCGAGCACGGAACCGAGGCGGCGAACCCGAGCCGCGAACTCGCCATAGGTATGACGCACATCGCCGTGCACCACCGCGGCCTTCCCGCGATAGACGTCGGCGGCGCGCGCGAGGAAGGAGACCGGCGACAGCGGGACGAAATTGGCCGCGTTGCGCTCGAGGCCGGTGCTGAAGGGAGGGGTCGCGTCGGTCACGCGGCCATTATCAGGGCTTGCGGCGGCGCCGCAACCAGGCCTCGAGCTCGCCCACGATGCCGCGCCGGAACGCGAGCACGCAGACCACGAAGATGATCCCCTGCGAGATCGTGACCCAGGCGCCGAGGTCCGACAGATAGCTCTCCATCGCGGCGATCACGAAGGCTCCCGCCACCGGGCCTAGGATCGTGCCCATGCCGCCCAGGAGCGTCATCAGCACCACCTCGCCCGACATGCTCCAGTGCACGTCGGTGAGCGAGGCGAGCTGGAACACGATCGCCTTGGTGGCGCCGGCGAGGCCGGCGAGCGCCGCCGACAACACGAAAGCGGCGAGCTTGTAGCGCTCGGTGCGGTAGCCGAGCGAGATCGCGCGTGGCTCGTTGTCGCGGATCGCCTTCAGCACCTGGCCGAAGGGCGAGTGGATGATGCGGTAGATGAGGAAAAAGCCCGCCGCGAAAATCGCCAGCACGAAGAAATACATCCTGCGGTTGTCGGTGAGATCCACCATCCCCAGGAGCTTGCCCCGCGGCACCGACTGGATGCCATCCTCGCCGCCGGTGAACGGCGCCTGCAGGCAGTAGAAGAACACCATCTGCGCCAGCGCCAGCGTCACCATCGCGAAATAGATTCCCTGGCGCCGGATCGCGAGCAGGCCCGTGAGCAAACCCAGCAGCGTCGCGGTCCCCATGCCGGTGAGGATCGCGAGCTCCGTCGGAAATCCCCACACCTTGGCCGCATGCGCCGAGAGGTATCCTGCAAACCCGAGGAACATCGCGTGCCCGAAAGACAGCAGGCCGCCGAAGCCCAGCAGGAGATTGAACGCACAGGCGAAGAGCGCGAAGCAGAGCGCCTTCATCAGGAACACCGGATAGACCACGAACGGCGCGACCAGCAGGATCGCGAACATCACCAGGAAACCGATGCGGTGGTAGCGCGCTTCCCAGGCCGGGTCCTGGATGGCGGTGCTGTGGTGCTCCGTGGGTTGCGTCATCGTCCTAGCGCTGTCCGAAGAGCCCTTGCGGGCGGATCATGAGGACGATGGCCATGATCACGAAGATCACCGTGTTCGAGGCCTCGGGATAGAAAACCTTGGTGAGGCCCTCGACGATCCCCAGGCCGAAGCCGGTGATGATCGAGCCCA
>JBDSRZ010000261.1:0-16385 GCA_039929025.1 Usitatibacter sp. | reverse complement strand
ACGCGCTGTGCCGCGCGCGGCTCGCGCACCGGCACGAGATCGAGGTGGTCGACGTCTTCCGCGATCCCAAGAGGGCCCTTGCGGACGGTGTCTTCATGACGCCCACGCTGGTGAAGGTCGCGCCCGGCCGCACCTTGCGGATCGTCGGCACCCTCAGCAACCTGCAGCCGGTAGTGGAGGCGCTCGGCCTGCCGGCCCCTCGAGCGAGAGAACGTGCCGCGTGACAAAGGGCGGGCCCCCGATGGCGCACGCACGGAGCTCGAGATCTCGGCGCTGATCGAGTCTCTGCACCGCACCGGGGAGCGTCTGGAGGTTCTCACTGGCGGTGAGGTGGACGCGGTTGCCGATGCCTCGGGCCAGAGTTTCATGCTGCGTCGCGGACAGGTTCAGATGCGCGCGCACGAGGCGGAAAAGCAGGCCGGGATCCTCGATGCGTTGCCGGCGAACGTCGCGCTCATCGATACCCGCGGCCTCATCGTCTCGGTGAACCAGGCATGGCGGGAGTTTGGCGCCGCCAACCACTTGCAGGCGGGGTATCCGGTGGGGGCCGATTATCTTGCGGTCTGCGACGCCGCACGGGGGGCCGACTCGGAGCTTGCGGCCGAGGCCGCGTCCGGCATCCGGGCTGTGCTCGCCGGGGACGAAGCGACCTTCGCGATCGAATACCCATGCCACTCGCCGACGCAAATGCGATGGTTCCTGATGAAGGCCACGCCGCTCGGTAGCGGAAATTCGGGCGGCGCGGTCTTGATGCACGTCGACGTCTCGAAGCAGAGGCTGGCCACGGAAGAGCTGGTGCGCACCCACGCGCACTTGGTCCAGGCCTCCCGGCAGGCAGGCATGGCCGAGGTGGCGACCAATATCCTGCACAACGTCGGCAACGTCCTGAACAGCATCAACGTCTCGGCCACCGTCGCCCTGGACGCGGCGCGAGGCTCGAGCGCCGAGAAGATGGGGATAGTGGTGGCGCTGATGCGGGAGCACGAAGGCGGCCTCGGCGAGTACCTCGCATCGGACGCGCAGGGCCGCCACATCCTGGCGATGCTTGAGCAGCTCGCCCGGGACTGGCTCGCGCAGCAACAGGCGCTCGAGGTGGAACTGGTGTCGCTGCGCGGGAACGTGGACCACGTGAAGCGGATCGTGGCGATGCAGCAGGGCTACGCCAAGGCAGCGGGTGAGGCGGAGATGGTGGACCTGCGCGAGCTGGTGGAAGAAAGCCTGCGGATGAACTCCGCCAACCTGACCGGCTCGCACTTGGACATTGAGCGGCGATTCGCCGAGATCGCGCCGTTCAGCGTCGAGAAACACAAGGTGCTGCAGATCCTCGTGAACCTGGTTCGCAACGCGCAGCATGCGTGCGCCAGCTCCGGCCGGCTCGGGTGCAGCATCACGGTCGCGATCGCGGAAAGCGACGGCAGGATCCGCATCTCCGTGACCGATACCGGCGCGGGGATCGCCGCCGAGAACCTGGTGCGGATATTCGCGCACGGTTTCACCACCCGCAAGGACGGTCACGGCTTCGGCCTGCACAGCGGCGCGTTGGCGGCCCTCGAGCTGGGGGGGGCTCTCACGGCGCAAAGCGCAGGCCCCGGCCTGGGGGCCACCTTCACGCTGGAGCTTCCCGCTTTGCGCGAACACGGCGATGCGTAGCGCCGCCCCGTGGCAGGCATATCTCTTCGCGACGGCCGCGACCGCGGCGACGCTTGCCGCGCGCGTGGCGTTCGACAGCGCCTTCCGCGGATACCCCGCGCTGCTGCTGTTCGTGTTTCCGATCGCGATGAGTGCGTACATCGGTGGCTTGCGCGGCGGCCTGATGGCCACGGGCCTTTCGTGCGCCGCGTCGCAGTACCTCCTCATCCTGCCGCTGCGGCCGATGGTGTTCGACACCGGCGGCTACCGCTGGCTGCAGATCTTCCTAACGGTGGCCGGCGTGGCCGTGAGCGTGCTGTGCGAGGCGCTGCAGCGCAACGGCCGCCGGGCGCTGGAAGCCGACCGCGTCCGCGAAAGCGTGCAGGCGCTGGCGAGGCGGGATGGCGCACTGCTCGCCGATGCGCAACGCCTGGCGGGGCTCGGCATCTGGGACCTGGATGTGGTCAAAAACCGCCTTTCATGGTCTGAGGAGACGTACCGGATCTTCGGCGTGGCGCCGCAAAGCTTCGGCGGCACCCTCGAAGCGTTCTACGCCCTCGTCCACCCCGAGGACCTCGAGGGCTTGAAGGCGATCGGGGTGCGGGCGGAATCCATGGGCCTGGTGGCTGAGACGCAGTACCGGATCCTGCGGTCCGATGGCGAGGTGCGGACGGTATCCCAGCGGGGCGAGGTCACATTCAACGATCGCGGCCAGCCGGTGCGCAGGACTGGAGTGGTCATGGATATCACCGAGCGCACGGCGGCGATCGAGGAACATAGCCGGCTCGCCCGGCATCTGGAGCTGGAAAGAGCCCGGCTGGTGGCGGCCCAGTCGGTAGCGAAAGTGGGAAGCTGGGAAACTGACCTCGCAACGGGCGGTGTGAGCTGGACGGATGAGACTCATCGCATCTTCGGGACGCGGCCGGAGGCGTTCTCGCCCACCCACGCGGAATTCCTGCAGCGAGTTCATTCCGATGACCGTGGCCGGGTGGACGCGGCTTTCGCGCGCTCGCTCGACTCGCAGGAGCCTTTCGCCATCGAGCATCGGCTGCCGATGCCCGATGGCAGCGTGAAGGTGGTCGAGGAGCGCTGGCGGGTGTCCTTCGACGCGAACGGCAAGGCGAAGGGCGTGCTCGGCACATGTCAGGACGTCACCGAGCGCAAGCAGGCTGAAGAGGCGCTCGCCCGGGACCACGGATTGATGCGCGAGGCGGAAGCGAGGTACCGCTCGATCTTCGAGAATTCCAACGATGGCATCTTCCAGAACACGCCCGATGGCCGGTTGCTCGCCGCCAACCCGGCAATGGCAAGGATGCTCGGCTTCGCCTCCGTCGAAGAGTTGGTGCGGGAGCGCACGGATGTGGAGCGCCAGAGCTATGCGCAGCCAGCGCTCCGTCGCGAGTTCAAGCGCCAGCTGCAGGAAAAGGGATCCGTCAATGCGTTCGAGTACCAGGTCCTGCGCAAGGACGGCACCAAGATCTGGGTGTCCGAGAATGTGCGGCTGGTGCGCGACGCCGAGGGGAAGGAATTCCTCTACGAGGGAAGCGTGCAGGACATCACCGAGCGCCGGCGCGTGGAGGCCGAGCTGCGCCAGGCGAACCTCGAGCTGGTGGAGGCCTCGCGACGGGCCGGGATGGCGGAAGTCGCCACCGGCGTGCTGCACAACGTGGGCAACGTGCTGAACAGCGTCAACGTCTCCGCGACGCTGGTGATCGACAACCTCAAGGTGTCGCGCGTCTCGCGCATGGCCGCGGTGGTGAAGCTGCTTCGCGACCACCATGACGACCTCAGCCACTACCTCACCGCTGATCCTGCGGGCCGGCACATTCCAGAGCTGCTGGAGGATCTGTCGGGGGATTGGGTGGCCCAGCACCAGTTCCTTGCCACCGAGCTCGACGACCTGCGCGCGAACGTGGACCTCATCAAGCGCATCATCGCTTCCCAGCAGGGCCACGTCGGTGCTGGCGCGGGAGCGACGGAAAGCCCGGAATCGGTGGCGCTGGACCAGCTGCTCGACGAAGCGGTGCTGGCGCAGCAAGAGCGCCTCACCCGCCAGAGGGTGCGCATCGAGCGCGAATTCGAGCATCTCGCGCCGCTGTGCGTCGCGAAGCGCAAGGTGGTCCAGATCCTCGCCAGCCTGCTGCGCAACGCGAGGCAGGCATGCGTGGCATCCACCGAGATCGATCGCTGCATCACGGTGCGCATCGAGCGGCTCGGGAGCCGCGCGGCCATCTCGGTGCGCGACAACGGCACCGGCATCGCGCAGGAGAACCTCGTGCGGATCTTCACGCCCGCCTTCAGCGGCCACCAAAATTTCGGTGGCTACGGGTTGCACGCCTGCGCGCTCGCCGCTCAGGAGATAGGCGGCGAGCTGAGCGCCGCGAGCGATGGAGTCGGCCGCGGTTCGACGTTCACGCTCGAGTTGCCGATCGAGCTCGCGGTGGCGGCGGCATGAACGTCCTTCCGGTTGCGACCGTGCCCCGGATCCTGGTGATCGACGACAACGTGGCCATCCACCAGGATTTCCGCAAGGTATTCGGTGCTCACCGAACCCATGCCGCGCGGACGGCGGCGGAAATCGCGCTCTTCGGGGCCGGCAGCGTTGAGTCGGCGCCGGACTTCCGCGTCGATTCGGCGCTACAGGGCCAGGAAGGCCTGGCGCTGGTGCTGCAGGCGCTGGCGCAGTCGAGCCCCTACGCGGTGGCCTTCATCGACGTGCGCATGCCGCCCGGTTGGGATGGGATCGAGACCACGGCGAGGATCTGGCAGGCGGACCCCGATGTGCAGGTGGTGATCTGCACCGCGTACTCGGACTACTCGTGGAGCGAGACGCTCGCGAGGCTGGGTCGCTCCGACCGCCTGGTGATCCTGAAGAAGCCGTTCGACAACATCGAGGTGATACAGCTCGCAAGTGCCCTCAGCGAGAAGTGGCACCTTGCGCGCGCGGCGCGCTCCACCCTCGTCGACCTCGAAGAGCGCGTGGAGGCCCGCACGCGCGAGCTGGCGAAGGCGCTCGATCGGATGAATCGCCTGAACCGCGTCTACGCGGTCCTCTCCGGCATCAACTCGCTCATCGTTCGCGTGCGGGATCGCGACGAGCTGTTCAACGAAGCCTGCCGGATCGCGGTCGATGCGGGGGGATTTCCCATGTCGATGATCGCGCTCATCGGCAGCGATGCGGCGGACGTGGTTCTGCTGGCCTCGGCGGGCAAGGACGCCGAGCTGGTGGCCAGGATCAAGGCAATCCTGTCGTCGCGCGATCGTGGCCCGGGAACCATGATCGCGCGGGCGCTGCGCGAAAAAACGCCCACCATATCGAACGAGTGCCGCGGCGATCCCAAGATGGTGTTTGGAGAGAGGTACGCCGATGCGGGGGTCCGCTCCATCGCCGTGTTGCCGCTCATCGTCGGGGGGGAGGCGAAGGGCGTGCTCACGCTTTACTCGGACGAGCCCGGCTTCTTCGACGTGGAAGAGATCGCGCTGCTTGCCGAACTCGCGGGCGATATCGCGTTCGCGATCGACCACATCGAGAAGCAGGAGCTGCTCGACTACCTCGCCTACTACGACACGCTTACCGGGCTCGCGAATCGCACGCTCTTCCTGGAGCGCGTCGGACAGTCGCTGCGCGGTGCTCAGAGCCCGGGGCACAAGCTCGCGGTCTTCCTCATCGACATCGAACGCTTCAAGAGCATCAACGACAGCCTCGGCCGCCCGGTGGGCGACGCGCTGCTCAAGCAGGTGGCGCAGTGGCTCACACGAGTCGCCGGAGAAGCGAGCCTCGTCGCGCGCCTGGATGCGGACCACTTCGCCGCGGTGCTGCCCCAGGTGAGCGCGCAAGGCAGCGTCGAGCGGCTGCTGGAGAAGTGGATGGGCAAGTTCGTCGGGCATCCGTTCCGGGTCGACGACGCGGTCTTCCGGCTCGCGGCGAAGGTGGGGGTGGCGATCTATCCGGATGACGGTGTCGACGCCGAGACGCTCTTCCGCAGCGCCGAGGCAGGACTGAAGAAGGCCAAGGCTAGCGGTGAACGCTACCTCTTTCACACGCAGGGGATGACCGAGAGGGCGGCTGGGCGCCTCACGCTCGAGAGCCAGTTGCGCCGTGCGGTGGACCGCGGCGAGTTCGTATTGCATTACCAGCCGAAGGTGAGCATCGCGAGCGGCAAGCTCACCGGCGCGGAGGGGCTCATCCGCTGGAACGACCCCATCACCGGACTGGTGCCGCCGGGCCGCTTCGTCCCGATGCTCGAGGAGACAGGCCTGATCCACGAAGTCGGGCGCTGGGCAATGCGCCAGGCGCTCGCGGACTACCTGCGCTGCGAGACGGCAGGATTGCCGGCGGCGCGGATGGCGGTGAACGTGTCGCCGATGCAGCTGCGCCACCGCGGCTTCGTCGACGAGATCCGCGAGCTGGTCGCCACCGACCCGCGCGCCGCCGCGGGCCTCGAGTTGGAGATCACCGAGAGCCTGATCATGGAAGATGTGCCGCACACCATCGCGAGTCTGGCCGCGATCCGCGCGCTGGGCGTGAAGGTCGCGATCGACGACTTCGGAACCGGCTTTTCGAGCCTGAGCTACCTCGCGCGGCTGCCGGTGGATACGCTCAAGATCGATCGATCCTTCGTGGTCGACATGACGTCCGGGTCGCAGGGCCTGGCGCTCGTCTCCACCATCATCGGGCTTGCGCACTCCCTGAAGCTGAAGGTGGTGGCCGAGGGCGTCGAGACCGAGGAGCAGTCGGGGTTGCTGGGGTTGCTGGGGTGCGACGAGATGCAGGGTTTCCTGTTAAGCAAGGCCGTTCCCACGGCGGAGTACGAGGGTCGGTTTTTGGTCCGGCAGACGGCAAAGGCGCAGCCGGTCGCCGTGCGTGCGAGCTGAGACGTCCATGGCCACGTCCGTGCCGCCCATCAAGGCCGCTTTCGTCCGCGGCAAGGGCGAGTCGTGGCGGCGGACCTCGATCATCAGCAAGCTCACGCTGCTGGTGGTCGCTCTGGGCCTGCCGCTCTGCGCGATCCTCGCATTCAGCCTGTACGCCCAGTTCAAGGCGGACAGGGACCTCGCGCAGCAGTCATCCGCCCTGATCGTGAACGCCATAGCAACCCGCGCCGAGGCCGTCGTGAAGGACGCCCGCTCGCTGCTCGCCTCAATCGCGCTGCGGCCCGCGGTGCAGGCGATGGACCGCCTCGGCTGCGATCCCTTCCTGTCCGACATACGCCGTGCGATGCCGGGGTACACCAACTTCAGCACCCTCAACCTGAAGTGGGAGTTCGTCTGCAACGAGATCCTCCCGGCGGGTGGGCCGATCGTCGCCAGCCGCAGGCCGCAGCTGTACGAGCGGATGCTGAGGGCCGGCGGCATGGTGTTCAGCGAGCCCCTTCGCGGCCAGCTCACGGGCAACTGGATCGTCATCGCCGCATTTCCAGTGCGGGATGAGAACGGCCGAATGGTCGGCGCGGCGACCGCCACCCTCGACCTCGCGAGGCTCGGGCCCCTCCTCGGAGGCGCCGACCTGAAGGAAGGCTATCGCGCACGGCTCACCAATGCCGACGGGTACCTGCTGATGAACATTCCCGACCGTGCTGCGGTCGGCAGGGTCGTGGATGCCGCCGCCGACATCGCCGGCGCGCGGAGCCGGGCGCCGTCGATCCAGGTCGGCGCGGATAGCGTCGAGCGCATCCATGCCTATGCGCCGGTGAGGGGCAGCGACTGGGTGGCGATGGCGGCGCTGCCTACCCACGGCGCGCTGGCGGAATCGGTGCAGCGCCGCACGCAGACCATTCTGGCCGTGCTGCTGGTCTTCATGCTGGCCGCCTGGGCGGTCCTTGTCGTGGCGCGCAGGATTACTCGGCCGCTGCGTGAGCTCGAGCAGGATGCGCACGTCATGGCGGGCGGCAGTTTCGGCCACCGCTCCGCCGTCGAAGGGCCCGACGAGGTGGGGCAGGTCGCCGCGGCGTTCAACGACATGGGACGCGCGGTGCAGGAGCATGAAGCCAGCAGCAAGCAGGCCGCGCGCGAGTCGGGCGAGAGCCAGCGGCGCCTGAACGGCTTGATCACCTCGGCGATGGACGCGATCGTGACCGTGGACGGGGATGGGCTCATCGTGCAGAGCAATCCCGCCGCCCACGAGATGTTCGGGTACGCGGCGGCGGATCTCGCGTCGCAGCCGGTCGAGATGATCCTCCCGGAGTGCTTCGATGCCGGCCGCACGCGCCCGGGGCCGGCCTCCGCCAGCGATCGCCTCGGCAGACGCATGGCGGCGTCGCGCGTGGTGCGCGGCAGGCGCAAGGGCGGCGAGGAGTTCGACATCGAGGCCTCGGTCTCCAACGACGAATCCACCGGCCAGCTTTTTTCAACCGCCATCCTGCGCGACATCACCGAGCGCGCGAGGAGCGAACGCCACGTCAGGCGTCTCAACCGGGTCCACGCGGTGCTCACCGGAATCAACGCGCTCATCGTGCGTGTGCAGAGCCGCGACGAGCTGTTCGAGGAGGCCTGCCGGGTTGCCGTCGATGCCGGCGCCTTCAGGATGGCCTGGATCGGGGTGATCGATCCGCAAACGCTGGAGGGGCAGGTGGTGGCGTTTTACGGGGGCCGGGAAGGCTTTCGCGAGACGATCGTGCTCACGACGCGCCCGGAGCGCCCCGAAAGCGCGCGACCCGCGTCCCGCGCGATGCGGGAGGCACGCCCGGTCATCTGCAACGACGTCGCGACCGACCCGACGCTGGCGACGCAGGAGGTCCTGCGCGAGGAACTGCTGGCGCGCGGCCACAAGGCCCTCGCCTGCTTTCCCCTGTCGGCCGGCGGCAAGGTGGAGGGCGTGATCGCGCTCTTCTCCGGCGACATCGACGCGTTCGACCAGGAAGAGACGCGCCTGCTGCTGAACCTTGCCGCCGACATCTCCTTCGCCATGGAGCACATCGAGAAGCAGGCGCGCCTCGATTACCTCGCCTACTACGACGCGCTCACCGGGCTCGCCAACCGCACGCTCTTCCTCGAGCGGGTGGGCCAGGCGCTGCGCGCGGCGACGAGGGGCGCGCACCGGCTCGCCCTCTTCCTCATCGACATCGAGCGCTTCAAGAACATCAACGACGGCCTCGGCCGGCTTGCCGGCGACTCGCTGCTGCGCCAGGTGGCCGAGATCCTCACGCGGTCCGCGGGCGACGTGAACCTGGTGGCGCACCTGGACGCCGACCACTTCGCGGTCCTGCTGCCGGAGGTGAGTCCCGGGGGGAATGTCGAGCACCTGCTGGAGAAGGGCCTGGGCGAGTTCCAGGAGCATCCGTTCCAGCTGGACGACACGGTGTTTCGCATCTCCGCCAAGGTCGGCGTGGCCGTGTATCCCGGCGACGGCGCCGATCCCGAGACCCTGTTCCGCAACGCCGAGGCGGCACTGAAGCAGGCCAAGGCGACCGGCGAGCGCTACCTATTCCATGCGCACAACATGACCAAGGCGGTGGCCGGCAGGCTCACCCTCGAGAATCGGGTCCGCCGCGCGGTGCAAGAGGGCGAGTTTTTGCTCCATTACCAGCCGCAGATGAACCTCGTGGGCGACGCGCTGATGTGCGCCGAGGCGCTGATCCGCTGGAACGACCCGGCGGAGGGGTTGGTGCCGACGCATCGCTTCACGCCGATCCTGGAGGAAACCGGGCTCATCCTCGAGGTCGGGCGTTGGATGCTGCGCCAGGCGATCGAGGATCATCTTCGCTGGGCCGCGGCCGGAATGCCGCAAGTGCGGATATCCCTCAACGTGTCGCGCCTGCAATTCCGCCGCCGAGGCTTCGTCGCGATGGTTGAGGATCTGGTGGGCGTCGACCCGCGGGCCGCCGCCGGGCTCGAACTCGAGATCGCCGAGAGCCTCGTCATGGAGGACGTGCATCACAGCGTCGCGACGCTAGGGGCGCTGCGCGCGCTCGGCGTCAGGGCGGCGATCGACGACTTCGGCATCGGCTTCTCGAGCCTGAGCTGCCTCGCGCGGCTGCCGGTCGACACGATGAAGATTCACCCCTCGTTCGTGGCCGATATGACCAACGGGCCCCAGGGCCTCGCGCTCGTTTCCACCTTCATCAACCTCGCCCACTCGCTCAAGCTCTGCGTGGTCGCCCAGGGCGTCGAATCCGCGGCGCAGGCGCGCCTTCTGGTCCTGCTGGGCTGCGATGAGGCGCAGGGCGGGCACTTCAGCGAGCCGCTCTCGAGTGGCAGCCTGCAGGCGAGGTTCCTCGGTCCGGCATCGCATCGCGTAACGGGAGCCGCGACGCCCCCGGCGAGTGAAGTGCCGATCAGCGACAAGCCGCCGCGATGAGCGCCGCCCCTCTTGTCATTCGGGATTCGCTGGCCGCGAAGCAGGCGCTGCGGCTGCACCGCTTCAGGCTCGGAGCGCTCACCTACGCGCTCGGAATCGGCCTCGGGGCGATCGCATGGGCGTTGGGCATGCTCCCCCTTGCGGCGCTCGCGCAGGCCGCCGCCGCTTTCCTGGCGATCAACGCGGTCCTCTACGCGGTGATCCGCTCCGGGCTCAACCTGCGCTTCCGGGACCCGAGCCTCACGCAAGTCCAGATACTGGTTGCCGTGACCGCCCTCATGTTCATCGTCTACCACATCGACGACAAACGCGGCGTCGCACTCTTCGCCTGCTTCAACATCTTCCTCTTCGGCGTCTTTCGCCTGAAACCGCGGGAGTTCGTCGGCGTCACGCTCTATACGATGGCGGCCTACGCGCTGGTCATCAATCTGCTGCTGATCTTGCGCCCGACAGCGATCCGCGACATGCGCTACGAGCTCCTGACCTGGCTCGCTCTGGCGGTTTTCCTGCCGTTGTTCGTCCTGATCGGCATGCAGGTGAATTCGCTGCGTGCCGGGATGCGCGCGAGCCAGGCGCGCTTCCGTGCGCTCTCCGATATGACGTCCGACTACTACTGGGAGACCGATGCCGAGCACCGCTTCACGGAGCGCGGCGCGGTCGACGTCGCTTCGCTCAAGACTTCCGTATTCCAGCGCTCCGCGCGGATGGGTGAGCGCCGCTGGGAGGTTCCGTCGCTCACGCCCGACGAAGCGGGCTGGGCCGCCCATCGCGCCGATCTCGACGCCCACCGGCCGTTCCGCGGCTTCGAGCTGTCGCGGCTGGCGAAGGACGGCACCGAGCGCCACATGTCGATCAGCGGCGATCCGGTGTTCGACGCGCAAGGCGACTTCCAGGGCTACCTTGGGGTCGCGGTCGAGATCACCGCGCGCAAGCGCTCGGAACAGGCGCTGCGCGACAACGCGGAGAGCATGCGCCTTTACGCCGACAGCGTACCGGCGATGTCGGCATCGTGGGACGAGGACCTCCGCTGCCGCTTCGCCAACCTGCTGTTCACCGAATTCTTCGGCTTCTCCCAGGACCAGACCGTCGGCAAGCACTTGCGCGAGCTCGCTGGACCCGAGGTATACCGAGAAATCGAGGCGCATTTCGCACAAGTCATGCAGGGCATGCCCGCCACCTACGAGCGCAAGCACTGGCGGAAGGGACGGGAGCTGCGCTACCTCGAAATCAAGCTGCTGCCGCAATACGGTGCCCAGGGGAAGGTGCTCGGCTGCTTCGAGGTGGTGACGGACATCACCGAGCACAAGCTCGCGGAGAAGCGCATCCGGCGGGTGGCAAATCACGATAGCCTCACCGGATTGCCGAACAAGCTGCTCTTCGGCGACCGACTGGGCGAGATCATCGCGGCGGCGCGGCAGGATTCGCGCAGCTTCGCGCTCCTCTTCCTCGACCTCGACCGCTTCAAGCCGGTAAACGATACGCTCGGGCATGCCGCCGGCGACGAGCTCCTCAAGAGCGTAGCGCGCAGGATCAGGGAGCAGGTGCGCGACTCCGACACCGTGGCGCGTATCGGCGGCGACGAGTTCACCGTGATCCTTCCCGCCATTGCGGAGCGCTCGAAAGCGGAGGCGGTTGCCCGGAAGATCGTCGCCGCATTGGCCGCATCCTTCGAGCTGGGTGCGCAGAGGGACAGCGTGAGCATCGGCGGGAGCGTGGGCATCGCGCTCTATCCCGCCGACGGCGAGGACGCCGAGGCGTTGCTCGCCGCCGCCGATTCGGCAATGTATCGCGCCAAGCAGGGCGCGAGGCGCGCATCGTGACCCGCGACCCGCGGGAAGTACGCCAGCGAACAGACGAGCGCGTGCCGCCGCGCCACCCTGAAGCTCACACTGGAGGCTCCATGTCCCAAACTCAGGCGAGCGTGACCCGAAATCAGCGGCAGGCAGCAAACCTGCGCAGCAAGACCCTGAGGTCAACATGAACGTGGCCGCGGTCCCGTTGCCGATCGCGCGGCCGATCCAGTTCGCCGAGCTGCGGTTTCTGGTCGTCGAGGACCGGCAACTGGAGCGCGAGGATATCGCGCGCATGTTGCGGGGCCTGGGCGCGAAGGAGGTCGCGGTCGCCGACGATGCAGATGCCGCGCTCGCGATCCTTTCGCGTGTGGGCTGCCCCGTCGACGTCGTGGTGAGCGCCCTCGACATGCCGGGCATGGACGGGATGCAGTTCATCCGGCACCTGGGGCTCGCCAAATTTCCCGTCTCCGTGGTCCTCGCGAGCAGGCTGGAGCGTTCGCTGCTGAATGCGGTCGCGCGCATGACCGAGGCCTACGGGGTGGAGCTTGTCGGGATCGTCGAGAAGCCGGTCACGGCGCAGAAGCTGGATGCGGCGATCAGCGCTCCGCGCGTCGCGAAAGGCCGTCATGCGTGGCGGGCACTCAAGCTGGAGGCGAAGGTGGAGGCGAGGCCGACATTTTCTCTGGAGGAGATTCTCGCCGGGCTGTCGAAGGGCGAGTTCGAGCCGTTCTTCCAGCCGCGGGTGCAAATGGCCGGCGGCAAGATCGTGAGCGCGAGGGCCCTGGCGCGCTGGCGCCATCCGGAAATGGGCAAGATCGAGCCCTACGCCTTCATTTCGCCGCTCGTGGACAGCGGCGAGATCGACCAGCTCACCTGGGTGATGCTGAAGATGTCGGCGGCACGCTGCAGCGAATGGCGCGCGCAGGGCCTGGAGGAAACTGTCTCGGTGAAGCTCGCGCTGCGTTCGCTGGAGCACCCGGGCCTGGCCGACCGCGTGACGGAGCTGGTCGCGGGGCAGGGACTCGATCCGCACCACATGGTCCTGGAGACCACGGGCCACGCGGCCGACATCCTTGCCGGAGCCGCGCTCGAGAACCTCGCGCGCCTGCGCCTGCGCGGCTTCGGACTTTCGGTGGAGGAGTGCGACACCGGGCCCGCGGCGGAACAACAGCTCGCCCGCATCGCCTTCACCGAGATCAGGATCGGCCGGACGCAGGCGAAGGACGAGTCGATCGACGCGTCCAACCGTGCCGCCTTCATGGCCATGATCGAGACCGCCAGGACGCTCGGCCTCACCTCGACGGCGCAAGGCGTGGAGACCCAGTCCGACTGGGACCTTTGCGCGGGGCTGGGTTGCGACCTCGCCGCGGGACTGTTCGTTGCCGCGCCCATGGAAGCGAGTGCCTACGCGACCTGGGTCGGGTCACGCAGCCATTGGACCTCGGGCCGATAGGAGGGCACCCGGGATGGCCATGACTCCAGAGACCCGCGCCCTGTATGCCAGCAAGCTGATCCACCAGCGCTTCGCGCGCGACCTGGACGCGAACATGTTCGTCCTCTTCTCCCAGGCGATCGTCCCCCTCGCGGAAGGCCGCGACGCGGGCTATCGGGAGATCCTGATCCGCTTCAAGGACGAGGAGCGCAACATGCAGTCGCCGGGAATGTTCCTCCCCTTGCTCGAGGAGCAGGGGCTGATGCCGCAGCTCGATCGCTGGATCGTCTCGCGCGTGCTCGCGTGGATCCGCGAAATAGAGCTCAACCTCGGCGCCCGGTCCGCACCGCGATGCAGCGTGAACCTGGCTGCGGACACCATTCGTGACGAGTCTGCCTTCGCGGGATACGTGCTGGAAGAGATCCGCCGCAAGGCGGGAGCGGCCGAGGCGCTCTCGTTCGAGATTGCGTCTTCGGAGTTGCTCGCCCACCCGAAGGAGATCGCGAGGCTCGTGCCAGCGCTGCGCGCGGCGGGCTGCACCTTCGCGATCAGCAACCACGACGGCGCCGAACGCCCGTTCGACCTCGCGCGCTCGCTCGGCTTCACCATCGTCAAGTTCGACGGCTCGCTCGCCTACCGCATCGCCTTCGACGACGACGCAAGGGAAAAGCTGAAGGCGCTCAATTACCTCTGCCGCGAGTACGGCATGCGGACGGTCTGCATGCAGGTCGAGAACCAGGAGACGCTCGAGGTGCTGCGGACGATGGAGGTCGACTATGCGCAGGGCTTCGGCGTCGAGCACCCGAAGCTGCTGCCGTACGTGAGGGCCTAGCTAGCATTCGTTGGAAACGCACCCCGCGAATGGGAACTGGGGATTTTCAACACGGAGGACACAGAGGAATCCCGGAGGTGGCACAGAGGAAACCGATTGACTGTGCTTCTTCGGCGGCGGGAATTAGCACGACACACAGAAATGTTTTTCCAGCTCGAAGTTCAGGTGGTTGTGAAACGCAGCCATGCTGCCGCCATGGCCTGGTCGCAGATCCTAAGTCCCGCGCAGCCCCGCGGCCGCCCACCGGGCCAATCCCCGGGCGCGTGCGATCGACTGCAACTGCCGGTAACCGAGGTTATCCACCATCGCCGTGATCACCAGCCGCTCGAGCTGCTCGAAGCGCGGATGGAGGTTGAACGACATCTCTTCCAGCAGCATGCCGCTCACCGAGGCGAGGAAGCCGAGCGCGAACGCGAGCGCGAGGTAGGCCACGAACGTCGCACCGCTTATCTGGCCGAGGGCGAACATCGCGGCCACGAAGAGGTACGCCGCGATCTCCAGCAGCGGCGCATAGCATTCGGCGAGCAGCGGGATCACGAAGCCCTTGCGATGAAGGCACGCCGCGAGCTCGGCCTGGCGCGAGACGCACCCGCGCATCAATGTGCCGAGCGACTCGGGCACCTGCCTCCAGCAAACCGGGTCGGGGACGAAGTGGACCGAGTACTCTTCGCCCCGCCGGGCCATGACGCCGTGCAGGCGCACGAGGAGCTCGACATCGCGTGCGCCGATGTCCTTGCGGAAGCCGCCCGCCTCGAGCACCGGATCCTTGCGAAAGATGCCCACCGCTTCCGCCGCGATCGGCGCCGCGTGTGCGAACCTGGGTCCCAGCCGGCCGAAGCGGAAAGCGCGGAGCGCCTCGAGCATCTGCAGCCGCGCGAGCATCGCCGACGGCAGCTCTGCTCGCTGCAGCTCGCCCGGCCCGAACTGGCTGCCGTTGGCGACGCGCAGCGCGCTGCGGCTGGCGAGCGCCGCCGGATCGTCGAGGAATGGCTCCGCCAGGCGCCGCAAGCCGTCGCGCAGCAGGATGGTGGCGGTGTCGACAGCAAAGAAGAGCGGGTAGCGCGACGCGTTGATGCCCACGTTGACGGCGTCCGCCTCGCCGCCGTGCTCCTTGTCGATCACCCGCAAGTTGGGGGCGGTGCGCGAGCGATAGATGGCGCGCACCGGCCGGGTGGGGATGCGACGCCAATGCGCTTCGGGGAAGGCTTCCAGCGCGAAGGCATGCTGTAGAACCTCGAGCGTCCTGTCGCCCGCGCCATCGATCACCGCGATCACCTCGAACTCCGAGTAGTCGAGGAGGAGCAGCGCCCGCAGCGCCGCGACGATGGTGGCTTCCTCGTCGCCCACCGATACCACCACCGAAACGGGCAGCTCCAGCTCCGGGTGCGGCGGCGGCAGGTTGTCGACGGGCTGCAGGGTGAGCCGGCGGCGCAGCCGCGGGATGGCGCGCAGGTTGAGGACTACCTGCCCGAGGTGCAGGAGGACCAGGTAGGCGACGAAGGTCCAGGCGATGGCAAGGAGCACGGTGTTCATGCCCGCCGGCCCCACTCGGCGAGCGCGTGCGCGAGCATGTCCGAGGCGTAGGCGTCGCGCAGGTCCTCGTGGGCGGTCTCGAGCTCGTAGGACTCCAGCCCGCGCAAACCGGTGAGCGCCTGGGCGGCGTGGTAGCGCACCCACCACACCGGGTCGCGCAGCAGGTCGAGCAGCGGCTTGAACTCCTCGCGGGCGCCGATCCTGCCGAGCGCGCGCGCCGCCGCCATGCGCACCCTCCACTCGTCGTGATTCGCCGCGCCCAGCGCCCAGGGCAGGTCCGCCGCATTGTCGACGTAGGCGAGCGCCGCCATGATGAGCTCCGGCTCGTCGCTCGACGAGAGCCAGCCGCGCATGATCGGTGCCACGCGCCCCCGGTCCCCGAAGCGCGCGAGCTTCACCACGCGATCGAGGCCGTCGCGGGAGCGGGAGACGAGCATGGTGGTGATCGGACCGGTGACGGCGCCGGGCCCGAGCTCATCGAAGATCGTGCCGATGCGCGCGAGCGACCAGTCGGCGCGGTGCACGATGGCGGGCCCCAGGATTTCGAGGGCGAGCCGCGGGTCGATGCGCAGCAGCGCGCGCGCCGCGGCGAAGGACAGGATCGACTGCCGATCGCGCGTGAGGCGGAGGAGGGCGTCCCAGGCGCGCGCCTCCCGCTGCTGCCCGAGCGCGCCGATGGCGAGGAGCCGCGCGCGAAGCGATCCGCGCGAGAGCATCGCCAGGCCTTCCTCGGCGCTCACCGCGCCCTGGCGCCAGCGCTCCTCGCGCGCGGCGCGCACCGGCTCTCGCGCGCGGCGCAACAGCCGCAGCGCGGCGATGGCGAACAGCAGCAGCAGGGCCGCGGCGAGGGCCGCGGCGGCGGCGGCGAGG